>JADGQS010000060.1 GCA_017881585.1 Gemmatimonadaceae bacterium | reverse complement strand
GCGCGCGGCGGGATGCGATGTGCGCATCACTCGCGACGCGGTGGATGTGCTATCCGGCACGCAGATCGTGAGGCTGAGTCCGCGCCATCTCGTGTTCGCACCCGACGTAGCCGCGCATTTCGACGCGTACTGGAGTTCCGTGGCCTCGGCAGGCGACGACTCGCTGCGCGACTTCTCGGTGCCCGCACGCCACTTCATTCCGGCACTTGGCGTTCAGTTCTGGCAAGCCGGGCTCGTGGAAGAAGTCGAAACGATTCAGGGCTATCTCAAGCATGCGCCGCCACGACCGGGTGAGACCGTGTTCGACCTGGGTTCGAATTGCGGCGTGAGCGTGTATGTGTTCTCCCGCGCGGTGGGGCCCACGGGGCGCGTCGTCGCGTTCGAACCGGATCCGCTCAATCGCGAGATGCTGACGCGCAACGTGAAGGAGCTCGCGCTCGCGAATGTGGACGTGCGTGACGTCGCGATCGCCGGGCGCAGCGGCCGCCTCCGCTTCAACTCCGAGGGGAGCCTCGGCGCGGCACTCTCGCATGTGGTGTCGCGGGCCGGGCTCGTGGAGACGATCGACGTCACCGCGGTGACCCTTCCCGGTGCGTGCGAGGCGGCCGGGCGGATCCCCGACTTCATCAAGATGGACGTGGAGGGGGCCGAGGAAGAGGTTCTCGTGGGTGCGCGGGACTGGCTTCTCGCGCATCGTCCCCGCTGGGTGATCGACACACATCACCGAATTGGCGGTAAGTTTACCGATACCGCGGTCGAGCGGGCCCTGACCGCGTGCCGCTATCGTGCCTGGACGGAACTCGTCGGCGGGTTACGCACAACCTTTGCTGTACCGGAGGAGATGTCGCCGTGATCGAGCGCAATATTTTCGACGAGCTCTTCGTACTCGAGGTCGCCAACAACCATTGGGGCTCACTCGAGCGCGGACTTCGCATCATTCGTGAATTCTCGACCATCGCGCGCTATCACAACATGCGCTGCGCGATGAAGCTGCAGTTCCGCGACGTGGACCACTTCATCCACAAGAACTTCCGCGACCGTCAGGACATCCGGTACGTGAAGAAGACCGTGGACACGAAGATGAGCGACGAGGACTACGGCGCGCTCGTGGAGGAGACCCGCCGAAACAACGGCATCCGGATGGCGACGCCGTTCGACGAGCGCAGCGTGGATCTCTGCGTGGAGGTGGGCATCGACATCATCAAGATCGCGAGCTCCGACATCACCGACTGGACACTCCTCGAAAAGATCGCGAAGACGCGCAAGCCGGTGATCGCCTCCACCGGTGGCGCATCGGTGAAGGACATGGATGCGATGGTGACCTTCTTCGGGAACCGCTCGATCCCCATCGCGATAAACCACTGCGTGTCGCTGTATCCTTCGGAGGGCGAGGAACTCGAGCTCAACCAGATCGACTTCCTGAGGAAGCGCTACCCGACGCACACGATCGGATGGTCGGGGCACGAGAAGTCGTCGGAGATCCACGACACGATGCTCGCCGTATATGCGAAGGGTGCGCGCACGTTCGAGCGGCACGTCGACATCGTGACGCCGGACAAGACGCTGTCTCCCTACTGCTCGACGCCGCAGGACGTGAGCGACTGGTTCTCCGCGTTCAACCGCGCGAAGGCGCTCTGCGGCGGATCCAGCGAGACGCGCCGGACGCTGCCGCGGAAGGAGATCGAGTATCTCGACGCGCTCGTCCGAGGGGTGTATGCGAATCGCGACATCCCGGCCGGCGCGCGGATCACGCGTGACGACTACTACCTTGCCGTGCCGCTGCAGAGGGGCCAGCTCTCGAGTCGCGAGCTGATCGACGGCGACCTGCTCGTGAAACCGGTGGCGAAGGACGCGCCCATCCGCATCGAACTCTTCGACAACCCGTACTCGCGCACGCCGGAGCTGCGGAAACAGATCGAGGGACGCGGACTCTAGCGGTGCTTGCTTCTGCGACGCGCGACGCGGAGCGCCCCTGTCCGGTCTGTGGTGCGTTCGCCGGCGAGCCGCTGCATCATCGCAGTTTCGTGCTGCCGGACGGCCATCCACTCGCGCGAGGCTACACGGTGGTGACCTGTGGCGTGTGCGGCGCCGCGTACGCCACGCCGCTCCCCGAGCAGGCGGCGTACGACCGCTACTACCGCGATGCGTCGAAGTACGCCGACGCCGCGACCGGAACCGGGAGCGGCGTGCAGGCGTGGGACGACCAGCGTCTCGAGGAAACGGCGCGTACCCTCGCGTCGTTCGCGCCGGACAAGTCCACGCACATCGTGGACGTCGGATGCGGCGCCGGGGGGCTGCTGCGCTGGCTCGCGAAGCTCGGCTACACGCACCTCACGGGCATCGACCCGGCCCCGGCGTGCGCGGAGGCAACAGCCGCGATCCCCCGCGTGCGAGGATGCGTTGGCTCGTTGTTCGCACTGCCGGAGAAACTCGAGCCCGCCGGGCTTGTCGTATTGTCGCACGTGCTCGAGCACGTGCGCGAGGTGGGTGCTGCGATCGACGGACTCAAGACGATCATGAGTGCGGGCGGCCGCGTCTACGCGGAAGTCCCGAACGCGTCGCAGTACGCCGAGTACCTCGTCGCGCCCTTTCTCGACTTCAACACCGAGCACATCAACCACTTCTCGGTGGGCACGCTCAAGCGTCTCTTCGCGTCGCGCGGCTGGAAGGTCGTCGCGTTCGGCGCCAAGGCGATCGCGTCGTCGCCCAACACGCGCTACCCGTGTGCGTGGGTCCTCGCCGAACTGCCGAAGCCTGGTGAAGCGGTGGAGGAGATGCCGCCCGACCGCTCGCTGCGCATGGCGCTCTCGCGCTACGTGACCGCCTCGCACATGCTCTTGGCGCGCGTCATCGCGCGCTGCGAGGAACTCGGCATCCCGTCGAAGGAGATCATCGTCTGGGGCACCGGCCAGACCACCGCGATTCTCCTTGCGGAAACGCCGCTCGGCGGGGCACGCATCCGCGCGTTCACCGATTCCAATCCGATGCACTACGGCCGCACGATCTCCGGCGCGCCCGTCGTGCCGCCCGACGCATTGCGCGCGTGGCCGAAAATCCCGATCGTGATCGGGTCGCTATTGCACGGCGCGGAGATCGCGGACGCCATCAAGGCGCGCGGCCTGGCCAATCCCGTCATCCGTCTCGATCCCGGCGCTCAATGATCAGGCTCGCAGATTATGTCATGCGCACGCTCGTGCGGCACGGCGTCACCGACACGTTCATCGTCACCGGCGGCGGCGCGATGCACCTGAACGACGCCGTCGGCCGCTGCGAGGGAATGCGCTGGCTGCCGAACCATCACGAGCAGGCGTGCGCGATGGCCGCGCAGGCCTACGCGCGGCTGCTCAACCGTCCCGCGCTCGTGCAGGTGACGACGGGACCCGGCGGCACGAACGCGCTCACCGGCGTATTCGGCGCCTTCGTCGATTCGCTGCCGATGATCGTCGTGTCGGGACAGGTGAAGCGCGAGACGATGATGTCGTCGTATGCGCTGCCGCTCAGGCAGCTCGGCGACCAGGAAGTGGACATCATCGCGATGGCGCGGCCGGTCACGAAGTACGCCGTGTGCGTCACCGATCCCGCGACGATCCGCTACCACCTCGAGCGTGCGCTGCACGAAGCGACGTCCGGCCGGCCGGGCCCGGTGTGGATCGACATACCGGTGGACGTGCAGGCCGCGATGGTCGACGAAACAACGATGAAAGGATTCACGCCGGTGCCGGCGGATCCCGCTCCGCTTACGGGCGCGCCGCTCGCGAGGATCATTGGCGATGTCGTCGCGCGGATCGCGCGCGCCGAACGTCCCGTGATCTATGCAGGTTCAGGCGTGCGACTTTCGGGCGCGGCCGATGAGTTTTCGAAGCTCGTTGAGCGGCTCGGAGTTCCGGTCGTCACCGGATTCAACGCGCACGACCTGATCGCCACCGATCATCCGCTCTTCGCAGGCCGTCCGGGTACGATCGGCGATCGCCCCGGGAACTTCGCGGTCCAGAACTCCGACTGCGTGCTCGTGCTGGGCTGCCGCCTGAACATCAGGCAGATCAGCTACGCGTGGCAGAATTTCGCCCGGGCCGCGGAACTCATCGTGGTGGACATCGATGAGGCCGAACTCGAGAAGCCGACCATCAAGCCGACCGTCGCGGTGCACGCCGATGCGGGCGACGTGATTCGCGGCCTTCTCGCCGCAACGTGGCCCGGCGCGACGCCCAAGCACCGCGCGTGGGTCGCCTGGTGCGCGGAACGCAAGGCGAAGTATCCGGTGGTACTGAAGGAATACTGGACGCGCGAGAACGGCGTGAACCCATATTGCTTCGGCGACGCGCTCTCGAGGGCGCTCGCCGACGACGATGTGATCGTCACCGGCGACGGCACCGCGTGCATTGCGACGTTCCAGTCGGCGCGGCTGCGCGCGGGACAGCGCCTCTTCTCCGACTCCGGCTGCGCGCCGATGGGCTTCGACCTTCCCGCGGCGATCGGCGCATGCGTGGCGCACGGGCGTGGCCGCGTGATGTGCATCGCCGGCGACGGCAGCATCATGTTGAACATCCAGGAACTGCAAACGCTGCGGGGGCATTCGCTGCCCGTGAAGCTGTTCATCTTCAACAACAACGGATATCTCTCGATCCGCCTGACGCAGGAGAACTTCTTTCCCGGCAATCCGGTCGGTGCGGGGCCGGAGAGCGGCGTGACGTTCCCGAATTTCGGGAAGCTCGCCGCCGGGTTCGACCTCCCGTTCGAGCACGTGACGCGCAACGCCGACCTTGACGCCGCGATCCGCGCGACCCTCGCGCACGACGGGCCCGCGGTGTGCGAGGTGGTGCTCGATGCCACGCAGCCGTTCAGCCCGCGCGTGTCGTCGAAGCGGCTCCCCGATGGTACGATGGTGACGGCGCCGCTCGAGGACATGTTCCCGTTCCTCTCCGAGGCGGAGCTGGCGTCGAACATGCTCGTGCCGATGGTCGCGTATGCCCAAGCGGATCGCAAAGGCAAATGACGTGACCGTGCCGCGCGACGATCTCGCTCGCGATCTCTTCGAGCACTCGCTCGCAAACCGGACGCTCGCGGAGGATCCGGCTCCCGAGCTGACGCGAGGCGTGCACGTCGCGGTGTACGGCGCGGGGAACGTGGGGCGTCAGGTGGCGACGCTGCTCGGGTCGCGCGGGGTCGTGGTCGATCGCATGATCGACGCGCGCGCCGTTCAGCTGCGTTCAATGGACGGCATTCCGGTGGTGGCGCCGGGCACCGCGCATCAGGCCTCTATGCCAGTCGTGATCGCCGCGTTCAACCGCGAGGCGGATCCGCAGTCGATTCACACGGTCATGCGTGCGAGCGGCGCGGTGCGGATCATCGATTTCGTGGAACTGCACGCGCGGTTCTCGCCGGAACTCGGCGATCGGTATTGGCTCGTCTCACAAGACGAACTTCGCTCACATGAGGACGCGATGCGCGAGGGGCTCGCGCGCTGGGCGGACGATTCGAGCCGTATGCAGTACGCGCAGCTGCTCGCCTATCGTCTCACGGGTGATCCCGCGCTTCTGCCGAATCGGGTGGGCGGCGTGCCGTACCGGCCCGCGGATCTGCCCGCGCCGGTGGGCGCCGCACGATTCATAGACGGAGGCGCGTTCGACGGCGACACGATGCGCGCATGGCACGAGGCCGGGGTGCCGGTGGAGTACTACTGGGGATTCGAGCCCGATCCCGACAACTTCTCGGCGCTGGTACAGTGGTGGAATGCGCCCGGCGGCCCCACTGCGGAGCACGAACTCCTGCGGGTGGCACTCGGTGCGCGCATGGGGACCGCGCAGTTCGCGGCGGGAGGCGGAGAGGCGAGCTCGCTCGGTGCGGGTGGAACGATCGATGTCGCTGTCTGCGCGCTGGATGTCATCATCGGCGCGGCGCATCCGACGGAGATCAAGCTCGATATCGAAGGGGCCGAGCCCGACGCGCTCGACGGTGCGCGCGCGCTGATCTTGCGTGCGAGGCCACGGCTCGCGGTGTGCGCGTATCATCGCTGCGAGCATCTATGGAGCATCGCGGAGTGGATTGCGGCGTTGGATGCGGGATACTCGCTGCATCTGCGGCCGCATGCGCATTCGGGGTTTGAAGCGGTCACATACGGACTGCCACCGGATGCAGCCCCAGTCCCGCAACTGGCAATCAGATGATCCGCCGGGCAATTCCGATCGCTGCGACAGCCGCACTCATTCTCTTCCTCGAGCTCGCGCTGATCCGCTATATCGCGGCGTATGTTCGCGTCTTCGGCTTCTACGTGAACTTCGTGCTCCTCGCGACGTTCCTCGGCATGGGAACGGGGATGTTGCGCCGCCGGAACGTGGACCAGCTGCTTTGGATCGGCGTCCCGGCGCTCATGCTGCTGACGGGGCTCGTCGCGTTTCTGGCGATCGTGCCGATCGACGTACCCGCGCACGCGAGCGAGTACCTCTGGGGTTTCACGTCCGCCACGAATGTTCCGCGACACGTGTCGATCAAGGTCGCGGTGATCGCCCTGTTCGCCCTCACGACGATGGTCTTCGTGCCGCTCGGTGCGCTGCTTGGGGACCGCTTCGCAAGGCTCGCTCCGCTTACGGCGTACGCCGCGGATCTCGCCGGCAGCCTGCTCGGGGTGGGCGTGTTCGCCGGCCTGAGCCAGCTCAGGACGGAGCCGACGACCTGGTTCGCCCTGGCCCTCGGCGTCTGGGTGGCGCTCGTCTGGCGGCGGCGGGCGCTGGCGCTTGCGATGACCGTGGCCGCGGCGTGCTCGCTCGTAGCCGTGCACTGGACGCGCGAGGGCGCCCTCGAGTATTGGTCGCCGTACTACCGCGTGTTCGTGAAGCCGTCTGGCGCACCCGGCGACGTGCAGATCGAAGTCAACGGCGCGCTTCACCAGGAGATCGTGGATTTCGATCGCGCGGATCGGTCGACCTTCAGGCGAACCGTCCGGATGGCGTACGAACGGCCTTATCGAATCGTCGGACGGATCGACACCGCGCTCGTGGTCGGCGCGGGCACCGGTAACGACATCTCGGTGCTGCTGCGAATGGGCGCGCGTCACGTGGACGCGGTGGAGATCGATCCCGTCATAGCGAGCATCGGGCGGATCGCGCATCCGCAGCGGCCGTACGACGACCCGCGCGTCCACCTCTTCGTGACCGACGCGCGCGCCTTCCTTCGCGCGCCGCCGCGCCGGTACGACGTCATCACGTTCGGAACGCTCGACAGCCAGTCGCTGCTCTCCGGGATGAGCGCGGTGCGCCTCGACAACTTCGTCTATACCGTGGAATCGTTCCGCGCGGCGCGCGCGGCGCTCAAGCCGGGCGGGTCGATCGTCCTCTACCATCTTTCCGGGTACGAGTACATCGCCGCGCGGCTCTACCAACTCCTCTGGCGCACGTTCGGCGTGCCCCCGCGCGAAATCAGCGAAAACGACTTCCTCTTCAACCACACCTTCATTGCGGGCGGCGGGGCGCGCGACACGACCGGCGCCGTCGTTCCGTCGATGCTTCGCACGCCGATCGAGCTTTCCACCGACGACTGGCCCTTCCCGTACCTGCTCGCGCGCGGACTCCCGCAGCACTATGTCGCCGCGCTTATCGCCGTCGTCCTGCTGAGCGTGCTGCTCGTCGGGATGGCCGCCGGCGGCGCGGCGATGCGCGCCCCGAACTGGTCGATGTTCTTCCTCGGCGTTGGATTTCTGCTGCTCGAGACCAAGGGCATCACTGCGATGTCGCTGCTATTCGGCTCGACCTGGATCGTCAATCTCATCGTGATCGCGTCGATTCTCGTCGTCGCGCTCGTCGGCACTGTGCTCGCCGCCCGCGGGCGCGCCCCTTCCGTGGAGCGTTGCTTGGCGGTCGTCGCCGTCCTGCTCACCATCTCGGCGATCGTGCCGGGCACCGAACTCGTCACGGCGGTGCCGGGGTTGCGCTGGTTGATCGCCGCTGTGTCGGTGGGACTCCCGGTGTTGTTCGGCAGCATGATCTTCTCGCAAACATTCGCCACGCAGGAGGAACCCACCAGCGCCCTCGCGTTCAACATCCTCGGTGGCGTGGCTGGAGGTGTGCTGGAGTACAGTTCGATGATGCTTGGCATCAGCGCGCTGAACTGGCTCGCACTTGGCGCGTACGCGCTGGCCGTGGGATTGCTTCTTAAGTCTCGCTCAGCCGCTCCCGCCTCACGCGCAGAAAGTGAGTCCCTGCCAGCGGCACCGCGATAAGCACGCTCGACGCGGCGAATACCGCCGACATGAGCTGGGCGCCGCCCATCGTCCCGGCGACGGCGCTCGCGATCACGACCGCCGCGGCGCCGCCGACGATCGGTGCCGCGATGCCCTCATCGCGGAACGCGCGCAGCCAGCCGGCCATCGCCTGCAGCAGCAGTCCCGCCAGGTTGCCGGCCATCAGCGCGAGCAGTGAAGCCGGCGGAAGAAACCGCATCGCCAGGGCAGGTAGCACATGCGGCAGGAGCAGCACGACGCCCGTGAGCATCACGCACGTCGCGACGAACACGCTCGCCGCCTCCACGGTCGCACGCCGCGCGAGCGCATCGAACTCGCGAACCTTTCCTTCCGCGACCATCGCGCCGAACGACGGATAGCGCCCGTGCAGCCACGCGATCGCGAGTGTGAGCGGCGCGGTGGCGACCGCGAGCGTCACACCGAGCCGGCCCGCTTCGTCGCCACCGCGCACGCGGAGCAGGACCGGCGCGAGTAGCTGCGGCGTCACCCAGAGCGCGATCCAGAGCCGGGCGCTGCGTGTCTGCTCCGCGCGATAGCGGTTCGCGAGCCCGCTCACGCCCTCGAGCAGGAGCGCCGGCAGCCTGCGCGGTGCGCGCAGCAGTCCGCGGTGCCTCCCGAACAGCCACGCTGCGGCGACGAGGAGCTGCGCCGCGGCCGCGAGCCACGCGGCGGCGAGCGGACCCGATGCGACGATCCCGGTCCAGAGCGCGAGCAGGATTGCCGCCGCCTGCCACCCGCGCATGCGTTGCACGGCCAGGAGGTCGCCGCATCCCTCCGAGATGCAGATGAACGGAATCGCGAGCAGGTACAGCGCGGTGAGCGAAACGAAGCCGCACCAGAACACCGCGAATCCGAGGCGCGATCCGCCGAGGTTCCCTCCAAAAATCAGCGCGCCGCCGATCCCGGCAATGGCAATGAGCACGAGCGCCGCCGCGCCGAACCAGCGAGTCGCGGTGACGAGCAGCGCGGCGATCGAATCGCGCGCGCTGGGATCGCCCTCGAGCCCGCCGGCGCGGCCCCAGCGCAGTCGCGGCCACTCGTGGCTCGCGAACTGCACGATGATCGTCCCGAGCCCGAGCTCGCACAGCTGCGCGAACGCCACGATGTTGATCGCGACGAAATACCAGCCCTGCTCGTTGGGTGGGAGGCGGGTTGCGGCGAGATACAGGGTGACCGGCGCGCCGGCGAGCGCGATCACACGCGCCACCGCCGTGGCCCGAACGCCCGCGTCGCCGGCGAACGCCCGCAGCCAGGCGAGCGGGGCCGCCGTCAAAAGTTGATCCGGTCCTTCTCGAACACGTGCGGGTGGTGCCGCACCTGGGTGTAGATCGAACCGATGTACTCGCCGACGATGCCGATGAAGAAAAGCTGCACCGAGGTGAGGAAGAAGAACCCGATGAGGATCGGCGCGATGCCCAACGAGAACTGGTTCCAGAACAGCAGCTTCGCGGCCAGGTAACCAAACGCGGTGAGCAGGCTCAGGATCGCGAGCGCGAAGCCCGTCATCGTCGCCATGCGCAGCGGCACCTTCGAATGGTTCACTATGCCCAGAAACGCGAGGTCGTACAGCGTGTAGAAGTTCTGCGACGAGATCCCGCGCTTGCGCGCTGGCTGCCTGAACGGCACCAGCGACGGCTCGTGCCCGATCTCGGCGATCAGCCCGCGGAAATACGGATAGGGGTCGTCGATCTTGCGCAGCGCCTCGATCACCGACTGGTCGTAGCAGCCGAAGCCGGTGCTCTGCCGCACGAGCTCGATGTCGGCGATGCGCGCGAGCATCCGGTAGTAGCGGTCGCGCATGGCGTAGAAGAGGCCGTTCTCGTCGGCGGATTCCTTCACGCCGAGGACCACCTTCGAGCCGGCCTCCCAGCGCTTGAGGAATTCCGGGATCAGCTCTGGCGGATCCTGGAAGTCGCACGCCAGCGCGATGACCGCGTCGCCGTGCGACTGCAACAGCGCGTAGTACCCGGACCGCACGTGACCGAAGTTCCGCGTATTGAGGATCACCTTCACGTTCTTGTCCTGCGCCGCGAGTTCGCGCAGAATGATCGCCGTCCGGTCCTTCGATCCGTTGTCGATGAAGATGTGCTCGTAGCGGTATTGCGGCAGTCCCGCGAACACGGCCTTCACCGCCTCGTACATCTCGCGAACGTTCCCCTCTTCGTTGAAGCAGGGGGTCATGACCGAGATCAGGCGCATGGGCAAGAACATAACGCCGCCACCGCCGCCGCGCAGTTATCATAGGTGCGGGATGACTCGTTTCCGCGAGGTTTTGCCGTGACACCGGAAGAGTTCCGCAAGCAGGGCCACGCAGTCGTCGACTGGATCGCCGATTACCGTCGCGACGTCGCCAAGTACCCGGTGATGCCGCACACGGGACCCGGCGATATCCGGCGGTCGCTGCCCGGGCACGCGCCCGAACACCCCGAGTCGTTCGGGGAGATCATGCGCGATCTCGACCGAGTCATCGTGCCCGGAATCACACACTGGCAGCATCCATCGTTCTTCGGATTCTTCCCCTCGAACGGGCTCCTCTCGAGCGTGCTGGGCGATTTCCTCAGCACCGGCCTCGGCGTGATCGGCCTCTCCTGGCAATCGAGTCCGGCACTCACCGAACTCGAGGAAGTCGTCTGCGACTGGATGCGCCAGATGCTCGGCCTCTCCAGCGCGTGGAGCGGCGTGATTCACGACACGGCGTCCACCAACACGCTCGTCGCGCTGATCTGTGCGCGCGAGCGGGCGTCGAACTTCGCGCTGGGCCGCGGAGGACTGCAGGGCGAGGACCGCCCGCTGGTCGTATACGCGTCCGCGCACGCGCACAGCTCGGTGGACAAAGCCGCGCTCCTCGCGGGTTTCGGGCGCGAGAACATGCGTCTCGTGCCCTCCGACGAAAAGAACGCGATGCGCGCGGACGAACTCGCACGGCTCATCGAAGCCGACGTGCGCGCGGGCAGGGTGCCGTGCGCGATCGTCGCCACCACGGGTACGACCACCGCGACGGCGCTCGACCCGGTGGCCGCCATCGCGGAGGTCGCGGAACGGTTCGGCGTCTGGCTGCACGTCGATGCCGCGATGGCCGGCTCGGCGATGATCCTCCCCGAGTGCCGCTGGATGTGGGAGGGCGTCGAGCGCGCAGACTCTCTCGTGGTCAACCCGCACAAATGGCTCGGCGCCGCGTTCGACTGCTCGCTCTACTTCGTGCGCGATCCCGAACACCTCGTGCGCGTGATGTCCACGAACCCGAGCTACCTGCAGTCGTCGGCCGACGGCTCGGTGAAGAACTTTCGCGACTGGGGACTGCCGCTCGGCCGCCGGTTCCGCGCGCTCAAGCTCTGGTGCCTCATTCGAGAGCAGGGCGTCGCCGGCCTTCAGGCGCGGCTCAGGCGCGACATGGAGAATGCGAAGTGGTTCGAGTCGCAGGTGCGCGCATCGCCGGAATGGCGCGTGCTGGCTCCCGTTCCGCTGCAGACGGTCTGCGTTCGGCACGAACCGCCGGGGCTATCGGGAGAGGAACTCGACGCGCATACGCAACGCTGGGTCGACTTGCTGAATCACTCCGGCGCCGCCTACGTCACGCCGGCGATCCTCGACGGCCGCTGGATGGTTCGTGTCTCGATCGGCGGAGAACAAACCGAACGCGCGCACGTCGAGGCGCTCTGGGACAAGATGCGCCTTGCGGTCGCTACGGACTGATCCAGTACGAGAGCTTCACCAGGAACGTGTTGTTCGGGTGCGCGCCGAACATGCCGGAGACGTCGGTCGGTCCGTCGAATGCGCTGTTGTTGACGACGTTCTGCGTGCGCCCTTGCTGCCAGACGAAAAACAGCACGCTCCCCGGGCGATACTCCCATCGCAGGACGGCGTTCGAGTTGAATTGCGTGAAGTCGAAGCCGTTCGGCGCCCCGCTCGCATACGCGGTGAAGCGGTCCTCATAGGACTCCGCGCCCGGCGCGTGAAGCTGCCGCCACTGGCTGTACGTTCCCGCGGCGACGTAGGGCTGCGCATAGAGCTGGAACGAAAGGGCCGGCGTGAAGGTCCAGTTCCCCCGCACGGTCATCGAGAGAATGTCCTGATCGAGGAGTGCGAACGTGAAGTGTGTCGTGTCGCTCAGCAGCGCTCCGAAATTTCCGGCCCATTGCTGGTCGTTGATCACGTGATCGAACGAGAACACGAACGAAGCCGAGAACCGGCTCGCCACGCGCAGGCTCCCGCCCGCATCGAACCCGCGGTACATCGAGCGCCCCTCATCGCTCACTCCGGCGCGAAAGGCAGCCTGTGGAAGCACGGACAGCGTCGGGTCGGGAATGAGGTCGATTCGCATCCCCTCCTTCGGCGACTGACGAAGCGATGGTCCACCGCGCGCGCAGCTCACGCAGTTCACGCCGCCGAGATCGGATCCAGTGAGCGTCAGCGTCGCGCCCCAGCTGTTCGGCAGCGTGGCCGATCCCTGGAGCTGTGCGACGCGTGCGGACGGCAGCCCGTCCGTCGTCCAGTGCGACTCATATGAAAGCAATCCGGAAAACGATCTGAAGAGCTGATTCGGCGTGAGCTGGAGATAGTCGAATTCCTGGCGGGCCGTTGCGTCGTTCACGTTCGTGATGAAGCCGGCGTCATTGGTCTCAATGCCGGGCCCTGTCCAGTGGAAATAGGTGCTGGACCGCAGCCAGCCGCTGATTTTCGCGAGGTCGACGCCGAACGCTGCGCCGTCGAGCGTCTTGCGTGTGGAATCGAAGCGCTGCTCGCCGTCGGGACGCTGGTAGTAGTGCACGCTGCCGAGTTGCGTGAGCGAAAGTGCGCTGGTGCTTCCTTCGACGTGCGTGAGGGTGCCGTACGCCGAGAGCTTCCACGCATCGCGTGCGAATCTCGTGTAACCCTGCGCGAGAGCGGCGGTGGCGGAGCTGCGCAGCGACCGGGCGCTCGCGGAGTCGAGCTGGCGTCGTACGTCGGTGAGCATCGCGCCGAATTGCGTGCGGCCCGCGTCGAGCTCGCGCACGGCGCGCGCGACGAGATAGTTCGTCTGCGGCTCTATTGTCGCGCCGAGCCCGCCCTGCATGCGCTGCGTCACCGCGTCGACGACACCGAATTGGGCGCCATCGGCGAACTGTCCGGTGAATTTCGCCGCGCCGGTAATGCTCGTGAACGCCGGATCGGATGAAAGCGTCGGGAGCTGCGGTGAGCGTCCGATGCGGCGCGTGTAGAAGAGCGCTTCGCACGGTCCGCCGCAGGTGTAGAGGCCCGCGCCCTCCTGGAAGAACGGGCGCAGCTCGGGAAAGCGGATCTCGAACGCGGAGAGATTCAGCACCGCAGGATCGGCTTCGACCTGACCGAAGTCGGGGTTCAAGGTCGCGTCGAGACGCATGGACGGTGTCAGTCCGGCCTTCACGTCGAGCCCGACGGACCCCTTGTTTACGCTCCGGAATCCCGTAGCCGTCGGCTCGCTCGCATTCTTGGCGACGACGTAAGGGAGCAGTTCCAGGCGGCGCGCCGAAGATAGTCCGCGGAGCCCGGTGAGCGTGCCCAGCTGCGACGCGAGCGTGTTCACCGACCGGCGGTAGGCGGGCCAGGCATCGCGCTCGTTCAGTCGCGCGATGTCGCGCCAGACCCCGAAGCCGAACTCGTTCGCGGCGAGCGCATTGAACCGGAGCTGGCCGAATGGAATTCGAAACTCGGCCACCCACCCCTTGGAGTCCACCTGCGCGGCGGCGTCCCACACGCCGTCCCAGGTGATGTCCTCGGTGACGTCCGAGTAGATCGCGTAGTCACGCTTCACGCCCGCGGGATTGACCGCGAATTCGAGAGCGGTGCGCTGGTCGTGAAATGCGTCGATGATGATCTTGAGCTGATCGCTGGCGGTCTTCACGTCGCGCCGGCTCAGCAGGCTGACGATGCTGTCGGGATGCGGATCGTACGCGCGAACGAGCACGTAGAGAAACTGGTCGTCGTAAACGACGCGTGCCTCGGTCCGGAACGACGGGTCGAGATCCTCGCCGGGATCGAACTGGCGGAACGCCGTAATGGGCGGCGCGTCCTTCCACGCCGCGTCGTCATCGCGTCCATTCATGGCCGGCGGCGTCGAGACGCGCACCGCGCGTCCCGTCACTTGCTGATCGATCGGTTTCTGCGCGAGCGCCGGGTACGCTGCCAGCAACGCGGCGCACGCGAGGCGCAGGTTCATCGCTCGCGAGTGACGCGAAACGCGAGCAGCAGCGCGGTGAGCAGCAGCAGCGAGCCGAGCAGGAACGGCGCACCCGGCAGCTGCCAGGAGCTGCCGGTGCTGATGAAATGCGCGAAGATCCACGTGAACAGGCCGGGACCGACGAGTCCGGCGATGCCCTGCACGCTGCTGTTCGCACCCTGGAGCTGTCCCTGTTCCGACGCGCTGACGCGATGCGTCATCAGTCCCTGCGCCGCCGGTCCGTAGAATCCCATCAGCGATCCGATCGGAATGGCCGCGAGAAAAAGGATTCCCGTGGGCGCGAGCCCCCAGCACGCAAACCCGATCGCGCCGAAAATCAATCCGACGAAGAGGGCACGCCGGTCGCCGATCCTCGCGACGACGGGCCGCACCAGCCCGCCCTGCACGATCACGCTTCCGATGCCGATCGCGGCGAGCGTGAGTCCCACGGCGCGCGCACTCCAGTTGTAGCGATATCCGACGTACAGCACGAACACGCTCTGCAGCACCTGGTGCGAGAGATAATAGAGAAAGTTCACCGTGGCGAGGCCGAAGAGCTCGTGGTGCGACCGGAGCAGCTTCAGCGAGCCCAGCGGATTCGCCTTGGCCCACACGAACCTCGGCGTGCGCTTCTCGGGCGGAAGCGATTCGGGGAGCACGATCAATCCGTACAGCGCGTTCACGAGCGTCAGCCCGGACGCCACCCAGAACGGCAGGCGCGGGTTGACGCCGCCGAGAATTCCGCCGAGTGCCGGCCCGAGCACGAATCCGAGTCCCCACGCGGCCCCGAGAATGCCGTAGCTCGCGGCACGCTTCTCCTTTGGCGTGATGTCGGCGATGTAGGCACCGGCGGTGGTGAAGCTCGCGCCGGTAATCCCCGAGATCACGCGCCCGACGAACAGCCAGCCGATGGTCGGCGCGAGCGCCATCACCATGTAGTCGAGGCCCAGGCCGAAATTCGAGAGCAGGATCACCCGCCGCCGGCCGAACCGGTCGGAGAGCATCCCGATGATGGGCGAGCAGAAGAACTGCATCAGCGCCCATACGGTGGCGAACACCCCGAACATCTCTGCGGCGCGCGCCGTATCGCCCTGCAGGAAATCCTGGATGAGGCGCGGAAGGATCGGGATGATGATCCCCATCGCCAGCACGTCGAGGACGACCGTGATGAAGATGAACGCGATGGCCGCCTGGCGCCGCGGTGCTGGGGCGGAAGAAGAAGTGGGCATCGGCGGGTGACGGACCTGGCTGGGGCGGGAGCGACGAAGGTTAAACAGTCGTCGCCTCCGTCGCCATCAGGGTTACGGAGTCAGCGCCAGCGCCTTGATGAGCTTGCTCAGCGCATCGAGGTCGCGGAGGTCGAGCACCTCGCCCGGCGTGTGCGAGTATCGGCCGGGCCACGAGAGCCCGATGTTCGGTGCGCCGAACGTGCCGATCGCGGAACCATCCGTCGAACCCTGTGTGGTGCCGAGCTGGAGCGGTACCATCGCCGCGTGAGCGGCCTTGATCACGCGGTCGCGCTCGACGCGCGAGACGACGGTGCTGTTGTCGAGCCCGCGCAGCACCGGACCCTTGCCGAGCGGCGCGAGCGCGAAGGTCGGCAGCTCGAGCGGGGTGTCGCTCGAAACGAAGGTGTCGATCGCGTAGGTTCGCGTGAGCGTGGTGCCGTATTTCACGCCGAACGCGCGCGCGCCGAGGAGTCCGGCTTCTTCGCCCACGTCCCACACGAAATAGGTCTTGCGCGGGAGCGTGGCGGGGTCGATGCCGCGTACGGCGAGCAGCAGCGCCGCCGATCCGGTGCGGTCGTCGCTCGACCGGCCGGTCACGCGCAGCGCGCCAAGTCGCTCGGCGTGCTTGTATCCGATGATCATCGCGCCGGCGCGAGCGCCGCGCGCGGCGAGACCGGCGGAGTCGAGGCCGAACCAGGCGGTGAGGTTGCGCGGCGCCTTCACTCGCGCGGTGTCGCGCGGAATGAACACCCCGCGGAGCGGCTCGGGCGCGGCGCCACTCGTGGACTTGTCGAAGTAGAGCACGGCGACCTCACCTTCCCACGCCGACGCGACCGCGCCGCCGACTACTCGCAGCGTGACGCTGCCGTCGGCGTTGATGCGATCGAGCAGGAACCCGACCTCATCCACGTGAGCGACGAATGCGACGGGATCCTTGTCGGGTCCGGCTTCGACGATGACG
>JADGQS010000179.1 GCA_017881585.1 Gemmatimonadaceae bacterium | reverse complement strand
TCAGCGCACGCACGGGAACGTGCTGCGTCTAGACGGAGACAACGGACGGACGTTAAGAGTGGCCGCGTCTTCCGATTGTTCCCTTGGTCAGTTGCCGGTCGGCCACACCCGCAGCATCACCACGCCGTGCGACGGCACGGTCGCCGTGTAGCGATCTGCGACACCGCTCGAATCCCTGTGCGTCCAGAGGTCGCGCACGCGCGCCTGCTTCGTCTTCAGCCCGACGCGTCCCCAGTCGGCCGTCATTGGCGACGGCACGGAGGCCCTGTTGAAGAGGAGCACCGCGCGCGATCCGTCGGCGAGCGGCTTCACCCACACCTGAAGGTCCGGCGGGCTGCTCCCGACGATCATCCCCTGCACGCCGAGCGAATCCTGGTCGACCGCGATCACGTCCTTGTTGAGCAGGATGTCGCGCGTCGCCGCGGCCTCCCGTGTGGAATCCACCATCGTGCGCACATCGTTTCCAGCCGTCAGCGGCGCCGCCATCATCGCCCAGAGACTGAAGTGTGCGCGGTACTCGTCGCGCGTCATGCCGCCGTTCCCCACCTCGAGCATGTCCGGATCGTTCCACGCGCCGGGTTTCGCCACGTGCCAGTACTGCGATGAGAGATTCACGATGGTCAGCACGCTGTTCCATCGATCCTGGATGTCGCCGGTCGTGCGCCAGAGATTTCCGACCGCGGGCGCCCATTCCCAAGGCCGGTTGCTCCCCCACTCGCAAATGCTGAAGACGATCGGGCGTCCGCTCTTGAGCAGGGCATCGCGCAGTTTCGCGTACTGCGCGGGCGCGTCGAGTCCCTCGGCGTTGCACCAGTCGATCTTCACGTAGTCCACGCCCCACTGTGCGTAGCTCTTCGCGTCGAGATCCTCATAGCCGTAGCTGCCGGGCCGGCCCTCGCAGGTGCGGCGGCCGGCGTCGGTGTAGATGCCGAACTTGAGTCCCTTGGAGTGCACGTAATCCGCGACGGGCTTGATGCCGCCGGGGAATCGCGCCGAATCCGCGACGATCACGCCTCCCGCATCCCGTGAGACCTGCCAGCAGTCGTCGATCGTGACGTACTGGTATCCCGCGTCGCGCATGCCGCTCGCCGCCATGGCGTCGGCCACGTCGCGAATGAGTTTCGCGCTCACATTGCAGCCGAAGTGGTTCCAGCTGTTCCATCCCATGGGCGGCGTGCGCGCGAGGCCGTTGTCGTGGCGGTGTTCTGCGCGGGCGGCACCGATCGAGAGCGCGGCAGCGGCTGCGAGAGACGCGAGCGGGATGACGCGGCGCAGGGGAGTTGGCACGATTGCTCCGGGCGGAGGTATGATTCAGGAATGAAAGCTAGCCGGATCCTGTTCGCGCTGATGCTCTTCGGCGCGCCGCTCCTCGCACAGCGGGGGCGCGGATTCAATCCCGGCTTCCGGGTCGACCCGGTCATCGAGAAGATCCCGTACGATGGCCGCTTCACGCTCGTGCGGCTCAGCTTCACCACGAACAGCCCCTCCGGCTTCTACTATCGCGGCCTGCCCGCGTGGGCGCACGGATATCCGAACTCCGAGCTGAACCTCATGCGGATCCTGGGCGAAATCAGCGCGCTGCATCCGCTGCTCTACAAGAGCACCGTGATCGCGCCGGACGACCCGCAATTGTTCAAGTATCCGGTCGCCTACATGGCCGAGGCCGACTACTGGGGGATGAGCGACAAGGAGGCCGAGTGTCTGCGCGCGTACCTGAGGAAGGGCGGCTTCATCATCTTCGACGACTTCCGCGACGACGGGCGCGACGGCTTCCAGGGATGGGCGACGTTCACGCAACAGATGAAGCGGGTGCTCCCCGAGGGGCGCGTGGTGGACCTCACGCCGGCCAATCCCATCTTCCACTCGTTCTTCGACATCAACTCGTTCGACATCGTGCCGCAGTACTACGATCGCACGCGTCCGATCTTTCGCGGGATATATCAGGACAACGATCCCAAGAAGCGGCTGATGGTGATGATCAATTTCAACACCGATGTGTCGAATTTCTGGGAGTTCTCGGCGACGGGATTTCAGCCGGTCGAGGCGTCGAACGAGGCGTACAAGATGGGGGTCAACTTCATCGTGTACGCATTGACTCACTAACGGCCAAACATTGGTCCGTATCCCAATCTTCTCGAGGTCCGGTCATCGCCGGATCATTTGCAGCCGATCACACCTTCGATCGTCGCGGGCGCGAGCGCAGGCACATTGCCGTGGAAAAACGCGCACGTCACCGGAGCCGACTGCGGATTCGTTGCGCTCGCGGACCATCCTGAAGCGGTCGCGGCGCTCACCGTCACGGTCACACCCGGCGACGCGTTGTAGTTGATCGCGCTCAGCGACGCCGTGTAGCTGTCGTGGTCGAACAGATATTCCTCTTCGGCCGTCGAGAGATTGCTCAGGTCGGTCTTCATTACGGCGGTGTTCGCCTTGCCCTTTACGTCCTGAAATTTCGGAATCGCGATCATCGCGAGAATTCCGATGATCACGACGACGATCAGCAGCTCGACGAGCGTGAATCCGGGTTTGGCGAACGGTTTCATGGGGCGATGATTTCTATTCGATGTTCCGCCCTCACAACATACTGTCCCGCCACCTCGATCTCCAGCTGGACGATGTAGGCTCCCTTCGTCAGTGTATGGATGTCCAGTTCGAGCGCGCGCGGCGAGGTGCCCGATCCCCGCGCCGAAAGATCCTCGACCGAGACGATCACCGGCGTCGCCTCGTGCACGAGCTTGAGCGCCTTCGCCTGCCGTTTGAGGAATCCGCTCTCCTCGACTTCACGCACCACGGTCAGCGAGACTTTCATTTTCTCGCCGTTCGGATCGGTGCCGTACGATTCCCAGTACACGCCGAGTTTTTCGTCGGCACGGAGACGTTCGGTGGGAACGGCGTGAGGAGCGGCCTGTTCGACGGACCCCGGGAAGGTGCCGTACGGCTTGTAGAAGAGCAGGTCGGAGAGCGTGACGCGCGTCCCGACGGCGAACGGCGGATTCACGCCGTACCGGGCGCGTGCCACCGCCCGCTTCTCGGGCGCGTAGACTTCCGCGCTCATGAGCAGGGGTCCCCACGGCGCCCTCGCGATCAGCACGCCGGTCTCCGGCGCGGCGTGCACGATCTTGCCGTAATCGGCGGGCTTCTCGTTCGGCGCGACGACGAGCGCCGCCGTGAGCCGCCCGCCGGCGAGCTGCTTCGTGACGCGCGCGTCGTACGCCATCACGACGAGCGCGGTGTCGCCGCGCTTGAACATCGCCTTCTGGTGCTCGAGCGGCGTGAGCGAGACCGCATAGGCCGGCGCGTAACGCCCGATCACAGGCGGAAGCTGCAGGCGCCAGTTCGACGAATCGGAGAGCGCCGGATTGTTCAGCACGAATCCCGGCGGCACGTACCGGTAGGCCGGAACCGGTTCGTAGCTCGTGACGTCGCGCAGTACCTGACCCCGCTCCGGCCCGCGCCGCGGCATGCCCATCGAGAAGCCGCCCCGGGTCGAGCTGCTCGTGGTGCTCACGCCCCACGCGCGCGGCCAGCCGAACCGCAGCATCAGTTCGAGGTCGTCCTCCTGCGAATCGGTGACCATGACGCCCGGCGCGTCGCGGAGCATCATCTCCATCGTCTTGCGCGCGTAGTGCTCGGTGCGCGAGTCGTTGCCGTCGAGCGAATAGAGCGTCCGCGCGAAGAACCAGGCGCGGTTCTCGAACGCGTCGCGCTCCGGATCGCCGCACGGGAATCGCCGGTATTGCTGGCGCGTGTCGTCGTCGATGAGCAGTTCGATGCTGCGCCAGTCGCAACGATCCTTCGGCAGCATCTGCGCGAGCGCGTGCGAGTAGGCACTGTCGGCCGCGTCGTACCTGCCGAGCAGGTGCAGCGCGAATCCGCCGAGAATGTCGCACCACCAGCCGCCGACCCTGCACTCTTTCGCGGCGGCGAGCGCGCTGTCGAGGCGGCCGGCGTCGGCGAGGTACCGGACGCGCTGCTCGACCGCCCACCGGTCGGACGGCGCGTGGACCGCGGCCGAGTCGAGCATGGAGATGAGCGCGTCGCGCGCCCGCTTGATCGACAGCGGTTCCGGCGGCGGCGGCGGTCCCTTCTCGTCGTACCAGTAGCATACGTTGCCGACCTGCTCGTCGCATTGTGACGGACGGCCGCTCCTCGCCCTGGGTAGGCTGTCGAGATGCAGGAGCTCGAACTCGGACTGTGCGCGCCGCACGGAGTACACGCCGGCCGGCGAACTCGGGTCCGACGACGTCGCTCCGACCGCACCGGGATCGCGGAGAACCTGCGCGCGCGCAGCCGCCGGAGCGGACGCGACGAGCAGCAGCATCAGGACTAACGGAAGCGCGGCGCGGTTCGGCATAGCTTCATGGTACTCCCCAGGCCGAAAAAAGAACCGTCCCCTCGCCAGGGTGTCAGCGCGGCGCCGCAGGGGGAAACGCCTCTCCCACCTTCGACGCGGTGCGCAGCCCCATCGCGACGAACGTGAGCGTCCCGTTGCAGCAGCTCGCGGTCACGTGCGTCGGGGCGCCGGCCACGAACAGGTTTTCGTGGTCGTGCGCGCGCCCCCACTTGTCCACGACGCTCGTCGCCGGGTCCGAGCCCAT
>JADGQS010000059.1 GCA_017881585.1 Gemmatimonadaceae bacterium | reverse complement strand
CGAACATCAAGAACCGGCTGGAGAGTTATTTCCAGATGATCGACGCGCGCCGCCTGGGGAAGACAGCATGAGTTGCGTCGTCGGCATCGACCTCGGCTCGACCACCACGAAGGCGGTCATCCTCGACGAGAACCGCGAGGTGCTCGGGCGCGGTATCACGAACTCCCGCTCCAACTACGACCTCGCGGCGGCGGTCGCGAAAACCGAGGCGTTCATCAACGCGCGGTTCGGGCTCATCGAGCAGCAAGTCCAGGCGACCAAGACCGTAGCGATGGTGAGCCGTCTGCGCCGCGCCTTCGTGATGGAGCAGATACTCCAGCAGCTGCGGCGGCTCGAGCAGTTGATGCTCGAGGAGAGCGAACGGTCGGCGCCGGAGCACCTCAAGCCGGCGTTCAGGACGAGCATCGAGGAGATCTGCAGGCGGATCAGGCAGGAGGAGGAGCAACGGTTCAAGCAGCCGCCGATGCTGCGCTCGGACTTCTTTCGCGACGCGGCGGGTTCGGCGTTCATGCGCATCGCCGAGCAAATCGCCGATCCGGCCGGTGTCAGCTTTGATCGGCTGGTGGGCGTGTACGACAAGTGCATCATTCGGGTGGAGAACGAGCCACTCGACCTCGACTTCCGCGATCACATTGGCAATGCGCTACGGCGCGTGGGCAACCCCCCGGGCCTCGCCGACGCCGTTGAGTACGCGGTGGCTAAAGACCTCACACCCGCGTACACGGTGGGGACTGGGTACGGGCGCGCGCGCCTTCCTTTCCCCAAGGAGCAGATCCGCTCCGAGATCCTGTGTCACGGGCTCGGCGCACATGCGATGTTCCCCGGTACGCGCACGGTACTCGACATCGGCGGGCAGGACACGAAGGCGATTCAGGTGGATCCGCAGGGCATCGTCACGAACTTCCAGATGAACGACCGGTGCGCGGCGGGCTGCGGCCGCTATCTCGGCTACATCGCCGACGAGATGAACCTCGGACTCCATGAACTCGGACCGCTGGCCGAGCAATCGAAGCGGTGCGTGAAGATCAACTCCACGTGTACCGTGTTCGCCGGTGCGGAGTTGCGCGAACGCCTCGGACTCGGCGAGAAGCGTGAAGACATTCTCGCGGGATTGCACCGCGCGATCGTGATTCGCGCCATGAGCCTGCTCGCGCGCTCCGGGGGTGTATCTGATGAGTTCACGTTCACGGGGGGCGTGGCGAAGAATCCCGCCGCCGTGCATGCCATTCGTGACCTCGTCGGAGAAAACTACGGCGAGCGTACGCTCAATATCTCCCCCGACAGCATCTACACCGGCGCCCTTGGCGCGGCGCTCTTCGCCAGCCGGATAGCCGCATGACACATATCAGCGCGGGAATCGATGCTGGCAGCGGCGCCGTAAAGGTGGCCGTGATGCGAACGGACGGCGACACGGAAGAGACGGTCATCGCGAAAGAGTCGGCGCGCATCCGGCGCCGCGAAGTCGCCAAGGTCGTGGACGAAGTGTTCGAGGCCGCGGTGGCGGCGGCGGACGTGGACGAGATCCACTACATCGCCACCACCGGCGAGGGGGCGGACTTCCCGTTCGCGACGGGGCACTTCTACGGGATGACGACGCACGCACGAGGCGCACTGTATCTCGATCCGCGCGCGCGCGCGGTGCTCGATGTCGGCGCGCTGCACACGCGGGCCGTCGCGATGGACGCGCGCGGGCGCGTGCTGGACTACAAGATGACAAGCCAGTGCGCGTCGGGCTCCGGGCAGTTCCTCGAGAACATCGCGCGCTATCTCGGCGTGTCGCACGACGAGATCGGCGCGCTTTCGCTGGAGGCGAAGAAGCCGGAGAAGGTGAGCTCGATCTGCGCCGTGCTCGCGGAGACGGATGTAATCAACATGGTGTCGCGGGGAATCACCACACAGGACATTCTGCGCGGCGTGCACGAGAGCATGGCTGACCGTTTCGTGCGTCTGCTGCGGTCGCTCCAGTTCGACGGCCCGGCGTTCGTGAGCGGGGGGCTCGCGTCGGACGTCGGATTGCTTAGCGCGTTGCGCGACGGCCTCGCCAAGAAGGCAGGTCCCGTCGCCGTGTCAATCGAAGTGGTGACGCACGCGGACGCGATTTTCGCCGGTGCAATCGGCGCCGCGCTGTGCGGGGGATTCCGGTACCGGAAGTTGGGCCAGGGGGGCGTCGCATGGGCCGCCGCGCAGGTATAGCCACAGCCGGCCCGGGCAGGCGGGTCGGATGACGATCGCGGCGATCACCTATCACCGCCCGGCGACACTGGCCGAGGCGTGCGCGCTGGGCCGGCAGCACGGCAGCGACGCGGCCTTTCTCGCCGGCGGGACGGAACTGATCCCGGACTATCAGCGCGAGCGGGAGACGGCACAACATCTGATCGCGCTCGACAGCATCCGCGAACTGCGGGGAATCTCGGAGGAGGACGGGCTGCTGAGAATCGGCGCGCTCACAACCATCGCCAAAGTCGCCGCGTCGCCGCTCGTGCGCGCGCGGCTCCCGGCGCTCGCTGACGCCGCGCGCGCGATCGGCAGCCCGCAGATCCGAAGCATGGCGACGATCGGCGGGAATTTCTGCCGCGCTGTGCCGTGTGCCGACACCCCACCGGCCGCCATCGCGTGCGCGGCGCGCGTGCGACTCGCTGGCGCGCTGGGGGCCCGCGAGCTCGACGCCGAGGCCTTCTTCACCGGCGTGCGCAAAACCGCGCTCAACCCGGGAGATGTGCTGGTCGAGATCGTAGTGCCCGTGCAGCCCCACCACTCGGGTACGAGCTACCAACGCTTCGCCCGGCGGCGTGGACCTGCGTTAGCGGTGGCGGCGGTCGCCGCGCGGGTGACGCTCGAGCAGGGAAGAATCACGGGTGCGCGCATCGTGCTCGGTGCCGTGGCGCCGACCCCGCTCATCGCCGCGCGAGCCGCCGCGCTGATCGAAGGGGAGCCACCGTCCGATGCGCTTTTCGAGCGGGCGGGCGCGTTGTGCGCGGAGGACGCGCTGCCTATCAGCGATGTGCGCGGATCGGCCGAGTACCGGACAGAACTGGTCCGCGTTCTCGCTCGGCGGGCGCTCCACGAGGCCGTGGCACGCGCGGCAGGTTCGGCGCAATGAGCGGCGAGCTGATGATCCGCTTGAATGTGAACGGCGAAGACCGCGCGCTTGCCGTTCGGCCGAATGCGACGCTGCTTGCGGTGCTGCGGGACAAACTCGATCTCACGGGCGCAAAGCGGGGGTGTGGCGCGGGGGACTGCGGCGCGTGCACCGTGCAGGTGGAGGGGGAACCGGTGGCGTCGTGCCTGATGCTCGCCGCGGCCGCGAACGGGAAGAGTATTGTTACGGTCGAGGGACTCGCGCGCGACGGTGATCTGCACCCGCTCCAGAAAGCGTTCGTCAAGCACGGCGCGCTCCAGTGCGGATACTGCACGAGTGGCGCCCTGATGTCGGCGAAAGCGCTCGTCGACCGAAATCCCGATCCATCACGCGAAGACATCAAGACATCGCTCAGCGGGAATCTCTGCCGGTGCGGTGCGTACGGCCGGATGGTCAGCGCGGTCGAGGGGTGGAAGGAATATGATGGAGTGACGCTCGACGCACGGCCGCACGCGCACGGCGAACGCGACCAGCAGCGGGACCACGCCGTGGTCGGACACGGCGTCACGCGGTACGACGGGCCCGACAAGGTTACGGGGCGCGCGAAGTACACTGCCGACCTGCGGCTTCCAGGCATGCTTCACGGAAAGCTGTTCGGGAGTCCCATCGCGCACGGGCGCATCATGCGGCTCGACGTTTCCAAGGCCCGCGCGTTGCCGGGCGTCGTGGACGTGCTCACCGCCGCCGACGTACCTGATGCGTGGTACGGCGTCAGTCCCGCGCGCGAGGACGAGCAGCTTCTGGCGAAGGATCTCGTGCGCTACGTCGGCGACGAGATCGCCGCGGTCGCCGCGGTGGACGAGGAGACTGCTGAGCGGGCCATCAAGCTGATAGAAGTGGAATTCGAGGAACTTCCTGCTGTGTTCGATCCGGTGGCTGCGATGGCGCCGGGCGCACCGGTGATTCATCCCGAGAAGCCACGCTACGCCGGCAACATCAACACGCGCGTGGACTGGCACTTTGGCGACGTGGAAAAGGGCTTCGCCGAAGCGGACCACGTCCGCGAGCAACGGTTCGTCGGCAACCGTACGTACCAGGCGCCGATGGAGCCGCACGCGGCGCTCGCGCGCTGGGAGAACCACGCCGGTCGCCTCACGATCTGGACGTCCACGCAAACACCGCACTACGTCCATCGTTCGCTGTCGCGGATGCTCGGCATGCCGATGGGGAGCATCCGTGTGATCCGGCCGCCGGTTGGCGGTGGATTCGGCGCCAAGGCGGAGGCGACACCGCTCGATTTCTGCTCCGCGATTTTCGCGAAGCGGACCGGCAGGCCGGTGATGATGGAGTACTCGCGCGAGGAGATGTTCAGGCACTTCCGCGGGCGCCACAAGCAGTACATCGACCTGAAGATCGGCGTGAAGCAGGACGGCACGATCACCGCCGTGGAGCAGCGCGTCGTGCTCGACGGCGGCGCATACACGTCGTACGGCGTGATCACCGCGTACTACGCCGGTTCGATGTTGCCCACGCTCTACAAGATGCCGAACTACCGCTACGACGGCACGCGTGTCTACACGAACCTGCCCGCATCGGGCGCGTTCCGTGGCCACGGCGTGCCGCAGCCGCGGTTCGCATTCGAGTCGCTGCTCGACATGATCGCGGAAGACATCAGGCTCGATCCAATCGAGATCCGGCTCAGGAACGCGATGACGCCGAACACGCGCACGTGCAACGCGCTCGACATCTCCTCGTGTGAGTTCACGGCGACGCTTGAGCGCGCGCGCGACACGTCGAAGTGGATCGAGAAGAAGGGGAAGCTGCCGCGCGGCAAGGGAATCGGGGTCGGTTGCGGAGGGTTCGTGTCGGGCGCCGGATATCCGATCTATCGGTCCGACTTTCCGCACTCGAACGCCGTCATCCGCGTGCACGAGGATGGCACCGGCATATCGTTGCACATCGCCGCGGCGGAGATCGGGCAGGGGTCCGACACCGTACTCGTGCAGATGGCAGCGGAAGAGCTGGGGGTGCCGTACGAATGGGTGTGGCTCGCGGACTGCGACACGACGACGAGTCCGCTGGATCTGGGCTCGTACTCGAGCCGAGTGACACTCATGGCCGGCCACGCGGTTCAGCGCGCGGCGGCGAAGGTGCGCGCGCAAGTGGTCGCGGTCGCCGCCGCCGAGTTGTCGCGCGACGCCGCGTCGCTCGTCGCGAGGGGCGGCCGGATCTTCGTGAAGGAAGATCCCGCCGTGGAAATGGACTGGGCCGCGGCCGCGCGGCTCGCGTTCTCGAGGCAAGGCCCCGTCGTGGGAACTGGATCGTACCAACCGCCGAAGAATCTCGGCGGAGACTTCAAAGGAGGCGCCGTCGGCACGTCGCCGGCCTACAGTTTCTCGACCGCGGTCGCGGAAGTCACGATGGATCTGGAGACCGGTCAAATCTCTGTGGATCGCGTGACGGACTTCAGCGACGCCGGCACGGTGATCAATCCGATAACATTCCATGGCCAGGTGGAAGGCTCGATCGTGATGGGACTCGGCGAAACGCTGCTCGAGGACACGCTGTTCGATGCGAAAGGGCGTGCAATGAATCCCAACCTGCACGACTACCTGATCCCGACGATGTACGAGATACCCGAGATTCACACGGCCGCGGTCGAGAGTTTCGAGCCCAACGGACCGTTTGGCGCGAAGGAAGTCGGGGAGGGTTCCCTGCTCCCGGTGCTCGGGGCGATCGCCAACGCGATCTACGATGCGTGCGGCGTCCGCGTGACCGAGTTGCCCATCACTCCCGAGAAGATCCTGCGCGGCCTGGCGAAGCACGGCCCAGCCACTGGAGTCCGCGCATGAGTGCACCGCCCATCCCGCCCATCGACGCGGTACGTCCATCACGCCTGGTTCGCGCGTCGTCGCAGAAAAAGCTCGACCGGCTGCTGATGAAGGCGGCCGCGCTCATCGCAAAAAACGGGTTCAGCGCGATGTCCATGCGCGACCTGAGCACGGCCCTGGGCGTGAGTCTGGCCGGACCGTACCACTACTTCGAGAGCAAGGAAGATCTGCTTTTTCAGCTGCAATACCGCACGTTCGCCGCGCTGCTCGAGCAGCAGGAGAAGATCGCGGATCAGCCGGGCACGCCCGAGGAACGGCTCGCGCGGCTGCTCGCCGGCCACCTGCGGTTCTATTCGCGGCACACGAACGAGCTCAAGGCGTGCACGTTCGAGATGGAGTCGCTGGGGCCAAAGCCGTACAAGATTGTCGAGGAGATTCGCCGCCGTTACTACCGGCTGATGGCCTCGGTGGTCGCGCAGGTCATTGGCGGGCCCACAGCAGGCACGAGGGAGACCAGGCAGAGCCGGCACGCGTCGCTGTTCATCTTCGGAATGCTGAACTGGATTTTCATGTGGTACGACCCGTCGCGGCACGGGACGATCGAGCAGATCGGGCAGGAGATGCGCGATTTACTGCTGGACGGACTTCGGTGCACGAAACGAAGTAGCTGATTCCTCGCGCCGCGCCGGCGCTTTCGGGATATTCATTTGTTAGGAGGTTGTCAGTGCAGTTCAATGATGTCTGGATTCCCTACGGCGGTTACTGGTGCACGCCGTTCAGCGCGTGGCAGGGAGCGTTCGCTACGCTGCCGCCGATTCCGTTCGCCGCCGAGATGGCTGCACGCGCCCTGTCGGAGCGCGGTGTCGCGGCGGCCGACATCGACGGTCTTTGCCTCGGCACGACCGTCGCGAGCAAGCATTCGTTCTACGGCGCTCCGTGGTTCGCCGGACTGGCGGGCCTCGGCCACGTGAGTGGACCGACGATCAACCAGGCGTGCGCGACTTCGGTGCGCTGCCTGGTGCAGGCCGCGCAGGAGCTCGAATCGAGGAGCGCGCACACATATCTGGCCGCCACCGCCGACCGCACGAGCAACGGTCCGCACGTGTTCTACCCGAATCCCGCCGCTCCGGGCGGTTCGGGCGACTCGGAGAACATCGTCCTCGACAGTTTCGGGCACGACCCGTACGCCAAGAGCTCGATGCTGCAGACCGCGGAGAACGTGGCGCGCGAGGCCGGGATCACGCGTGTCGCGCAGGATGAGATCGCGCTGCTCCGATACGAGCAATACGAGCGCGCGCGTGCCGATGGCGGCGCGTTTTTCAAGCGCTACATGCTGGGGCCGGTGGAGATCAAGGACGCGAGAGGGAAGAAGGTGCTCGCGACGGTAACCGGGGACCAGGGTGTCTTTCCGACCACGGCGGAGGGACTCGCCGGACTCCGGCCCGTGCTGGAGGGGGGCACGGTCACATTTGGCACGCAGACACATCCCGCCGATGGCAACGCCGCGATGTTGCTCACGTCGGACCGCGACCGCGCCCGCGCTCTCACGGAGAATGGCACGGTGGACGTGCAGCTCCTCTCATACGGGCAGGCACGCGTCAAGAAGGGTTTCATGCCGATGGCGGTCGTTCCCGCCGCCCAGCTTGCGCTCGACCGCGCGGGAATCCAGGCGAATGCGCTGGCGAGCATAACGACGCACACCGCGTTCGCCGTGAATGACGTGTACCTCGTGCGGGAGCTGAAGGTCGACGCCGAGCGGATGAACCGCCACGGATGCTCGCTCGTCTGGGGGCACCCACAGGGACCTACAGGGCTTCGGTCGATAATCGAGCTGATCGAGGACCTGGTGACCCTCGGCGGAGGATATGGACTGTTCACCGGCTGTGCGGCGGGCGACAGCGCCGCCGCGATCGTGCTGAAAGTCAGCGCGCGTTGAAAATCATACGACTGGCCAGAGGATCTTTGTGATGAACTATTTCGCTCCGAAAGAGGCTGCCGGATTCGGATTCAAAGACATCCTGTACGAGAAGAAAGACTGGGTCGGCCGCATCACGATCAACCGGCCCGAGTCGTTCAATTGTTACACGACGTCCACGCTGCAGGAGCTGATCACTGCGATCGACGACGCCTCGACCGACGACAACGTCGGAGTGATAGTCCTGACGGGCGCCGGCGACAAGGCGTTCTGCACGGGCGGCGACGTGAAGGAATACGCGAGCATCTACACCAAGAGCCCGCACGACTACTTCAAGTACATGGGGCTCTTCGCCAGGTACATCGAGAGCATTCTGCGCAGCGGCAAGGTGACGATCGCGCGCATTAACGGGATCGCGGTGGGCGGCGGCAACGAGAGCCAGCTGGCGTGCGATCTCGCGGTGATGGCCGACGACACGTATCTCGGCCAGGTTGGAACGAGCGTGGGGAGCGTCGCGTGTGGCGGCGCGACGCAGTGGCTGTCGATCCACGTGGGTGACCGCCGCGCGCGCGAGATGTTGTTTCTCAATCCGCGCATCCCCGCGGCGAAGGCGCTTGAATGGGGACTCGTGAACCGTGTTGTGCCGCGCGCCAAGCTCGACGAGGAAGTCGCCACGCTCGTCGCGCAGCTGCTCGAGAAGTTCCCCGAGTGCACGCGGTACACCAAGCAGCAGGTGAACTACTGGAAGGAAGTGTCGTGGCACGCCACCGTCGGGCACGCGCGCGACTGGCTTTCGACGCACTTCACGACGCTCGAGCCCTACGAGGGGATGCAGGCGTTCGTGGAGAAGCGAAAAGTGGACTTCATGGGACTGCGGAGGAAAGCCGCCGGGGCGGGCAGCAGCGAGTTTCTCTGGGGCCCTTACGGCAAGACGTGCGGCAAGTGTGGTGCGAAGGGAATTCCGGAGCAGTTCAGCTACTGCGGCGGTTGCGGGGCCACGCTCACATAGTTCCGCGAATTCCATGAGCCTCCAACTCGCGGGTCAGGCGGCGCTGGTCACCGGCGCCGGGCGTGGCATCGGCGCGGCGATCGCGCGCGAGCTCGCGGGCGCCGGTTGCGATGTAGCGCTCGTGGAATCAGGGGCGTTCGATGAAGCGCAGAGCCTGGCCGACGAGCTTGGCAGGTCGGGGAGACGGTCGATCGCTATCCGCGCCGACGTATCGGATTTCGCCGGGGCGGAGCAGGCGGTCGCCGCCGCGGTCGAGGCGCTCGGCCGGCTCGATCATCTCGTGTGTAACGCCGGGATCGCACGCGACGCAATGATCTGGAAGATGACGGAAGAAGCGTGGGACCAGGTCATGGATGTCAATCTCAAAGGCTGTTTTGCGTACTGTCGCGCGGTGGCGGGTTTGTTCCGCGAGCAGCAGCACGGGCGAATCGTGAACATCGCGTCGATTAACGGTTTGCGGGGAAAGGCCGGGCAGGCGAATTACGCTGCATCGAAGGCGGGGATCATCGCGCTCACACGCACACTCGCGCGCGAGCTGGGCCCGAAGGGCGTGAACGTGAACTGCGTCGCTCCCGGCATGGTGCGAACCGAAATGACGGCCAAACTCCCGCCGGCCATCCTCGAGCGAGCGATCGCCGAGACGCCCCTCGGGCGGATGGCCGAGCCGGAGGACATTGCGCGCGTCGTCGTCTTCTTGTGCAGCGAAGCCTCACGCCACATCACGGGAGAAGTCATCAGAGTGGATGGGGGCCAGTTGGCATGAGCGCGAGAGATACGCATGAACGGAGCGCGGCGCCGATGACCGGCAGCGCGAGCGTCGTGAGGTACGAGGTGCGCGACGGCATCGCGCACGTGACGCTCGACGCACCGCCGCTCAACATCCTGACCGCGGCGATGATGCTGCAGCTCACCCAGGCCCTGGAACTCGCGCACGCGGACCGGTCCCTCTGCGGGGTCGTGATCGGCGCGAATGGTCGTGCGTTCTCCGCGGGCGCGGACATCGGCGAGCACCGACCCGAGCAGGCACCCGAGATGATTGCCGCGTTCAGCCGGCTGTTCCGCGTACTGGGGGCGAGCGAGCTGCCCCTCGTGATGGCGGTAGATGGAGCCGCGCTGGGTGCGGGGTTCGAATTGGCGATGATGGCCGATGTGCTCCTCGCGAGCGATCGCGCCACGTTCGGCCAACCGGAAATCCGGCTCGGCTTCTTCGCGCCGGTTGGCGTGACGGCGTTGCCAACGCGCGTCGGGCTCGGGCGCGCGCTCGAAATCACGTGCACGGGGCGCACGTACACGGCGGCGGAGATGCTCGCGATGGGGCTGGTGTCACGCGTCATCGCGTCAGCCGAGCTGCCGGCGGCGATAGGCGGTGTGCTCGCCGACCTGCGGCGATCGAGTCCGCTCGTGATGCGGATGAACGTGCGGTTGACGCGAACACTCTTCGGTCAGCCATTCGAAGAAGCGCGCCTTGCCGCTGAACGCGCGTTCCTCGGCGAACTCATGGCGACCGAAGACGTGCGCGAAGGACTCGCGTCGTTCTTCGAGAAGCGCCGGCCGGCGTGGAAAAACCGATGATCGGCGCGAGCGGGCGGGAGCGACCAGAGCGATGAGAGTCCTCATCGTCGGTGCGGGCGCGCTGGGTGGGCTTGTGGGAGCATTCCTCACGCGCGCCGGAGAGGATGTGACGCTTCTCGAGACGAACGCCGCCCGCGCGCATCTGCTCAACACGGACGGACTGCAGATCGTGCAGTCCGGAGGCGGCGAATCCATCACGGTTCCCCTACGGGTCGTGACGTCGACGGACGGGCTCGAGCCGTTCGACCTGGTGTTCATCGCGGTCAAGACTTACCAGACCGAGGACGCCGTGAAGGCCGCGTTGCCGGCCGCGCATTCGGGCACGCGATTCCTGTCGATGCAGAACGGCGTCGGCAATACGGACGTCATGGCACGCCTCGTCGGTCCAGGTCGCGTCCTGTGCGGCATCACGTACCACAGCGTGCAGCACGTCGGTCCGGGGCGCCTGCAGTTCCGCGCCGGGATCAAACCGATCCAGATCGCACCATGCGACGGTATCGTGACACCCGCGATTGACGCGATCAGCGAGACGTTTCGCCGCGCGGGGCTCGATACGGCGGTCGTCGCGGACATCGACCACGCAGTGTGGCAAAAGTTGCTGCACAACGCGGCGATCAACCCGGTTTCCGCCATCACCGGCCTCACCTGCCGCGAGATCCTTGGCGACGAAGACCTGCTGGCATTCATTCGCGACCTGTGCGCGGAAATTGTCGCCGTGATGCGGGCGCGCGGCGTTCCCATCGTCGATGAGGAAGATCCATTCCGTCCGCTGCTCGGATCACTCAATGCCCTCGGAAACAACCGGCCGACAATGTGGCAGGATCTGGCGCGGGGCGTGCGGACGGAAGTGGATGCACTCAACGGGGCGGTCGTGGCGGAGGCGAAGCGACTCGGGGTGCTCGTGCCGCACAACGCGGCGCTCGTGCGGTTCGTGCATTCACGCGAGCGGCAACGGTTTCTCAACCGGCAGCACATCACGCGCACGCTGGGACTCGACAGCAGGACGGGAACGAATCGGACGCGTTCAGCCGCCGGTGGCACTTCCGCGGCTACCGGGTGGGCGGACCACGGGAACCAGCCACAGCTGCCGCTGCTCGAAAGCACCCGGCGGCTGAAGGAGATCGTGCAGACATACTACCGTGACCTTGATGCCGCCTCCGATGATCCCAACCGGTTCGTCGCGGCGTGTTCAGGCCTCGCCCCGGTGGAGATCATTCGCGCGCTGGGAATCGCCCCCTACTTTCCGGAGAACCACGCGGCGCTCATCAGCGCGCGTCACGAAGCTGCGCGGTATATGGCCCGCGCGTCCACGGAAGGATTCTCCCAGTTCTCCAGCTCGGCGATGCGCGCGGACATCGGTGCACTTCTCTCGCGGAGCAGCCCGCTCGTTGCGGCCCATGAGATGAAAGGTCCTCCGCGTCCCGATGTCGCCGTCTACTCGACCAATACAGGACAGGAACTGCCGCGCTGGTTCGAATTCTATGGCGCGCACTTCGGCGTACCGGTTATCGGCCTCAATCCGCCGCCGGCGCTGCACGAGATGGGCAGCACCGAGTCGTACGCCGCGGTCGAGCAGTTGTTGCGCCTGGTCGAGCAGGTGGAACGTGCTACAGGTCTCACACTTTCCATGGACCGCCTTGGCGAGACGGTGGCGTACACGGCGGCAGCGGCGCAACTCTGGCGTGACATCCTCGATCTTGCGCGCACTGCGCCCGCTCCGCTGACGTTTGGCGACATGCTGACGCACATGACACCGATGGTCGTTCTCCGAGGCACGCCAGAGGCGGTCGCATACTACGAGCTCCTGAAGAGCGAAGTCGAAGATCGCGTTGCGAGCGGCATCGCGGCGGTGCCTGACGAGCGGCAGCGCTTTTACTGGGACGGTCCGCCGATCTGGAGTGCGCTGCGGCCGCTCACGCGGATGTTCGCCGACCGGGGGGTCGCGATCGTGGCGTCGACGTTCTGCGAAACGTTCACGCTCAGAGGGCTCGACGCGCATGAACCGGTCGAGAGCATGGCGCGGACCTACGCCTCCGTGTTCGGCAATCGCTCGCAGCGATACCAGCGTGACTATCTCGCCGACAAGTTCGAGCGATTCGGCGTCGACGCCGCGGTCTTTCACGATTCCCGCACGACACCCGAAGCGAGTCACGTGCGATACGGGCTTGCGGTCCTGGCCGAGCGGCAGACGGGCGTGCCGGCGCTCGTGATCGAAGCCGATTCGCACGACGAGCGGCTGTTTTCGGCCGATCGACTGCAACAGTTGCTCGGGGAATTCCTGGAACAGCATGAACCGCAGCCCGCCGGCGTCGGCGGGCGCTAGCGAATGGACGCGAGGAGGTAGCCCTTGCCAGACAACGCGAGCGGAATTGCGGCGGGAGTGGACGTCGGAACGGAGTGCGTGAAGGCCGTCGTGATAACGGATGCCGGACGCACACTCGGTCGCTCGGTGGTATCCACGCGCGGCTACTTCCAGGTATGCGCGTACGAAGCGCTGACCGCAGCTCTCGATGATGCGCACCGGGGGCTCGACGAGCTGTCGGGGATCGGAGCGACCGGTTTCGGCATGACGTGCGTGCCGAACGCGACGGTCACGATCACGGAATCACTCGCGCACGCGCGGGGCGCGTTTCATCACAGGCAAAACGCCATGACGCTGTTGAACATCGGCGGGGGAGACCCGCACGTGATCGTAGTGGACGCCGCTGGGCGCCAAGTCGGGGCCCGTGGCATGCGGCGCTGTGCTGCGGGGACCGGGAGTTTTCTCACGTTCGCGGCGCGTCACCTCGACGTGAGCGCGGCCCAGCTCGATGAGCTTGCCGCGGCGGCGGGCGGCGACGCGGCGGCCGTAAGCAGTTATTGCTCGGTGTTCTCCGCGTCGGAAGTGCTCGAACGGTTGCGTGAGGGCGCCGCTCGCGAGGAGGTGGCACTGGGCTGCGTGCGATCAGTCGCGCAGCGCGTGCTGGAGCTTGGGGCCTTTGAAGATCCCGTCGTGGTGTCGGGCGGCGTCGCCGAGTACTTCCCAGGCGTGCTCCGCGCACTGGAATCTTTCTCGGGATTACGGGTGACCACGGTGCCGGAGCCGATCTGCACTGGCGCACTCGGCGCCGCGCTCGCAGTGTTCCATCACCAGCGGGAAGATTCCGTGCGTCCCGTGGTCGACCAGGCAGAAGGAGCGCTGCAATGAGTGAGCTGACCAGCACGACCGCGCTGCGCGCCACCATGGACGCGTATTACCGCTCGCTGGCGGATGCCGCTCTCCGCAAGACCGCGCCGGTAGCCTGGTGCACGAGCGTGGGACCGGCGGAATTGCTGCGCGCGCTTGGCTTTGCGGTGCATTTTCCTGAGAACCACGCGGCGATCATGGGAGCCGCGCGCACGGCGAACCGGTACCTGCCGCTGGCGCACGCGCAGGGTTACTCGCAGGACATCTGCTCCTACCTGACGAGCGACATCGGCGCGTACCTCGCGGGCGAGTCGCCGCTCGAAGCGTACGGATTGGAGCGTGCGCCAGCGCCTGACGTCCTCGTGTTCAATACCAACCAGTGCCGGGATGTCCGCGACTGGTTCGAGTGGTACGGGCGCGAGCTGGGCGTTCCCGTGCTCGGTCTACACTCTCCGCGCGCAATCGACGACGTCACGGAAAGCGACATCGATGCCGTGACCATGCAGCTCGAAGCGCTGGTGGCTCCGCTGGAGCAGGTGGCCGGCACGCGGCTCGATGACGCGCGGCTGAGGGCGGCCATGCGCGCGTCGAGGGACACCGCTGGACTATGGGGGGCGTGTCTCGAGACTGCGTCGGCACGCCCGGCGCCGCTGACGTTCTTCGACGGCTCCGTCCACATGGGCCCGGCCGTGGTGCTCCGAGGAAGCGACGACGCTCCGGCGTACTATAGGACGCTGCTCGCCGAACTCGAGCAGCGGGTCGAAAATCGTGTCGGCGCCGTGCCGGCTGAGACTCTGCGCCTGTATTGGGACGGCATGCCGGTCTGGGGGCGGTTGCGGGCGCTGTCCACGATGTTCGCCGAGTTTCGTACCGCGGTCGTGGCTTCGACCTACTGCAACAGCTGGGCATTTTCGGGCCTGGACCCCGCGGAGCCGTGGCGGTCCGTGGCCCGCGCCCTGCTCGAGCTGTTCATCGCGCGCTCCGAAGCACCGAAGGAGCGCTACATCGCTCGCATGGTGGAATTCTACGACGTCGACGGCGTGATTTTCCACGACTGTCGCACGTGCTCGAATAACTCGAACACGCGCTACGGCATGCCGGGGCGTATCACCGAGCGCCTTGGAATTCCGACTCTGGTGCTCGACGGCGACGTGAACGACCTGCGGTGTTTCTCCGACGAGCAGGCGCGCACGAACATCGAGGGGTTCGTCGAACAACTGACCGACGCGCGCGCGGCGACTTCGGCGAGGGGATCGCGCTGATGAATTACTACGCCGGCGTCGACAGCGGATCCTGGACGACGAAGGCAGCCGTCATCGACGGGGAGGGCCACGTGCTCGGCACCGCCGTCACGCGGTCCGGCGCCGACCTGACCGCGGCGGCCGAACGCGCGTACGAGATGGTCCTGGCCAACAGCGGCCGTACGCGCGCCGACATCGAGGCGGTATGGTCAACCGGTTTTGGCCGGAATACCATTCCATTCGCGGACGGATCGCGCACCGAGCTCGACTGTCACGGGCGCGGCGTGGCCCATTACATCAAGGGACCACTCGTGGTGGTCGACATCGGCGGGCAGGACGCGAAGGTCATCCGTCTCGATGCGGCGGGCCATCGTTTGTCGCACCGGATGAACCGGAAATGCGCGGCCGGCACCGGCAGCTTCCTGGACGAAATCGCGCTGCGGCTTGGCATCGACATCGGGGATTTGAACGCGCTGGGCCGGGGTGCGACCGAAAACCTCGAGCTCTCGAGTTTCTGCACGGTGTTCGCCGGAACCGAGCTGCTCACTCTCATCCGCAGCGGCAAGCGACCCGCCGACCTGGCGATGGCCGCGTACCGCTCGCTGGTCAAACGCATCGTGGCAATGGACGTACTTGAAGGTCGCATCGCTCCGACGGGCGGCGTCGTGGCCTACCATCCGATCATGGTCGAGCTGATCGGCGCCGCATGTCGCGGCGAAGTGGTCGTGCCTCCCCACCCTCAGGAGATCGGTGCGTTTGGCGCGGCGCTCGCGGCATTGGCCGCGTGCGAAACACAGGACATCGCGGACACGTCGGATACCGCGGAGCTGGTTCAGCCATGAGCCTCCCTAGCTCGGCCGTCCGCGACGGCAACGTCGTTTACTCGCGGCTTCGGCCGATCGGCGAGCGCGAGACCGTGGGGGCAATGTTGGCGCGCAATGCTGCCCGGCTCGCGGACCACCCCATATATGGCGTCAAGCAGCGTGACGGAAAGTTTCGCCGCGTCACCTGGGGCCAATGCCTGGGCGATGTCGTTACGTTCGGACGCTTTCTGTCGGAGGCAGGCGTGGGTCCGAACACGCGCGTCGTGTCGGTATCGCCGAATCGCGGTGAGACGCTGGTCGTCGAGCTCGCGACGATGTGCCTCGGCGCGACGTACGTCCCGATCTTTGCCGGCTATCCCGCCGAGCAGGTGCGCGACCTCATCGAATACGCCAATCCCACGGTGCTCGTCGTGCCCGGACAGGAGCAGCTGGTACGGGCGTGCGTTCCGCAGACGGTGCGCGTGCTGATCACCATGGATCCCATCGCGGACGCTGAGCGCGATGCGGTGCTGGCCGGCACGCGAACGGCGTATGCGACGTTCGCCGGGGTGCTGGAGCGCGGAGCCGGCGATGCCGGTGGCTCCACCGCTGGACAGTTCCTCGATGCCGCGAAGCGGTTGGATCCGTTCACGCCCTGCCTGATGATGTACACATCCGGTACGAGCGGGCGCATGAAGGGCGTGGTGCTCACGCATGACAACATTCTCTCGCAGCAGCGCTCGCTCGCCGCGATATGGAGCGTTACGCCAGAGGACCGTTTCCTGTCGTACCTGCCGTGGCACCACAGTTTCGGCGGCATCTTCGAGAAGTACACGGCCCTATACAACGGCGCGACGCTCTTTATCGACGATTCGCTGGGCAAGGACACCACACGGTTGCTGGCCAACTGGATGGACATCCAGCCCACGATCTACTTCAGCGTTCCGCAGGTCTACCAGCAGCTGGTCGTGCACGCGCAAACGCACGCCGAAGACGAGTCGCGCATTTTCCATCCGGGATTACGGTTCGTTTTCACTGCCGCCGCACCGTTGCCGGCGAATATTTCGGCGTACTTCGCCGCCAGGCACATTCCCGTAATCGAAGGATGGGGACTGACTGAGACGTCCCCTTGCTGCACGGTCACGGATCTCATGGAGCCTCGCACGTTGCCCGGGATGGT
>JADGQS010000178.1 GCA_017881585.1 Gemmatimonadaceae bacterium | reverse complement strand
CCGCCGCGCGCGACATCGTACGGCGAGATCGTAAGCGACGCCATCGTCTGCGCATCGCGCGGCAGATTCGACGCGCTGGAGTTCATGCCGTTCAGCGTCGTGCTGTTCTGGTCGGGCGTGAGGCCGAGCACGGAGAAGCCGGAGGGATCGCCGTTCGCGCCCGCCACATAGTTCACGCCGGGGACGGACGCGGCCATGGCCGCCAGATCGCCGAGCTGGTCGGCGGTGAGCGTGGCGTTGTTGATCGACTTCTCCGTGCCGCCGATGTCGGGCTGCACGTCGTTGCGGGTCGCTTTGTCGCGCGGCGCGAGGATCTTGACCTCATCGAGCACGTTCGCCGCGGACATGAGCCGCGCATCGGCCACGAGGATGTCCTCGTCGGCGGCGCGCTTGAGCTCGTATTGTTTTGGCGAATAGCCGAGCGCGACGAACTTCACGAGATAGTCGCCGTCACCATTCGGAAAGGTGATCGTGTAGCGGCCGTTCCGGTCCGTCTTCGCGGAGCGATTCACGCCGCCGGAGATCGTCGTCACAGTGACGGTCGCATTCGGGATCGGCACGCTGTCGACCCTCGTCACGCGGCCGCGGATCACGTCGGCGTTTTGCGCGGAAGCCGCACGGGCGAGCGACAGCGATGCAAGGGCAACGAGGACGCACGCAGCGCGCCGAAAATTCACGAGATTTCTCTTGGAATCGGGTCTGATCACGGCGGGATGTCGATTAGGGTCATGCCGGCCCCCAAGGGTTTACTCGCACACGACCCCCGCTGGGAGTATAATCTCGACGCGCTCGATGAGCCTCTACGGATATGCCTCCAGGAGAGTTGGAACCATGCGACCCCCCCATCCCAAGTTCGTTCTGCTCGGCGCTGCGATCCTCTTCGCCGCCGTTGCTCCGCCACTTTCAGGCCAAGGAACAGCACCAATCGCGGAGGAGTTCGAAAAGCTCCATTTCCGCTCCATCGGACCTGCCATCATGTCGGGCCGCATCTCCGACTTCGCCGTGTACGAGGCGAACCCCGCCATCTTCTACGTCGGCACCGCGCACGGCGGCGTCTGGAAGACCACGAGCAACGGCGCGCAGTTCACTCCCCTCTTGCAGGACCGCGGCCTTCTCTCGATCGGCGCGGTCGCCGTGCAGCAGTCGAACCCGAACGTCGTGTGGGTCGGCACGGGCGAGTCGAACAACCGGCAGAGCACGTCGTGGGGCGAGGGGCTCTACAAGTCCACCGACGGCGGCAAGACCTTCACGCACGTCGGCCTGCGCGACTCGAAGCACATCAACAGGATCGTCATCGATCCGCGAAACCCGGATGTCGTCTTCGTCGCCGCGACGGGCCCGCTGTTTGGCTCCGGTGGCGAGCGCGGTCTGTACAAGACCACCGACGGCGGCAAGAGCTGGCGCGCCGTGATCAAGGGCGACGCCGACACGGGCGCCAACGACGTGAGAATGTCGTTCACCGATCCCGACGTCATGTACGCCTCGATGTATCAGCGCCGCCGCACCGCCTGCTGCATGAACGGCGGCGGGCCCGGCAGTGCGATCTACAAGTCGACTGATGGCGGTGAAAACTGGACCAAGCTGGCCGGCGGCCTTCCGCCTTCGCCGCTCGGTCGTATCTCACTCGACGTTTATCGCGGCAGTTCGAACATCGTGTACGCCGGCATCGAAGGCCCGGGTGGTGGCGGGGGCGGCGGCGGTGCTGGCGGTGGCGGCGCTGGTCGTGGCGGTGCCGACGCCGGAATCTCCGGCCTCTATCGCACCGACGATGGCGGCGCGTCGTGGCGCAAGGTGAGCAGCGTCAACCCACGTCCGATGTATTTCTCGCAGGTGCGCATCGATCCCAGGACGCCCGACCGCGTCTACATGGGCGGCGTGAAGATGCAGATGACGGCGGACGGCGGACGCTCGATGGAGGGGACCGCCTCGCTCGCGATTCACGACGACATCCACGCGATCTGGGTCGATCCGAACAACTCCGAGCACCTCCTCATCGGCGGCGACGGCGGCATCGGCGCCAGCTACGACATGGCCAAGACGTGGATGTTCGCGGCGAACCTGCCGGTCGGTCTCTTCTACCACGTCGGCTACGACATGGAGATTCCGTACAACGTGTGCGGCGGCATGCAGGACAACTACGACTGGTGCGGGCCGAGCGCGACGCGCCAGTCGGCGGGCATCCTGAACAGCGACTGGTTCCAGATCGCGACGGGCGACGGCTTCGTATCCGTTCCCGACCTGAACAACTCCAGGATCATCTACACGGAAACGCAGGACGGCAACATGCAGCGCCGTGACAAGGTCACCGGCGAGTCGAAGAGCATCCGTCCGAACGCGCTCAACGTGACGCCTGCTCCTGCGACCGGCGAGTCGTATCGCTGGGAGTGGGACACGCCGATGATCATCTCGCCGAACGACAACGGCACGCTTCTGGTGGCTGCGAACAGAGTCTTCAAGTCAACGGACCGCGGCGATTCGTGGACGGTGATCAGTCCGGATCTCACGAGCAACATGAACCGCGACTCCATCACCACCATGGGACTCAAGGGCGCGGACATCACCGTCTCGAAGAACGACGGCGTGAGCCAGTGGCCCGCCATCGTCTCGCTCGCCGAATCGCACCGCCAGAGCGGCCTCTACTACGCGGGCACCGACGACGGCAACCTCAGCGTCTCTCGCGACGCTGGAAAGTCGTGGCAGAACATCACGAAGAATCTTCCCGGTTTCCCGGCGGGCGGCTGGGTGAGCAAGGTCGCGCCGTCACGCTACGACGCGGCCACGGTGTACGTCACGGTCGACAACCACCGGCTCAACGACTACGACACGTACATCTGGGTTTCAAATGATTTCGGCACCTCTTTCCACTCGCTGAAGGCGAACATGCACGGCGAGTCGGTGAAGACCCTCACGGAAGACCAGCGCAATCCGGACGTCCTGTACATCGGCACCGAGACGGGAATCTTCCTCTCGCTCGATCGCGGCAAGAGCTGGCGGCGCTTCCATGCCAACTTGCCGACCGTTCGCGTCGACGAAATCACACTCCACCCGCGCGACAACGCGATGCTCGTCGCGACGCACGGACGCGCCATCTGGATTCTCGATCATCTCGAGCCGATCCAGGAATACACGGCCGCGAAGGCCGCGACCGACGCGAAGCTCTACACGATCCCGGCCGCGCTGCAGTGGAAGTCGAAGAACAGCCTGAACTACGAGTTCTGGGGCCATCAGTACTTCCTCGGCGAGAACCCGTCGTTCGACGCACTGATCCAGTATCAGGTCAACAAGCCGCTGAGTGACGCGAAGCTCCGGATCTCGGACGCATCCGGGAAGACCGTGCGCGATCTCGATCTCGCGGGGAATCGCCTGCAGCCTGGTATTCAGACGGTCTGCTGGGACATGCGCATGGAACCGCTCTCGGGTGATTCAGCGGCGGCGGGCGGCGGACGCGCCGGTGGCGGCGGACGTGGAGCCGCCGTGCCGCGGGTGGTCCCCGGTGTTCCGGTACCACCCAACGCCGCGGGCTATCTCCCGATCAATCCCTGCACCGGCGAGCCGCCGGGCGCGGGCAACGGCCCGTTCGGCGGCAACGCAGCGGCGGCAAATCTCGCTCCACACGTCGTGCCGGGTACGTACACGGTGGCGCTCGTGTCCGGTGGCAAGACGCTCGACAGCAAGTCGATCAAGGTCAGCATGGATCTGGGCATCCCGACATTTACCGATGCGGCGCACCGCCGCTGGAACGAAGTCATCCTCGACCTGCAGGATGCGCAGCGTCACGGCAACGCGATCGAGCGGAAGCTCGCTGCGCTCAACACCGGAATGACCAGCGTCGCGACGAAGTTGAAGACGGCGACGAACGTTCCCGACGCAGTGAAGACCCAGTTCGCCGACGTCAGCAAGCAGTTCGACAGCGTGCGCGTGAAGTTCGGCGTTGGAGCACCGGCCGGCGGGCGTGCAGGCGGCGGTGGCGGTGGACGCGGCGGCGCTGATCCTGCGAATGTCCTCGCGCGCACCGGAGCGATCAAGAGCTCCATCATGGGCGTCTGGGAGACGCCGAGCGCCGGCGCACTGAAGCAGGTGAGCGAGGCGAAGGCGGCGCTTGCGAAGGCAATCGCCGAGGCGAACGCGCTGATGCCGAAGATCGAGGCGGTGAGTCAGGCGCTGAAGAAGTACGACATCACGTTGACGGTGCCGGCGGGCAAGTAAGACCAAAACGGGTAATCGGTCGTTGGTCATTGGTTGTTGGTTTTTGGCCCGGTCCCGCCGAGCCAATTACCAAGAACCAATGATCAACGACCGATTACCCGCTTAAAGGTCTCCTATCTGCCGTTCACTTCTTCGGCCAAACCACTCCCTGATTAAGCGCCGCCACACTGTGCAGCCCCTGATAGACAAACTTCTGTATCCGCTTCCCCTCGTACGTCTCCGTCGTAAAAATATTCCCCTTCGCGTCCGTCGCGATGCTGTGCACCGCAAACCACTGTCCCGGCTGTCGCCCGCCGTCGCCGAACATCGTGAGGATCTCCAGCGACTGCCGGTCGATGACGTAAACGTGCTCGTTCTTTCCGTCGGCCAGATAGATGTACTTCTGGCCCTTGTCCTTCGAGAACGCGATGTCCCACACCGAGCCGTCGCCGAGCGTCTTCGGCGCGATCCTCTTCTCC
>JADGQS010000058.1 GCA_017881585.1 Gemmatimonadaceae bacterium | reverse complement strand
TTTTGACCGTTCGCAACAGCCAGTCCGATCACCCGAGCGGACAATCAATTCCTTACTTCGTCAACACTTTTGTTGACGAATGCCGTAACTCGAATAGCTTTAGCAACATGGGAACCCTCGCTGGCTTCACCGGTCTCCGCGCCGAACTGCTCGTCGCGCTGAGAAAGGAACAGCCGCTCACCGCCACAGCGCTCGGCGCTCGCTTCGGCCTCACGCCGAACGCGCTGCGCCGTCATCTGAAGACGCTGCAGGACGCCGGACTCGTGCGCTTCATCAGCGTCGCGCGCGGAGTCGGCGGCCCGGGCTACGAGTATTCGCTCACCGAACAGGGCGAGCAGCTCTTCCCTCGCGCATACGCGAACCCGCTCGCCGATGCGCTCGACATCGTGCGCGCCGAGCAGGGCAGCGAGGGTGTCGTCGGAATTTTTCGTCGCAGGTGGGAGGCGATCGCCGAGGCGAACGCGCCCGCGCTCGCGGATCTCTCGTTCAGCGAACGAGCGAGCGCGCTCGCGGCAATGCTCACGGCCAACGGGTACATGGCCGTATCGGAGTCGTCATCCCCAACCGAGGCGCGCATCCGCGAGCACAACTGCGCGGTCCGTGAAATTGCGCAGCGCTTTCCTGAAGTCTGCCACGCAGAAGCGGCATTCATCGAAGACATTCTCGGTGCGCTCGTCGAGCGCCAGTCGCACATGATGCACGGATGCAGCGCGTGCGAGTACACCGCCAAAGAGAGAGCAGTATGAGTTCGTCGATCGAATCGCTGGTCAACAAGGAATATCAGTACGGCTTCGTCACCGACGTCGAGTCGGACACGATCGCGCCCGGGCTGACCGAGGACACCGTCCGCCTGATCTCGTCGAAGAAGGACGAGCCCGAGTGGCTGCTCGAGTGGCGCCTCAAGGCTTTCCGCCGCTGGCAGGCGATGACCGAGCCGCACTGGTCGAACCTCAAGTACGCGCCGATCGACTACCAGGCGCAGCGCTACTACTCGGCGCCCAAGAGCATCACGCCGCTCCAGTCGCTCGACCAGGTCGATCCGGAGTTGCTGCGCGCCTACGACAAGCTCGGCATCTCGCTCAGCGAGCAGAAACATCTCGCCGGCGTCGCGGTGGACGCGATCTTCGATTCGGTCTCCGTCGGCACCACGATGAAAGCCGAGCTCTCGAAGCACGGCGTCGTGTTCTGCTCGTTCACTGAAGCGGTGCACAACCACCCCGAGCTCATCAAGAAGTATCTCGGGTCGGTCGTGCCGTACTCGGACAACTTTTTCGCGGCGCTCAACTCCGCGGTCTTTTCCGACGGATCGTTCTGCTACGTGCCCAAGGGCGTGCGCTGCCCGATCGAGCTCTCGACGTACTTCCGCATCAACGCCGCGAACACCGGGCAGTTCGAGCGCACGCTCATCGTGGCCGATGAAGGTGCGTACGTGAGCTATCTCGAGGGGTGCACGGCGCCCAAGCGCGACACCCACCAGTTGCACGCTGCCGTGGTCGAGCTCGTCGCGCTGGACAACGCGACGGTGAAGTACTCCACCGTGCAGAACTGGTACGCCGGCGACAAGGACGGCGTCGGCGGCATCTACAACTTCGTCACCAAGCGCGGCAAGGCGCACACGAACTCAAAGATCTCGTGGACGCAGGTTGAAACGGGTTCGGCCATCACCTGGAAGTACCCGAGCGTGATCCTGCAGGGCGACAACTCAACCGGCGAGTTCTACTCCGTGGCCGTCGTCAACAACATGCAGCAGGCCGATACGGGCACGAAGATGATCCACATCGGCAAGAATACCAAGAGCACGATCATCTCGAAGGGCATCAGCGCGGGGCACGGGCAAAACTCCTACCGCGGCCAGGTGAAGATGCTCCCGAAGGCGCACGGATCGCGCAACTACACGCAGTGCGACTCGATGCTCATCGGCAACAAGTGCGGCGCACACACGTTCCCGTACATCGAAGTGGCGAACAACAGCTCCATCACGGAGCACGAGGCGAGCACGTCGAAGATCGGCGAGGACCAGATCTTCTATTGCAAACAGAGGGGACTGAGCGCGGAGCACGCGATCTCGCTCATCGTGAGCGGATTCTGCCGCGAGGTCTTCAAGGAACTGCCGATGGAATTCGCGCTCGAGGCGCAGCAGCTCCTCGGCATCACTCTCGAAGGCTCAGTCGGATAGGGTTGGTTTAACGCGACACCAAATTCAAACAGACAGACATCAGATGCTGAAGATCGACAATCTCCACGCCACCGCGGGCGACAAGGAAATCCTGAAGGGCATCTCGCTCACCGTGAACGCGGGCGAAGTGCACGCGATCATGGGGCCGAACGGCTCGGGGAAGAGCACGCTCGCGCAGATCATCGCGGGCCACCCGGGATACGTCGTGACCGCAGGCAGCGTGACATACGAGGGGAAGGACCTCCTCGCGATGCCGGCGGAAGAGCGCGCGCAGGCAGGCGTGTTCCTGGCGTTCCAGTATCCGGTGGAGATCCCGGGCGTCACGAACGCCTACTTCTTCCGCTCCGCCTACAACGAAGTGCGGAAGGCGAACGGCAAGGAGGAACTCGATCCGATCGAGTTCCTGGATCTCATGGAGAAGAAGCTCAAGCTCGTCGAGATGGACGAGGCGATGCTGCACCGCTCGGTGAACGCGGGTTTCTCCGGCGGCGAGAAGAAGCGGAACGAAATCCTCCAGATGGCGGTGCTCGAGCCCAAGCTCGCGATCCTCGACGAGACCGACTCGGGGCTCGACATCGACGCGCTCCGCGTCGTCGCCGGCGGCGTGAACGCGCTGCGGCGGCCGGACAACGCGACGATCGTCGTCACGCACTATCAGCGCCTGCTGAACTACATCGTCCCCGATTTCGTCCACGTCCTCGCTCACGGAAGGATCGTGAAGTCCGGCGGCAAGGAGCTCGCCCTCGAGCTCGAGGCGCGCGGATACGACTGGGTGATGGAGGCCGCCTAACCATGGCAACCGCAACCAACGCGACGGGTGAGGCGTACGAACAAGCGTTCGGCGCACTGCGCGCGCAGGGCGGACCGTCGTGGTTGCCCGCACTTCGCCGAGAGGCAATGGATCGGTTCAGCGCCCTCGGCTTCCCGACCACGCGCAACGAGGACTGGCACTTCACCAGCGTGACGCCGATCGCGGAGCGCGTGTTCAAGGTCGCGCCCACGCGCAGCGGGCCGGCAACGCTCAGTCCCGCCGACGTCGCGGCGCTGGTCATCAGCGATCCCGACTGGCATCGGCTCGTGTTCGTGAACGGGCGCTTCGAGGCTTCGCTCTCGGCGTTCGCGGGCCTCCCAGCCGACGTGCGCGTCACCACGCTCGCCGATGCGCTGAAGGAATCGCCCGAGTTCGTGGCCGAGCACCTCGGCAAGCTCGCGAGCGGAGAGGGGCAGACGTTCACGGCCTTCAACACGGCGTTCGCCCAGGACGGCGTGGTAATCCACGTGCCGGGCGGCGAAATCGTCGAGGCGCCGGTGCATATCGTGCACATCGCCGACGCTCAGGCCGCGGGCGCGGGGATTCACCCGCGCCTGCTCGTCGTGGCCGAGGCGCTGTCGCGGCTCACCATCATCGAGAGCTTCGCAAGCACGGGCTCGTTCGGCGCCCCGTACCTCACGAACGCAGTCGCCGAGATCGAAGTGGGGAACGGCGCACGCGTGGATCACTACAAGATCCAGCGCGAGAGCACCGATGCGTTTCATGTCGGCACCACGCAGGTGCGGCAGGGGCGCGATTCGATGTACCACTCGTTCTCGTATGCGGCGGGCGCGGCGATTTCGCGCACGAACGTGTACACGCAGCTCGCCGGCGAAAATGGGGAGACGCGGCTGAACGGGCTCTATCTGATCGACGGCACGCAGCACGCCGACCACCAGACGTTCGTCGAGCATCTCGCGCCAGGCTGCGCGAGCCGCGAGCTGTACAAGGGCATTCTCGACGGCAGCTCGCACGGCGTGTTCAACGGCAAGGTGTACGTCGATCCGGTCGCGCAGAAAACCGACGGCAAGCAGACCAACCACGCGCTCCTGCTCTCGGAGCATGCGCGCGTGGATACCAAGCCGCAGCTCGAGATCTTCGCGGACGACGTGAAGTGCACGCACGGCGCGACCGTGGGGCGACTCGACGAGGACGCGCTTTTCTATATGAAGAGTCGCGGGCTCGGCGCCGAAAACGCGCGGGCCCTGCTCACATATGCGTTCGCGGCCGAGGTGCTCGAGACCATCGAGGTGGATGCGCTTCGCGAGGGGCTGGAGGCGCTGGCGTTCGCGCGGTTCACGCAGTCGTTCGGCGAGCAGCGCTGACGTCATGACGGGCCCGATGAGCGGAGAGCTGGAAGAGCTCTACCAGAGCATCATCCTCGACCACAACCGTCGGCCGCAGAACTTTCGCGCGATGCCGGAAGCGAGCGCGCACGCCGACGGCCTGAACCCGATGTGCGGCGACCAGTTCACCGTCTGGCTGAAGATGAACGGCGATGTGGTCGAAGACGTTTCGTTCCAGGGCTCCGGATGCGCGATCTCCAAGGCGAGCGCGAGCCTGATGACGCAGGCCGTGAAAGGGAAAACGAAAGCGGAAGCTGAAAAGCTCTTCGATTCGTTCCACGGGCTCGTGACCGGGCACGGCGGCGGCGAGGATCTCGGAAGACTCAAGGCATTCTCCGGCGTGTCGCGCTTTCCGCTCCGCGTGAAGTGCGCGACGCTTGCGTGGCACGCCATGCGCTCGGCACTCGACGACGCGGCAAAGGGCCCGGCGTCCAATCCAACGGAGCCGCAGGCATGAACATCAAGCCGCTGGCGCCGCGCTCCGATTTCCCGCTGCTCGCGGGCGATCCGAAGCTGCACTATCTCGATTCCGCGGCCACCACGCAGAAACCGCAGGCGGTTCTCGACGCGATCAGCGGATACTACGAACGCGACAACGCGAACCCGCATCGCGGCGCGTACACGCTCTCGGCGGCGGCGACCGAGGCATATCAAACCGCGCGTGATTCCATCGCGCGTTTTCTGGGCGCGGCTGATCCCGACACGCTGATCTTCACGCGCGGCACGACCGAGTCGCTCAATCTGCTCGCGACTGCATGGGGCCATGCGAACGTGAAGAAGGGCGATCGCATCGTGGTGACGCGCCTCGAGCATCACGCCAACTTCGTGCCGTGGCAGCAGCTCGCGCTCGCAACGGGCGCGGAGTTCAGGATCTGCGAGCTCACGGCTGAAGGCGAGATCGATCTCGCGAAACTGAGCGAACTCGTGACGAAGAACACCAAGGTCGTCGCGTTCGGGCACGTGTCGAACGCGATCGGCACCGTGAATCCGGTCGCGGAGATCGCCGCGATCGCGCACCGGGTGGGCGCGCTCGCCGTGTGCGATGGGGCGCAGGGTGCGCCGCATCTCACCGTCGGCTTCGATTCACTCGGCGTTGATGCGTACGCGTTCAGCGGCCACAAGATGCTCGGGCCGATGGGAATCGGCGGGCTGATCGCCAAGCGCGACCTGCTTGAGTCGATGCCTCCGTACCAGATGGGCGGCGACATGATCGCGCTCGTGGGAGACAACGCGACCACGTGGAACGTTCTTCCGCACAAGTTCGAGGCGGGTACGCCGAACGTGGAAGGCGCGGTCGGACTCGCGGCGGCGGTTGGATATCTCGAGTCGCTCGGCATGGATAAGGTGCACGCGCACGAGACCGCACTGGTGCGCTACGCAACAGAGCGTCTTGCGACGATTGAAGACCTGACGCTGCTCGGCCCGCCCGCCGTGCGGCGCGGCGGCCTTGTGAGCTTCACGCTGCGCGATGTGCACCCGCACGATCTCTCACAGCTGCTCGACGCGGAGAACATCGCCGTTCGCGCGGGACATCATTGCGCGCAGCCGCTCATGCGCGCGCTCGGCGTCAACGCGACGACGCGGGCGAGTTTCTACGTATACAACGATTCGAGCGATGTCGATGCGCTGGTGAGCGCCGTGGCACACGTGCGGGAGAGGTTCGCCGCCACGGTGTGACTGTGTATCGCCGCGGTCGCGGTAGCTCAAAGACAAGACCTGCAGGCCAACAGGCGCCGCAGGTCTTGCCGTCAGCCGAAGCCGACGCGTGTACACTTCGCAGGTGACCGAACGGTAAGGCCACGACCTCGCCGAGTCAAATGTTGGTGTGGCGAGGGCGTGCCCGAAGCGGGGATTGAACCCGCACGCCGTTGCCGGCATACACCTGCGAAGTGTACGCGTCTACCAGTTCCGCCATTCGGGCACGTCCGCAAAAACGGCGGAACTGAGAAACGCCTTCACAAGTCACCTCTCGCTCCCTCCATGCCATCGTAGCGTCGAGCACCAGATCGACTGTCATCAATCGATTGCGGCGATCATCGAATCCATCGCGTGCCACCTGCACGTCCGGGAATTCGGCCGTAGACCCAGCGAATTGGCCGTTTTCGAAGGAACGAGGCCGGAAGTCCGACTTTTTGGTGTAGCGGCTGGTGAGCGCGCATACGAAGCTTCAATCACAATGAAGACACGTTTGACGCTCTGCGTCGTGGCGACAGCGATTGCTCTGACGAGCGTTACGGCGCGCGCGCGTGGTTCCACCCGCTCACGTTCGGTGCTCGCCTCTACTGGTAGTTCTCGCAATCGCGAGCAGCTCCGGAGGACCTGATGGTAAAGTCTTGGAGCCGAGAAAGCGTTCCTCGATCGCAGTGCCGCGTGGCGAATTCGGAAATGACCGTGCGATCGCGGAACGTCCGTGCACCGAGTGGAGTTCGGGCGCGCTCATGCCTGAGTGCCGGATTCGTCGCGTTGGCTGTGGCCTGCTCGCCAACCGGCCCATCAAAGGGAGATCTGGACGTGGGCTCCGCGATTGTGTACGGCCGGGTTACGCTGGCCGACGGAACTGCCGTCGGTCAAGCCCAATTGCACACTCGAGTCTATGCGAGCTGTGCGACACAGAATGATTCGACCTTGGTAGGAGGTTCGGGGAGCGACCATGTGCAGGTCAACTGGGACGGATCGTACCGCAGCCTCGTTCGCGTTACGGACGCAAGGAGCTACTGCATCGTCGTGACTGTCGATGCACTGCCTTCGACGGGCCCGGCGGCAACAAGGACTCCCGGCGTAATGGCAGTATTCAAGTTTCCCAGCATCTCCCCCATCGACAGCGTGAAGGTCGACGTGGTGATGCAGCCGATTAGTATCCTACCATGAGGCTGGCAACCACGAATTGAGCGGCGCCGCCGCAGATCCAGGCGTTCGTCCTGATCACCAGGCTGGTGTCGCTGTGCAAGTTCTGGCCCTCCTGAAGGCGGACCGGTACAAACGGCTTCGAGCGATCCTCGCTCCGAACTACGAAGTCCGGTCGGTCGATCTCGCCAAGCTCGAAGTGCGGCTCGCGCAGCCCGACGCCAAACTCGTCGTCGTCGACCCGTCGCGCATGCGACCCGAAGCGTTCATCGCGCTGGTCGAGACGGCGCGCACGAAGGGAAACGCCGCGGTGCTCGTGCATGCGCCGCTCACGCCGGAGATCGCGCGCGTTGTGGTGGAGGCGAGCCGCATCCTGCCGATCGAAGCGGTCTTCTTTGGTGCGTACGATGAGCGCGATGCGCTCTGCCACGTGTGCGAGCAGCTGATGGTGCCATCGGTGCCGGCGCTCCTGCTGCGCGGTCTCGCGACGAATCTCGCGGAGATGCCGCCGGCGCTTACGACGCGCATTGTGGGCCTTCTCGGCGGCCAGCCCTTCCCGTCATCGACGTCGGCGATGCTCGACGGATTCGGCGCGTCGAGTGGCACCGTGCGCCAATGGCTGACCGTCGCCGGCATCACGCACCCGCATCACCTGCGCACGTGCGCGGTGCTGGCGCGAACATTTCCGGAGCTTGGACGAAAAGGAAAGCGTCTCGCGCAGGTCGTCGAGCAGTTCGACGCGGGTTCGGAGCGCGCGTTCCGCCGCGTATGCGAGTCGCTGACGGGAATGTCGCCGCGACATGCGGGGCGGCTCAGCGAAGCGGAATTCGCGGGGCGGCTCCTCTCGGTTGTGCTTGGCCCGCACGATCCGGATCGTGGCGCAATCCACGAAAGTGGCCGTAAACGCGACTAAGTGGCCGTTTTCGCAGGACTAAGGCCGATAGTCCAGCTTTTTGGTGTAGCGCGAGGAAGGTGTTCGCACGTAGGCTCCGACATGCACTCCCCACAGCCCCGGAGCTTCGATGGACCCTCTCTTGTCAATTCGCCGTCTCGGCGTCATCACCGCGTTCACAGTTTTCGCGACAGTACCCATTCGAGCGCAGGACGCACATCCTGATCGTTTCGGATTAGGAGTTTCGGGAATCGCAGGTTCGTTCGGCGGCTATGACGCCGTATTCCCTGGAGCGGAAGGATTCATCCGCGTCGCTCGCGGCTCATTCTGGAGCGCCCGTGTGGATGGCGCATACTATGGCGGACAGGGCCAAGGAGCCAACAATTGCCCCGTATCTGGTGCAAACAGTGGCTGCGACGACGGGCGGTACATCGGCGGGCTTGGTACGCTCATCGCCACGCTCACGCTCGGCCCGACCGCGGGTAGCGGCCTGCGGCCATTCTATGGATTGTTAGGCGGCGGCGGCGTAGCGACACGATGGGGCGGCGGAAGCTGCTCCCCGCCTGCGAACTCCTGCGGATCAGCCGTGAGTATCGCCTCCGGTGCGGGACCTTCGCTCTCGCTCATCGAGGCCGGCGTCGGATCTGAGTTTCGCGCCCTCGGTGGCAATCGAATCGAGTTGCGCATCCATCGGGTTTCGCCCTCCTCGCCTCTCGGAAACAGCGCGCCGTTGGCTGCAGTCGGAGCGAGTCTCACGATCGGAGTCGTGTGGTAGCCATGATTCTCAAACTTCGTTCGTTCTGGAGTTCGACCGCATTCGCATCGCTTCTTGTATTCGCGGCTCCGCTCCGCGCGCAGTCGAGCATCGAGCTGGCTCCGTTCGTCGGCTACTATCGGCCGATGGGGAGTTTCGCGCCGGCCTCCGTCTACTCCACGGCCCTTCCGTCCAAGCCGAGCGATCTGAGCGGCGTCGCATGGGGCGTCGAAGCGCGGTCGTGGATCAGTGAACGACTCGGTGTGCAGCTGCAGGCCGCAGTCGCCAACAGCACGATGCCGGAGGTGGCGACTCCGGGATTCTCGAGGGGAGGACCATCTTCGGCGCAGGTGCTCATCGTGACCGCGCAGGCGCTGTACGATCTCTCGCCCAATCCGCAGGGTTTCCGCCGAGTGTGGCTCAGCGCGGGACCTGCGCTCATCCGCTACGGCGGCGACGCGTACTCGTTGGCAGGCGGTGGCGCACCGGTCAGCGTCGGAGCAGCGCTCGGCGCGGGGCTGAACATTCCACTCGGATCTCGATTGAGTGCGACGGCTGGCGTGCAAGTGCTTTTGTATCAGCTGGACATGGGGTTTCCGTCCTCACTGAGCGGCAATCCCGGAAGGTTCGAGAGCGGGTTTCAGGACGACCTACTGCTGCATCTCGGCCTAGCCTGGAATTGGAGATGAGACAACTCTGCCCGAGACAGTTTCTCGCGATCGCAGTGTGTATCGCGGGATTGGGGTTGGCCGCGTGCACCGGACTTTTCGGGCCTACGTACGCATTGCGGCTCGGCTACCTCGAAACGTATCCGTCTCTCTCCGTGACGGTGCCTGACACTGTGGCCGTCAGCACCGACTTCGATGTGTCGTTCCATACCAGCGGCGGTGGTTGTACGGAGGTCGGCACCACGAAGGTCGCGATGGTGGACGGTCGCACGGCGGAAATCCGCCCGTATGACTACTTCGAGGTGAACCCACAGGCGTGCACTACCATCCTCCAATTCTTCCCCCACTACGCCAGGCTGCAGTTCGGTCAGGCTGGAACTGCTACGCTGCGCGTGATCGGCGCGTCCGGCGACAGCACCATCACGGTCACGAGAACGGTCGTGGTGCGGTGATCTGTGCCCAGTTGAATGCAACCAAATCATACAGGAGGCTTCTTGAAACGTGCTTCGTCAGTGAAGGGCCGTGCTCTCATCGTCGTCGCGTTGTTGACGGCGATCTCAAGTCAATCAGTGGTTGCGCGCGCGCAGGATGCTGACGCCGCACGGCAGGCGGCGTGGGGAATCATGGCGGGCGGCGAGGGAGTTACCGGCGCCTATCGAGGGACGCTCGTTGACGGTGTCGCCGGCGGTGTCATGGCGCAATTCCCGCTGCCGTCCCGCCATCTCTCGCTGCGGGCCGATCTGGAGTATCACTGGGTCGGAACCAGCGGTGGGGACCGTGTGGACGTTGTGCACCCTGGGGGCGTTGGGAGCGATGGGCGATGCGCCGGGGGAATTTTGTGCGCCATTGGAGGCTCCTATTCGCGCATCGTAGCCACGAGCTTCAGCCTGGTCGCGCGGATGAACGATCCGGCAACGCGATGGTCGCCGTACCTGATCGGCGGAGTTGCTGGATATCTCACGGGCAACTCGGATGAACCGCTATTTCAATTCCGCCCGAACCATCTCGGATTTCAGGGTGGCGTCGGATTTGAGGTTCGGCCGAACAAGCACACGTATTTCGTCGAGATGCGCTACCTCGGCGTGCCGCCCGGTGGCATCGTACCGGTGACCGTCGGGATGCGATTCTAATGGGACGAATCACTTCAAGCCGCCTTGCCCTGCTTGCGACGGCGATAGGATTTCTCGCCGGCTGTCGTGCCGATCAAGTGACGCAGACGACACAAGTCGCGCCAGTCGCATTGCGCCTCAGCTTCGGCATCAAATCATTCGCGATAGATCTTGGTCAAACGATGCAGCTCGCCATCAAGGTCGTGAGTGCAACCGGCGATACGACTGCGGCACCGGCTGGCCTGCTGGTGGTCTCGAGAGACACCACGGTCCTGCTCATCGACAGCGGCAAAGTCGTTCGCACGATCGGAATGGGTTCGACGTGGATCGTCGCGTCGCTTGATACGGCCGGCCAATCGCTGCGAGATTCGCTGAACGTTTCGGTGGACTGCACGATGGAACTCGTGCCCGTGTACACGCCGCCTGCGCAGACGCTGGCAGTCGGCGAGAGCTTCACTCCGTCACTTAGAGCGACCAGCTGCGGCGGCCATCTGTCATACATCGATATGTACCGGTGGAGGGCGAGCGACAGCACAATCATTCGCGTGGACTCCCTTAGCGGAACGACCACCGGACTTCGGCCGGGCCTCGCGCTGGTGCTCGCCACCGGAACGCGATTCGGACCGCTCGGATGGATGAGCGTGACCGTGAGAGCACCCTAACTCGAGGACTCTATATGAAACTGCTTCGTTCGACGATTGTGTTTCTCTCAGGGCTGGGGTTGGCAGCATGCGCTCGCAGCGGACCGTTCGAGGCGAGCGGCTCCCCATCCCGATCATTCTCCATCGCCGTTGGCGAAGAAATGATCATACAGATCGGCGGTGTTGGACCGTCTTATGCGAGCCCGCCCACGATCACCGGGTCGGCTATCGCGTTTCTTGAGGAGACGAATCCGCCGGGCGTCGCTACCCCCGGCGGCGCGCTACAGCTCTTTCACTTCAAAGGTGTCGCGAGCGGGCAGGCGATCGTGCTGTTCCACAATCCAGCTAATCCGGCTGGTTCGGGAAACGTGCTAGCCGATGTAATCGACACGGTAGTGGTGCGATGACGGCATCTACGAGTCAAATCGCGGGTACGGCTCGCGCAGCACGTCGCACGGTGATCGCCTTCACGACGAGTCTTGTCGCAGCCTGCGCGCCGACCGCGCCGAAAGCGTCGATCAGCCAAGTGTTGGTGGCTCCAGGCACGGCCACGATCTCACCGGGACAATCGGTTCGGATTGTCGCGACGGTGAGCACAAGCCCGAGCGGCAGCGCCTATGCCGTAACGTGGACCTCCTCTGACGCCGCGGCTGCGATTGTCGACTCGACGGGTCTCGCACTCGGGATCGCTGCGTCACCGGCGGTTTCGATTTGCGCGACGGCGAGCACGGGCAGCGCGAGCTCGGGCGTCAGAAGCTGTGCCACGCTGACTGTTTCGCCGGCGCCGCTCTGCCCAGGGCCGGGCGGTGTCCTGATTCCATCTGCCGACACCATGCACGTCGGCGACGTGGTGCAGTTCCAAATCCCCGCTGCTCAGCTTTCGGGACGAAGCCCGGGCCAGATCAGGTGGTCGGTGGATAACCCGACGCCGGCCAGTGTCGACTCGTTGACCGGAGTCGTGATCGCCGTGAGCGCCGGAACTACAAACGTCAGGGCGGTCTATTTACCCTTGAGCCCACCATGTCCCCATGAATGGAGAGCAAACGTTCTCGTTCAGACATCTCCGATATGAACGGGCCGCCTGCCTTGCAAATTTCTCTACGCGTCAGCGCACTGCTCGTCGCTGCGATGGCCCTCTCCGCTTGCGGATCGATCGTCGGAGTCGATCGCTGCAACTTGATGGCCTACCCGCCGGCGTTCGACGTGACGGTGCGGGATCAAGCGGGAGCTCCGCAGGCGCTCGGGGCCGTCGTCACGTTCACGTGGGCTTCGAATCGTTATCAGTACAGCACGCTCGATGATTCCGTAAACGTTCGCGCAGGCGGACCGGGTACGGCGTACGAAATCCAAGTCTCGAAGCGTTACTACAACGATGCATCGGCGCACAACGTCTACACGCCCGATCTCGGATGTGGACGTGCGGGGGCGGTCGTCACAGTGCCGATCGTTCTTTCGCTCGTTCCCGGTTCACCAGCGGTGAGATCGCTGTACGTCTTACCGCAGCGGCGAACTCTTGATCGAGGCGGCGATGGTAAGTACGCGTTCGCTTCCGTGATTGATGCCAACGTCGGAACATCGCACGCGGTCCGTTGGAGTCTTACCGGCGACACTGCTTCGGTCGCCCTCGACGCGGCGACAGGCATTCTCACGTATCGTTGCCTTTCGAAGAGTGGCTATCTCACGTTGACGGCGACCTCGGTGGCGGATTCCACGATATTCGCGAGCGCTGCCGTGGCCGTTCAGGGACATCCGGCAGCGACGAACGATCCGCCGTGCAGCTGATGCGCACTGGTCCACGATGGCCAACCGGGCCGCGATTCCGGTGACCACGCTGTGTCCGGCGGGGTAGCTGAAGTAGAGGTTCCTCGTTCAAAGAGGGTTGCAATGAATCGACTTCTTTTTGGATTCCTATTGCTGACGGCGTGCGGCCGCGAGGTCACGGCTCCCGCGACGGCTTTGATCGTCACCGCGAACATTTCGCCATCGACATTTCGTGCTGGCGACAGCGTGACAGTGACCGTCACCGTCGTCAATCACAGCGATGTGCCACAATCGATCCAATTGAATCAGTGCAACCGGCCATTCGTGGTGAGCACGTCAGCCGGAGCGGTCGTTGGTCCGGACCCGCTCGCCTGTTTTGCGTACAGCGCGGTGATGGCTCTCGCTCCCGGCGCGAAATACTCTTGGTCTGTCCCGTGGTTCGGTCGTGGCTCGGTGCCGGAGTCCACACCGACATTGATTCCCGGCACCTATGTCGTTACCGGCAAAGAGTCCATTCGTGAGGTCGACAACTCCGCGTCGATGTCGCTTGTGCCAACCACCATTCAGGTCACACCGTGACGACGCTCTCGAATCGGCTTCGCTGGTTCATCGCCGTGGCCGGTCTCACGGTGCTCGCCGGCTGCGGCAGCGAGTTGCAACCCACACAGCCCACGCCGAATCTCTCCGGCAGCTGGTCGGGCACGATCACCAGCACGCTGTCGAGCACCGGAACAATCTCGCTCACGTTGTCGCAAATCGGGTTGGTGTTGCTCCCATCTGGAGTCGGAATGGAGCAAGATCTAACCGGGACATGGTTGACGTCGTTCTTGAACGTTAATGCGGACGCTAATAGCGGCACGCTGTCCGGACGGGTAAACGAGGCGTCAGTCGCATTCTCGTTGACGCCAGCTACGCCGGGCGTCTGCCCGCGCGACTTCACCGGCACGCTGGCGAACGTGACGTCGATGCACGGGACGTATGTGACCTTCAACTGCACGTTCACCGACAGCGGAACGTTCACGGTGACCAAGCAATGAAGCCGACCGTGATCACGGGCATTCACGCATTCAGTCTCGCTTGCCTTCTCGCGATTCCGGCGACTGCCAGCGCCCAGACGATCGTCGAAGTCGGCGGCGGCTGGAACTATCCCGGGACGGGACCGTCGGGCGAGACCTACTCGCACGGCTGGACTGCCCGTGTCTCGGTCGGCCCGCAGCTCGCGTCGAACTTCCTGCTGCGAATCGACGGGATCATGAGCCAGTTCGTCGACAGCGTCCAGTTCTATCAGCCCTGTCCGTTTCCCGGTTGCACACATGCCTACTACAACGCGCAGACCGTAAACATCCTCGGAGTGGTGGCGAACGGGATCCTGAATGTGGATCATCGCGGAATCTTCTACCTGATCGGCGGCGCTGGCGCCTACGACGTGAACGCGCGAAACCACGACTTGCACATGGGGCTGTCCGCAGGAGCAGGCATCGCCCTGCCCGTCGGCCCACGATTGCGCGCTGTTGCCGAGGCTCGATGGAATGGCCTCGTCGGCGGCACGACCGGACCTTCCTGGTTCGCGCCCGTAACGTTCGGCCTTCGTTACTGAACCAGCGTACTACTCGAGCTGCTGCGCTCAGCTCGAGTAGTACGCCGCGTTCTCTTCTATATACCCGTTCGTGAGATCGCAGCCGTACGCGGTCGCGCTCGCATTGCCGACACCGAGCATCACCTCGAGATCGACGACCTCGCTCTTTAGCGCGGTACGCACCGCAGCCTCGTCGAACTCGAGACGCTCGCCGCCCTTCACCACCGCGTGGCCGTTGATCCATGCGTCGGTGCTCCCCGGCCGCACGTTCACCTCGAACGCCTTGCCCACCGCCATCAGCAGGCGGCCGACGTTGGGATCCGCGCCATGCACCATCGTCTTGATCAACGGTGAGTTCACGAGCGACTTCGCGATGCGCCGCGCGTCGTCTTCGCTCGCCGCGCCACGAACGATCGCGCGCAGCAGGTGAGTTGCCCCCTCGCCGTCGCGAGCCAGCGTCTCGGTCATCCTGATGCAGCCCGCCGTGAGCGTCTCGAGAAACGCCTTCTCGTCCACGCGCCCCGCCAGCCCGTTCGCCATGATCGCGCAGGTGTCGCTCGTGCTCGTGTCGGTGTCCACGCTCAACATATTGAACGAGACGTGCACCGCCTGCCGCAGCATCCGATCGAGCGCGGGCGCGTCGAACTCCGCATCGGTGAAGATGTAGGCGAGCATGGTCGCCATGTTCGGCTCCACCATCCCCGAACCCTTCGCCACCCAGGTGATCGTCGCGTCGCCCACGCGCGCCGACAACGCCTTCGGGTAAGTGTCGGTCGTCATGATCCCCTCGGCGCCCACCATCGGATCCGCCTGCAGCTGCGCCGCGAGTCCAACCATGCCGTGCTCGATCTTCTCGATCGCGAGCTGCACACCGATCACGCCGGTCGAGCTCACGAGCACACGGTCCGCCGTCGACCCGATCTCTTTCGCGGCTGCGGCCGCCATGCGACGCGCGTTCTCGAGGCCGCGTGCGCCGGTCGCGACGTTGCTGCACTTGCTGTTGGCGACGATCGCGCGCAGCCGGCCGGCCTTGATCGTCTCGCGGCCGAGCGTCACCGGCGCGCCGGGAAAGTGATTTCGCGTGAACAGGGCGGCGGCGGAAGAATCCTTCTCGCTCACGAAGAGTGCGAGATCCTTCGCGTCTGGCTTCAGGCCGCAGTTGGTGCTCGTGCAGCGGAATCCGCGCGGGAATACGGGCGGATCGTCGAACTTCACCGGGGAGGAGTTGGACATTGAGTGGTGCAAGATACCGTTCGGTTCGCGACGCGCGCCACTCGACAGCGCCGCCGACGCTCCGTAACGTCCCACGAATGAAACGCAAACTTCTCGTCCCCGCCGCGCTCGTCTGCGCGCTCGCATGCGCCGTCGCCACACGGGCCTCCGCCCAGGGCAATCCCGCCGACGACCGCATCGCCGAAGCCATCTCGCGGTGGATTTCGCTGCCTGCGCCCGCCGGCTCCGAGGACATCGCGGCGGCACGACTCAAGGCCGTGCTCCCGGACTGGACCCGCGACGCCGTCGGCAATCTCCTGCGAACGGTCGGCTCCGGCACACCGCGGCGCGTGATCGCGTGCGCGCTCGACGTCTCGTCGTACGCCGTGAGTGAGATCACCGATCAGGGATATGTGCGACTGCATCGCGCCGGCGCGGTGCCGCCGCATCCGCTCTGGGACCAGGCGCTCGAGGCGCAGCGCGTGCGCATATTCACGGCCCGCGGCGGCGAGAACGGCGTGCTCGGAGTGGGCGCGATCTTCAACGGACACTTCGCGCAGCAACACCGCGCCGACACCACGGTCATAGGCGTCGACCAGATCTGGATCGACGTCGGCGCATCGTCGCGCGCCGACGCCGAGAAACTCGGCATCGCGCTGCTCGACCCCGTGATCGCCGATCGTCCCGCGTGGACGTACGAAGGCTACGCCGCCGGCCCGGCCGCCGGCGCGCGCGCCGGATGCGCGGCCATCGTGACCGCGGCACAGGGCACGGTCTCGAGCGGCGAGACGGTGTTCATCCTCGCCGCGCAGCACGTGATGAACTGGTCGGGCTTGAACGGCGCGCTCGCCCGGCTCGGCCACTACGACGACCTCACCCTGATCGGCGAGGCACGCGGAGGCCGCGGTGCGCCGCCGACCAGGTCGATCGTGCCGCGCACGCGGTTCACGGGCTCGCTCGTCGAGTCGATTGGCGCGGCGGAAGCTCGCGACCTGCTCGCGAAGACTGCCGCTGCCGCGGGCGTGACGCTCGCGCCCAACCCAACGTGGGTCGCCCCTGCAGAACCGAAGCAGGCTGCGATCGCCGCACGCACGGACTCCTACGAGGCCGCCGAGAAACAGGTGACGTCGCTTCTCGACGTGCCGGGCGTGTATCCCCACGAATGGCGCGTTTCCGATGCCGTCAAGGCCGCGCTCCCGGCATGGGCTCGCGCGAAGATGACGACGGATTCGGCGGGCAACGTCATCGTCGAAGCCGGACCCGACAAGGATCCCGTCGCATTCGTCGCTCACGTGGATGAGGTCGGGTTCCTGCTCGATCGCATCAACGCCGACGGCAG
>JADGQS010000177.1 GCA_017881585.1 Gemmatimonadaceae bacterium | reverse complement strand
TGCTTGATGCGACCGGCTCCAGCCATCGCCGTCTCGGCACCGCCGCTCGTGAGGATGTGATCGACCTGCAGCGAGACCAGCAGCTCCAGCGCCTCGTCCTGATCGCGCACCCGATCGAATGCCCGGTGGAATCCCACGCGCAGGGGACTCGCCATCGTGATGAGCTGCGACATCGTCTCGGCATCGATCTCGCCCTCGGCCGTCAACGCGCCGATCACGACGCCATCGACGCCGAACTCCTTCGCGACGGCGATGTCCTTCGACATGATCTCTACGTCATCGTCCGAATAGACGAAATCGCCGGCGCGCGGACGGATCAGCACGTGCACCGATACGAGCAGCTTCTCCGAACATCTCGCGATGAGACCGGCGCTCGGCGTGGTGCCGCCGTCGTGCAGCGGACCGCAGAGTTCGATCCGGTGCACGCCCTCCGCTTGCGCGGCGAGCGCACCCGCGAACGTGTCGACTGCTGCTTCGACGAGGACGGTCACGGCGCGCGTCTCACGGCGTGCAGCTCACAGAGCCCACGGCTCAAGGCGCTCGGCTCACGCTACACCTGTTGCGCGGCATTCGGCGCGGGCCGGAACAGAACGAAGAAGATCACGAAGACCGCGAGCGCGCCGTACGCCGGAATCGGCCAGATCGCCGACCAGTCGTGCGTCACCACTCCGCCCGCACCGGTCGTCGCGTAGCGATCCACGACGAATCCCGAGACGAACGCACCGACGAAATACCCGACGCCGTTCGTGACGAAATTGATGAATCCCTGCGCCGCGGCCCGCACTTTCTCGCCGGCGCGCTGGTCGGTGTAGATCTGTCCGCTCACGAAGAAGAAGTCGTAGCACACGCCGTGAAGAAGAATGCCGGCGTAGATCATCCACATCCCCGGGCCGGCATTGCCGTTCCCGAACGCGAAATAGCGAAGTGCCCACGCCAGCATGCCGGTGAGCATGATGACCTTGATCCCGAAGCGCCGCAACACGAACGGCAGCGCGATCATGAATCCGATCTCCGACATCTGGCCGAAGGTCTGGATGAACGCGGGATCCGGCGCCTTGATCTCGTTCAGGAAGGGGTTCGCGAACGAATAGTAGAACTGCAGCGGAATGCAGAGCAGGAACGACCCGAGCACGAAGATCAGGAAGTCGCGGTTGGCCAGGAGGTGGAGCGCGTCGAGACCGAGCGCGTCGCGCACGTTGAATGGCGCTCCCGCGGCCTTGGGCGGCGTGTGCGGCAGGGCCAGCGAGAAGAGGCCGAGCACGATCGACGCGCACGCTGCCATTTGCATCGGCAGGGCAAGCGCGTCCGCGTGAAGCACCTTGCCGACCAGGATTCCCGCGACGATCCAGCCGATGGTGCCGAGCACGCGAATGAACGGAAAATCACGCGCCGAATCTTCGATGTGATGGAACGAGATCGAATTCGAGAGCGACAGCGTGGGCATGTAACAGAGCGCGTACACGATCAGGAGCGGGTAGAACGTGGCGAAGGTCGTCTGCTGCGCGACGAACCAGAGGACCACGCCGCCGATGATGTGCAGCGCGGCCATCAGTTTCTCGCTCGAAAAGAACCGGTCGGCCACGATCCCGATGAAGAATGGCGAGACGATCGCGGCGATGGCCGTGGCGCCGTACGCCGCCCCCACCTGCGTTCCGGTGAAGTGCAGCGTGCTGCCGAGGTACGTGCCCATCGTGACGAACCAGGCCCCCCACACGAAGTACTGGAGGAACATCATCACCGACAGCCGAGTCTTGATCACTTGAGTTCCCGAATGCGGATGCTGCGGAAGGCGAGCGTGCCCAGATGGTCGCCCTGCAGCCCGATGTGTCCCGATTTCGCGAGGCCGTAGTGGGGCCACGCGCTGAACTTGCTGCCCTTCACCCGCGACAGCCAATCGGGACTCCCGAACTCGTATTCGAGAAGCTTGAATCCGTTGAGCCAGTGCTCGACGTGCGAGCCCTTCGCGATGATTCGCGTGGAGTTCCACTCACCGAGCGGCTTGAGATGTCCTTCGGGCGACGGATAGATGCCGTATGCCGCGCCGGCGCTGGTGATCCGCGCCTTGCCGTCTGCCGCCTTGATGTCGTCGAGCAGCTGGTACTCGGGGCCGCTCCAGTAGATGTGCTCATACTCTTCGGAGCCGCGATAGAAGATTCCGCTGTTGCCGGCCTCGCCGATCTTCCATTCGAGCTCGAGCTCGAAGTCGCCGAACTCGTCCTTCGTCACGATGTCGGCGACGGGGACATCCTTGGCGAGCGTGTTGCCGGCAACGTGCCAGCCGCTCGGGATCGGCGCGCCCTGGTAGCCGCGCCACGCGTCGAGGGACGAACCGTCGAACAGGGTTCGCCAAGGTCCTGCCGCCGGATTCGCACCTCCGGAGACTGGGACCGAATGGCAGCTCGCCAGAAGGGCAAGCGCGGTGACGGTGGACGCGATTCGTATCAGGCGCATCGAGGCTCCGGCCGTAGGCGTAAAGAGGACACCGACAAGATGCGTCTTGCCCGGGCGATGCGAAAGGCGAACCTTATGGCATGGCCACTCCCTATTTCGCTCGCGGGATCCCGCTCCTGCCGGTCGCCAGCGTCCGGCGCTCCATCGAGTTCTACGTCGATGTGCTCGATTTCAAGATGGGATTCAATGCCGGCGAGTATGGCGGAGTGCGGCGCGATGCGATCGAGATCCACTTCCGGCGCACGGACGATCCGGCTCTGCCGAAGAACTCGAGCTGCAGGATCGAGGTGACGGAGATCCATCAGCTCTACAGCCAGTGTCGCGAGAAGGGGGTGGTCGATCCCCAGGGTGACATCGCGCCGCAGACGTGGGGGTCCACGGAGTTCGTCATTCTCGATCCGGACGGCAACAGGATCACGTTCGTGGAGGTGTTCGGGCTTGGATCGTAGCAAGAACGGCCAACGGCGGGTAATCGGTCGTTGGTCATTGGTCATTGGTACTAAGCCAATAACCAATGACCAAAAACCAATTACTCGCCGTTCGTTTTACTCGCCGGTATGCTGGAACTTGTACGTGTACCCCGCCGCCGCCGCCCCGGCCAGCGGCCCCGCCGCATAGATCCACGCCATCGACGTCGGCGACCCACCCAGCACCAGCTCGATGATCGCCGGCCCCAGTCCCACGGCCGGATTGAATGCGCCGCCCGATATCCCGCCCACCGCAAACGCTCCGATCATGACCGTGAACCCGATGGCGAGGCCGAAGTAGGAGTTCCCCGCTGTCGCCTTCGTCGTTGCCGTGTGGAGCACGACGTACGAGAGCGCAAAGCTGAAGATCACCTCACCCGTCAGCGCTTTCATCCATGTCACGTTGGCACCGGGCGCGACGTGCAGCGCGGCACCCGTGAACTTGTAGATCAGACATCCCGCAACCAGCGCTCCGGCGAACTGCGATACCCAGTACGGCACAAGCTCCTTGGTCGGCAGCGCGCCGCGGATCCAGGCCGCGAACGACACCGAGGGATTGTAGTGCCCGCCCGAGATCGACCCGCCCGCGTACACCATCACCATCAGCGCCGAGCCGATCGCGAGAGGCGCCATGGCGACTCCTTGATTGACGCAAAGTCCGACCGTGAAGACGAGGAAAAAGGTGCCGATCGCCTCGGTGAGATAACTCTTCATCGGGGGCTCCATGGAATGAGTGGACTCTGCGGCGAGTGCCAATGCGACTCGCCCATCTTACCGCCTGCCGTTCGGACGGACAATGCCGCTGGCGGAATTCGAACCCGCCCCCAATTCTTTCTGGAGCACGACGGACCCTCGACACAGAGGCTCGGCGCATGACCAAGTCGATATTCCAGGCCGGCACGAGAACGGAGATTCAGCAGCGTCTCGCGCGGCTCGCTCCCGGTCGAGCGCCGCTCTGGGGCAAGATGAATGCGCCGAAGATGGTCGTGCACCTCGCGGACTCGCTCAAGATGGCGCTTGGCGAGCTGCCGGTTGCGCCGAAAAGGTCGCCGTTGCGCTACCCCCTCCTCAAGCAACTCATCATCTATTTGCTGCCGTGGCCCAAGGGCGTGCCGACCGCGCCCGAGTTGCTCGCGCGCGCGCCCGCGGCGTGGAATGGCGAGGTGGTGACGCTCAGCGCGCTCGTCGAACGGTTTGCGACGCGGTCGGCTCGCGAGAAATGGCCGCCGCATCCCGCGTTCGGTTCCATGACCGGCCGGGCGTGGGGCGTCCTCGTCTACCGGCATTGCGATCATCACTTCACGCAGTTCGGGATCTGATTCTCCATGTCGAAGAAACTTTTGCGCGCGGAAGTCGTATTCAAGAAATGACGAACGTTCCACATCGCGCCAAAATATTCTGGCCGCTGTTCACCGGGTGGGTCGTGGCGGATGTCGTCACGAAGAGGATGGTGGAGAGCCGGCTGACTGCGCACGTCCAAAACAACATCGTCGGCGACTGGGTCCGTTTCACCCTCAACTACAACACGGGCGCGGCGATGAACATCTCGCTCGGCGATGCGTCGCGTGTGGTGTTCACCGTGCTGGCCCTCGTGATGCTCGCCGTGATCTTCGGGATGTACCGGCGCACGCCTCCGCACGAAACGGTCCAGCCGCTCGCGCTCGCGCTGATCGCGGGCGGGGCGCTCGGGAATCTCATCGACCGGGTGAGGTCGGTGAAGGGAGTGGTGGACTTCATCGACGTGGGAATCGGCGACTCGCGATTCTGGACGTTCAACGTCGCGGATGCGGGAGTGACTTGCGGAGCCATCCTGCTCATGTTGGTGCTGTGGTCGAAGCCTGCT
>JADGQS010000176.1 GCA_017881585.1 Gemmatimonadaceae bacterium | reverse complement strand
CAGCTCGCGCTCGCGCTCGGCCTCGCCGCCAACGCGCGCTTCGACGCCGCGCCCGATACCGGCCTTGCCCCGGTGCTGCAACTCACGGAAGACATCGACTCGATCATCGCGCGGGCCGTGCGCGACCGTCCGGATGTAGCCGCGGCGCGCGCACTCGCCCGGCAGAGCCAGGCCCAGGTCCGGCAGGCGCGCTCGGCGTCACTGCCGAGCGTCACCCTCGGCGCGAGCGAAGGCAACGTGCAGTCGAGCAGCACTTCGCTCGCGGGCAACACGTACGCGCTCACGTTCGGCGTCTCGATCCCGCTGTTCAGCGGTGGCTCGAAGGAGTACGACGTCGTCACCGCGAAGGAGAATGCCGCGGCCTTCGCCTCACGCGCCGAACAGAGCCGCCTCGTCGCCATCGCGCAGGTGTTCACGTCGTACTACGCATTGCAGACCGCTACCCTGCGCGTGTCTACGTCCGCGGAGCTGCTCACGAGCGCGGTGCAGTCTGAAGAAGTCGCCCGAGGCCGTTACGCCGAAGGCGTGGGAAACATCCTCGATCTCCTCACCGCGCAGAGCGCGCTCGCCGATGCGCGCGCACAGTCCGTCCTCAGCCGCTGGACCTGGTACGCCTCGCTCGCGCAGCTGTCGCACGACGCCGGCGTTCTCGGCACCCGCGGCGAACCCAACATTTCGCTAACTCCTGTTCCTCCCGGAAGGCCGTAGCACATGATGCATCGCATTCCATCTTCCATCTTCGGTCTTTCCATCTTGGCGGCCGCCTGCACCAAGCCCCCCGTGCCCGCCAAGCCCCCCGTCGCCGTGACCGTCGCCACCGCCGAGCTCGGCAGCGCGCCGTACATCGTGCACGCCAACGGCCTCGTCGAGCCCGCCCAGACCGTCGCGGTGCAGTCGCAGGTGGGCGGCGTGCTGATGCGCGTGCACTTCAAAGAGGGCGATGAGGTCAAGAAGGGGCAGGTGCTCTTCGAGATCGATCCGCGTCCCTTCAAGGCCGCGCTCGACCAGGCCGTCGCCGTGCTCGCGCGCGACGAGGCCAACGCGCAGAGTTCGCAGCGCGACGCCGATCGCTATGCCGCCCTCGTCCTGAAGGACTTCGTCACCAAGTCGCAGGCCGATCAGGCCTTCGCGGCCGCCGCCGCGGCGAAGGCCGTCGTCTCGGCCGACAAGGCCGCGGTCGACAACGCGAAGTTCAACCTCGAGAACGCGACGATCGCCGCGCCGATCTCGGGCAAGACCGGAATCCTGCTCGTGAAGCAGGGCAACCTCGTGAAGCCGGGCTCCGTGCCGCCGCTGGTGGTCATCAACCAGATCCACCCGATCGACGTGCACTTCACCGTGCCCGATCGCGAGCTTCCGCTCGTGCAGAAATATTCGGCCGCCGCGAAGAAGCTGCGCGTGATCGCCACACCGCGCGGCGACGCGTCGGCTGAAACAGGCGAGTTCAACATGCTCGACAACGGCGTCGACACCACCACCGGCACCGTCACGCTGAAAGCGCAGTTCGCGAATCCCGCCGGCCATCTCTGGCCCGGACAATTCGTCGCCGTCGCGGTCGAGTTGTACGTGCAGGAAGGCGTGGTGCTCGTGCCGACCACCGCCGTGATGACCGGACAGGACGGCCAGTTCGTGTTCGTCGTGACCGCCGACAACAAGGCCGCGGTGCATCCCGTCACCTCCGGTCTCGTCGTTGGTGACCGCACCGTGATCGAGAAGGGTATCGAGGTGGGGACCAGGGTCGTGACCGACGGCCAGTCGAGGCTCACGCCGAACGCGAGAGTCGAGATCTCCCAGCCCGGAGTGCAGCCCGCAGTGAAGCCGGCAGGAAAGATTTCCGGAGGCGCTCCATGAACTTCACCGCGCTGTTCATCAAGCGCCCCGTCATGACCACGCTGGTCATGGTGGGGATTTTGGGTTTCGGGCTGATGTCGTACCAGCAGCTCGCGGTGAGCGACCTGCCGAGCGTGGATTATCCGACCATCACGGTGAACGCGTCCCTCCCGGGGGCGAGCCCGGAGACGATGGCGTCCGCGGTGGCCACGCCGCTCGAAAAGCAGTTCACCACCATCGCCGGCATCGACAACATGGTCTCGACGAGCGCGCTCGGGAGCACGTCGATCACCGTGCAGTTCACGCTCGACCGCAACATCGACGCGGGCGCGCAGGACGTGCAGACGGCCATCGCGCGCACGCTTGGCGTGCTGCCGCAGGGCATGCTCCCGCCGTCGATGAACAAGACGAACCCGGCGGATCAACCAATACTCTACCTCAACCTGCACTCGGCCACGATGCCGCTGTCGCAGCTCGACGAGTACGCCGAGACCGTGATGGCGCAGCGGATCTCGACCGTGAGCGGCGTGGCGGCGGTGAACGTGGGCGGCGCGGCCAAGTATGCCGCCCGTGTGCAGGTCGACCCGCGACAGCTCGCGAGCCGCGGCATCGGCATCGACGAGGTGGCCGACGCCATCAGCGCGGCGAACGTGAACATCCCGAGCGGCGTGCTGTGGGGAAAGAGCAAGTCGCTCACGGTGCAGACGAGCGGGCAGCTGGCCACCGCCGCGCAGTTCGGCGAGATCGTCGTGACGTACCGCAACGGCGCGCCGGTGCGGCTGAAGGAACTGGGCCGCGTGCTGGACGACATCCAGAACAACCGCACGGCGCAATGGCTCAATGGCGAGCGCTCGATCTCGCTCGCGATCCAGAAACAGCCGGGCACGAACACGGTGGAAGTGGCCGATGCCATCAAGGCGCTGCTGCCGGTGCTGAAGGCACAGATGCCCGCGGCGGTGGACGCGACGATCTTCTTCGATCGCGCGCAGGGCATTCGCGACTCCGTGCACGACGTGAAGATCACTCTCGGCTTGACGCTGACTCTGGTCATACTGGTCATCTTCATGTTCCTCCGCAACGTGTCGGCCACCGCGATCCCGAGCCTCGCGCTCCCCATGTCGCTGATGGGGACGTTCGCGGTGATGCACATGCTGGATTACAGTCTCGATAATCTCTCGCTGATGGCGCTCACCCTCGCGGTGGGCTTCGTGGTGGACGACGCGATCGTGATGCTCGAGAACATCGTCCGCCACATGGAGATGGGAAAACCGCCCATGCAGGCGGCGCTCGACGGCGCGGCCGAGATCGGGTTCACGATCATCACGATGACGGCGTCACTGACGGCCGTGTTCATTCCGCTGCTGTTCATGGGCGGGATCGTGGGCCGCCTGTTCCGCGAGTTCGCGGTGACGATCGCGGTGGCGATCCTCGTGTCGGGTTTCGTGTCGCTGACGCTGACGCCGATGCTGGGCGCGCACTTCCTGAACAAGAAGAGCCTGCACGCATCGCACAACTTCATATTCGACGGGTTCGAGAGGCTGTACCAGCGGGTGTTGAAGTCCTACACGACCTCGCTGGACTGGGTGATGCAGCACCGTCCCGTGATGCTCGTGTTCTCGGCGGTCACGCTGTTCGTGGCGGGCGTCATGTTCACGCAGGTGAAGAAGGGATTCTTCCCGTCGGAAGACCAGGGAATCCTGCGCGCGAGCACCGAAGGCATCCAGGGCATCGGCTTCCCCGACATGCGTGACAAGATGATCGCGCTCGCCGAGATCGGACGGCAGAACCCGGACGTGGCGGCGGAGAGCTATGCGATTGCGAGCGGCTACGGCGGATCATCCTCGACCGTGAATACCGGGCGCATCACCTTCAGGCTCAAGCCGCGAAAGGAGCGGAAGCTCTCGGCCGACGAACTCGTGCCGGTGCTCGGCTCGGCGCTGCGCGCGGTGCCGGGGATCGCGTCGTACGTCGTGAACACGCCCACCATCCAGATCGGCGGCCGCGCATCCAAGGGGCAGTACCAGTACACGATGACGGGCGGCAACCTGCCGTCGCTGTACAAGGCGGCGCAGACGATGGAAGTGAAGATGCGCGAGATCAACGGCATCGTCGATGTGACCACCGACCTGCAGATCGCCAACCCGCAGGCGTCCATCGAGCTCGACCGCGACGCGGCCGCGCGCTTCAACCTCACACCTGAACAAATAGAGCGCGCGCTGTACAACGCCTACGGATCGCGGCAGGTGAGCACGATCTACACCCCGCAGAACGAGTACTGGGTGATCCTCGAGTTGCTGCCGGAATACCAGAGCGACCTCGGCGCGCTGAGCATGCTGTACGTGCGATCGAAGACCGGCCAGCTCGTGCCGCTGTCGAGCGTGACGCGCACGGCGCCGACGATGGGTCCGATGCTGGTGAACCACACGGGGCAGATGCCGAGCGTGACGCTCGCGTTCAACACGAAGCTCGGCGTCTCGCTCGGCGAGGCGACGGACGCGGTGACGGCCGCCGCGCGCACGATCCTGCCGGAGGACGTGACCGGCGCGTTCTACGGAGCGGCGCAGGTTTTCCAGGACACGCAGAAGGGACTGATCACGCTCTTCATCATCGCAATTTTTGTGATTTATATCGTGCTGGGGATACTCTATGAGAGCTTCATCCATCCGCTGACGATTCTCTCGGGCATTCCGTTCGCGGCGTTCGGCGCGCTGCTCGCGCTGATCGTGACGCACACCGAGCTCACGGTGTACGCGTGGGTGGGCATCATCATGCTGGTCGGGCTCGTGAAGAAGAACGCGATCATGATGGTGGACTTCGCGACGTCGGCGGAGAAGCGCGGAATGAATCCGTTCGAGGCGATCGTGGAGGCGTGCCATGTGCGGTTCCGGCCGATCATGATGACGACGATGGCGGCGCTGGTGGGCACACTGCCGATCGCGCT
>JADGQS010000175.1 GCA_017881585.1 Gemmatimonadaceae bacterium | reverse complement strand
GTTTCGTGTTTGGGAATACCTACAAGCTATTTCAAGGCAACAACGCGGAGGATATTGAGAAGTGGCCCGGTGTCCTGTTGCGTGCTTCCGAGATCTTGAAGCGGGGGGGCCTTGGTTGCTTGCTGAGTGGGGCGAATCGCTGGGGCGGAGCTTGGGCGAGCCAGCACCGACTAGCGAACAGATACGCGAAATCGCGAACGCGGTTCGGACCAAGGGACCCGCTCAACCGGACGCGGCTCGACGGATGGAACAACTGGCCGTTCGGCACTTGGCGGCCAACGCGGGACTCGACATAGATTCGGACGGGAAGGGTTTTGTAACGTCGTTGCCGCGAAACCTTGAGGATGCGATTCTGTTGCTCAATACCGCCGCGCTGACATCCCAAATCCGGCGCTAACGCGCCGACGATCGTGATCGGGCGCGCGGTGGGCGCCACCGCAGGCGGCTAATGCTGGCCAGGCGGCTCGCTGTGGCCGGCGGGTGGGCCGGGCCAAACTGCACAGCACGATGTGCTGCGGCTCGACCTGCCAATCGTGGAGTCGCCGACACACGCCCGCCCCGCCGTGCTTCAGCACAGCCGGGGTCGCTCAGATTTCGGATTGGAGATGCGCAGGTTTCAGACTGCGTGCCGCTTGCTTACGGAGACGCCGCCGCGAGCACAGCCAGCCGTCTGCGCGCCTCAAGTAAACCGGCCAGTCGCTCCGCTGCTTGACTGATCTGCAGTACCAACTTGCCCGCGTGCGAGATGAGGCGCCCGGCGATGGTAAACAGCGCAAAGCGCAGCCGCTTCGGTCGCGCCGCACTGAGCGGCGCGGGCAGCACCAGCGACTTCATGGCACTGAGAATGTTGTACGCCAACAGGCTCAACCGATACCACGCCGCATTCGCACCAAAACGGCCGCACGGAGGGACCGCTGCCCCCAACTCGTTCTTGGTCACATCATGCACATGCTCGATCGTTCCCGCCTTTGCCCAGTGCCAGCGCAAAAGCTTCTCCCCGCTCAACTCCCACCGGTTGCTCACCACCGCCAGGTACTTCGTGTCGTACCCCGCGGCAAACAAATACCCCTGCTGCTTGCGAATGCGTACCGCCACGTACCGCAGCGGCTGGGCATCCTTCGGCCAGTCGCCCGGAGTGAATTCCACATCCGCCCAGTGCACGCTCTCCTCCGCTCGCTCCTCCACCAGCAACCATCGCGGCTGGCGTACTCGCTCGCACACCGCGCGCAACTCCGTGCTCATGTCCGCACTGATCGTGAAACGGATCTTCCCGCGCGGCCCGTCCTCGCGCTGCGGGTTCGCCAGCCACTGCAACACCTGCTCCTCGTAACACGCGCTGTCCGATCGAAACCCGTACTCAGTTACGGTCGTCGGCAGACTCGTAAACCCGCGCTGGATGAGCCGCAGGTTTGCCATCCCCGCCGGCACGTTCCCATCGCGATACTCGTCTGCCACCACCAAATCTTGCTCTGCCCAGTAGATCACGGAGGGCTGATACCCGCGCCCGCCCTTGTAGTGCGCCAACGACTCCTGCTTGTGGCTCTCCTGAATCGTCGCATCGTGATCGAGGGTCGCTTGGGTGCTCTTGCCCTGCGCCGCGACCCGATTCAGCAGTTCCACGTTGACGTGCGCCAGCCCGCGCAGCGCCGCATTCTCCCCCGGAATATACGCCACGTGTCCGGGCGCCCGCTCCCGGCGGGCGCACTCGATCAACTCCGGATCGTGAAACGAGTAGAGAAAACGCCGCACCGCGTCGGGGGACGGCAACTCGCGATCCACCAGTCGACACAGCCCCGCGTCGGTCCGTAAGACCGCCATGTCGTCGATACACTCTCCGCCCGCCGCCAGCAGCATGACCACGGCCTCGATCATCGCCACTTCGTCGTTGCCACGTGCCCGCTGGCGGATCCGCACATGACTCTTGATGGCTTGCGACACTCCCAAGGCCCGCATCGCTTCGACCACCAGCCCCAGCCCGCCGCGTGCCGTCACCGCACCCGCCTCCTCGACCACTTCCACCCCGTACGGCAACAATCCCTGCTTCATTGTTTCTCCTGTGCCTCCACCGGCAACGCGTTGAACAAGGCCAGGTTTACCTCGGTCAACTCATCCACCAATTCCCACAAACGCCGATACGCAGCCAGCTTCGCTTCCACGGCGGCACGCTCGCCCAGGCGAACGTAGCGCGTCCGCGTGCGCCCCCCGAGGTTGACCGTCAGCTGCAAACCCGGATGCCGTGGTCCACCGCTGGCGCAGGCGCAGGCGGCGCGGCCGCATTTGCGTTGGCGCTCGTAGACCTTGCCGCGCATCAGGTCGGGGAGGTGGTGCAACTCATCGAGCAGGCGCTCGCGCCGGTGCTCAAGACGAGCGATTTGGGCGTCCGTCATGGACAAGTCTACTAACTTGCCCCACGCGAGATGTCAAGGACTTGGAGGCTCACCTATTGGGTTTTTGAAATCCCTTCCCGTCCCTGTGGCTTTCCGGCTTAGCGCCGGATCAGGGGACATTCGGCCGGCTGGACATCCCACGCGCCGCTCACGTGGATGGCAAGCCGGTGTTCGGCCGCGGCAGGCGGCGTGAGTACGTGCTAGAATCGGACTGCGCGCGTGAATTGACGGAGTTCTTTAAGCGCCAAATCGGTATGGATCTCTACGATCATGTGGCTGAGCTGCTGAAAATTACGTTCCCCGAAACTTGCGATATGTGGTGGCGAGGAAAGAAGCGAGGCGCGGACGCCGTCAGGCAGATCCTGCACGAACAGGACGCACCTAAATTGCGCAAAAAGAACTAATTCTAGGGCCATGCGGGAGCGTCATGCGCAACCCATAATGCGGGCATGGCGATTCAAGCGTGTCCGATGGAATTTCTGTCGTCTGCCGACGCAGCAAAACTTCTGAAGATCACCCCCAGCCGCTGTCCGACAAGCGGCTCTGCAAAAGCGACTCTCCGTTGCCGCGATGACCGTGGGCGGCGTGCGACTCTTCACCCAGCAGGAAGTCGAGCGCTACGCACGTCAACGTGCGGAGCGGCAGGTGCAGCGATGAGCGCACGCGGCTCGACAACATGGGTAGAGGCTGGCATCCCGGCAGAGCTGCGCGCCGCGGCGCGCTGGGTGGCGTGGCGCTACGTCGAGCGCGGCGGGCGCACAACCAAGCTGCCGATCTGCGCGCCCACCGCTGGGCCAGCGAGCGCTACCGACCCGACCACGTGGGCGGACTACGCCACCACGGCGCGCTACGCGCGGGCGTACGGCTGCGGCATCGGGATCATGCTCGGCGATGGGCTCTCGGGTGTCGACCTCGACGACTGCGTGACCGAGGCGGGTGAGCTAGCATCGTGGGCGCAAGACGTCATCGCGACGCTGGCGAGCTATACGGAAATCTCACCAAGCGGGCACGGCGTGCACGTCCTGATTCGCGCGACACTGCCCGGCACACGGCGGCGCAAGGGAAAGGTCGAGATGTACGACCGTGAGCGTTACCTCTGCGTGACCGGCCGGCACGTGGCCGGCACGCCTGGGACGATAGAGGAGCGCACGGCCAAGCTGGCAGCGCTGCACCGTCGCGTCTTCGGCGTGCCGGGCGCTGAGACGCCTGCCCGGTCTGCGATGCCGGCGGCTAGACTGTCCGCCAGCGACAGCGAGATAGTCGAGCGCGCGCACGGCGCGCGGAATGGTGATCGTTTCTCGCGCCAGTGGCGCGGCGATGCGAGCGACTACACGTCAGGGAGCGAGGCAGACTTGGCGTTGTGCTCGTTGCTCGCGTGGTACACCGACGACGCGGACCAAATAGAACGGCTCGTGGCACAAAGTGGGCTCGCCCGGCAAAAGTGGGACCGGCCGGATTATCGAGAGCGCACGATAGCGACGGCGCTGGCGAGCGTAGGCGTGCGGCGGGTAGTCAGCAGCGAGCGCGTGGCGCATACCGACGCACTGATTGCGCGGGAGCTGGGGCTATGAAACCGCGGCGAGAAATATTCGCAGGTCTCACTGGCCGTGTCGTCGAGACGTTCGACGCGTACACGGAGGCGGACCCTGTGGCCGTGGCAACTCAGTTTCTCGTTGCCTTCGGGAACGCCGTGGGCAGCACGCCTGTTGTCACCGTGGGTGAGACGCGGCACCACATGAACGAGAATATCGCTCTGGTCGGGAAATCATCGCGTGCACGCAAAGGGGATTCCGGCAACGTGGCATTGCGTCCGTTTCGGGATGCTGATCCTGAGTGGTTCGCCAACATCGCAAGTGGACTGAGCAGCGGGGAGGGACTGATTCACGCTGTTCGTGATCCAGTGGAGAAACTGAACAAAGACGGCGACCCAATTATTGTCGACCAAGGAGTCGAAGACAAGCGCCTGCTCGTAGTCGAGAGCGAGTTTTCGACCGCATTGAAGCAATTCAGCCGCGACGGCAACACACTATCGAATGTGCTCCGCGATGCCTGGGACGGTAAGCACACATTGCGCACGCTGACGAAGAATAGTCCGACGCGTGCGACGGACGCCCATATCAGTGTCGTCGCGCATACTACACCAGACGACTTGGCTCGGTACTTGGCCGACGTCGAGGCCGCCAACGGCCTGGGGAACCGCTTTCTGTTCGTTCTTGTGCATCGGGCGAAGCTGCTCCCGAATCCGGGTCGCGCACCAGCCGATACGGTGCAGCGGCTCGCCGACGACGTGCGGAAAACTTTAGAGTGGGCACGCACCGTGACCGAGATCCCCCGCACGCCAGCCGCGGCGGCGCTCTGGGAACAAATCTATCCCGCGTTGACAAAGGACCAGCCAGCGCTGCTCGGCAAGTTGCTCGCGC
>JADGQS010000057.1 GCA_017881585.1 Gemmatimonadaceae bacterium | reverse complement strand
GTCGATGTCTTCCGTGAGTTGCAGCACCGGGGCAAGGCCGGTATCGGGCGCGGCGTCGAAGCGCGCGTTGGCGGCGAGGCCGAGCGCGAGCGCGAGCTGAGCGCGTGCGGCTTGCACGTTCCCGCCGGCGGTCTGCGAATTGAGCCGGCTCTGCGCCAGCGCCGTGCGAGCCTGGAGGACATCTGCGATCGTCGCGAGACCGACTTCGTGACGACGGTCGGCGGCGGCGAGATTCGCTTCGGCGGTTTTCACTGCGGCGCTCGCGGCATCGAACAGGCCGTGGCTCGCCTGATAGCTGAAGTAGGAACCTTCGGCTTGCAGAACGACGGTCTGCACCATGGCGTTGTGCGTGAGATCGGCCGCGAACAGCGCTTCGTGCGCCGCCGCCATCGCCCCGCCGCGCTGGCCGAAGTCGAGCAGGACGTACGAGAGGTTCAGCGAGGTGGTGAAGGCGGAGCGGGTGGCCGGAAGGACGGAGTTATTGAACGAGATGGCCTTCGAGGGTCCGCCGGTTCCATCGAGCTCGAGCGAAGGAAGCAGGTGTCCGCGCGCGGATCCATACGCTGAAGCGGCCGCGCGCGCCTGGGCCCAGGTGGTGCGCGTCTGCGGGCTGTTGCCGAGCGCGAGGTCGACCACGTCGGCGATGGTCAGCCGGTCCATGCGCGTGGCGAGGTCAGCCGGAACCGACGCGCCACGGGTGGCACGCTGCATCTCGTCGGAGTTGAACGTCGCGCCGGCGCCGGTGGCTTTTTGAGCGGGCCACTCGACGGAGGGAGAGGGAGCAGTCGAGGGTGCGCCGCCGATGTGCGCGGGCGGGGCGCAGGCGGCGGAGATGAGAGTGGCGAGAGCGATCAAAGTTGCGGAGGGGCGGACGATCATTCCGTTAAAGCAATTGAGGGGGCGAAGGTGGCGCCAGTGCTTGACTGCAGGGGCGAGAGGAGAGTCCAGGGGTGAGAGGCGAGACCAGACGAGAGTGGCGAGACTAGGGGTGAGAGGCGAGACCAGTGGGGAGTGGCGAGGGTGAGTGGGGAGTGGGAAGAAACGAGAGGCGAGTGGGGAGTTCGAAGTAGCGGCGAGAGACGAGACTCGTAGTGAAGTGGGGAGGTCTCCCCACTCGCCGCTCGCCACTCGGTTCTCCCCACTTCCCACTCACCCTCGCCCCTCCCCACTGGTCTCGCCACTCGCCACTGGTCTCGCCACTGGTCTCGCCACTGGTCTCGCCTCTCACCCCTGCCTTACGCACCAGAGCCCCGAGTCGTTCACCGTCATCAACGGTATATTCTCATCTCATGCCCGACCCCCGCCCCAGCGCGCCGGCCCCGAAGCCCAGCACCCTCCCGAGAACCATCCTGTTCTCGCTGGTCCTGCTGTTCGTGGGGCTTGCCGGTTTCGCGTTGGAGGCGGTCGAGCGCAAATCGAGGGAGTCGGCTTCGGACCTGCTCGAGTCGCGGCTGCAGGCGACCAGGCACTCCATCGTGCTCTGGAGCGACGACGAGCTGTTGAGCGCGGAGATGTGGGCCTCCGCGCCGGGCCTCGCGCGGATGACGAAGGCGCTGAGCGCCGCGGCGGAGGGCGGCCGGGCGGGCGCAGCCGCGTTGCGCGCGCGGCCGGAGGCGCTCGAGCTCGAACGGCTGCTCGGCACCGAGGTGAAGGCCGACCACCTCTCCGGTTATGCGCTCTTCGATACGACGGGGCGAGTGATCGCCGGCTCGCAATACGAGATGGACGGCGGCCGCGTATCCGGCACGCGCACGGCGCTCGTACGACGCGCGCTCGCCGGCGAATCGTCCATGTCCGCGCCGTACGCCGCCGTCAAGCCGCTCCCCGACGAGAACGGCGTGGTGCGCGCCGGTACGGCCACGATGTTCGCGGCCGCGACCGTTCGGGACTCGGGCGGAAGGATCGTCGGCGTGCTCGGATTCCGCCTTCGACCCGACGCGAAGTTGCGCCGGCAGCTCACGAGCAGCCGGCGGGGCCAGACGGCCGAGACGTACCTGTTCTCGCGCGACGGCCTGATGCTCACCGAGTCGCGTTTCGACGAGCAGCTGCGCCGCGCGGGACTCATCAGCGGCGACACCACGTTCGGCTCCGCGCTGCATATCGAGGTGCGCGATCCCGGCGGCGATGTGACCGCCGGGTTTCATCCAACGGTCGCACTGAAGGACCGGCCGCTCACCTACGCGGCGCAGCGCGCGCTCGCCGGGGAGACGGGCCTCACGATCACTCCCTATCACGACTACCGCGGCCGCAGCGTCGTCGGCGCGTGGACGTGGATCCCGCAGCTCGACGCCGGCTTGCTCTACGAGATGAACGACGACGAGGCGCTCGCGCTCGTGGCGGTTCTGCGGCGCGTGCTCGCGGTGATGCTCGGCATCGTCGTGATCGCGGGGCTCGTGGCGTTCCTGCAGCGGCGCCAGACGAAGGCCGTCGAGGCCAAGCGGAACGAGGCCGAAGACGTGCTCAAGATGCGCGAAGAGACGCTGAGCGCCATCATCGACTCGTCGCCGAACAGCGTGCTCATTCTCGACGAGAGCGGCGACATCGCCCGCGCGAACGAGATGGCCAACGAGCATTTCGCGACCCGCGGCGAACCGATCACGGGGCTGCCAATCACGCGATTCATTTCCTGCGGCGCGCCGTGGACCGGCAACGTGCCGGCGTTCCTCGAGGAAGCCGGACGGGATTCGACCGGCATCCATGCGGACGGCTCGACGTTCCCGATCGAGCTTCTCTCCTCCTCCGTCAAGGTTCGCGGAGAGACGCTGTACATCGCCATCGCCATCGACATCACCGTGCGGAAGGCCACGGAAGCCGCGCTGATCTCCGCCAAGGAGCAGGCCGAGAGCGCCGTGCGCGCCAAGAGCGAGTTCCTCGCGATGATGTCGCACGAGATCCGCACGCCGATGAACGGGGTGCTGGGCATGACGAGCCTGCTCGCCGACACCGCACTGTCGCTCGAGCAGCGGCTGTACGTGGACGCGATCAAGCACTCGGCGGAGCTGCTGATGGGCGTCATCAACGACATCCTCGACTTCTCGAAGGTCGAGGCCGGCAAGCTCAACGTCGAGCCGATCCCGTTCGACCTGCAGGTCGCCGTCGCCGAAGTGGCGGAGCTGCTCGTGCCGCGTGCCGTCGACCAGAACATCGAGCTCGTGGTGCGCTACGCGACCGACGCGCCGCACCGCGTGATCGGCGACTCGGGCCGCATCCGGCAGGTGCTGCTGAACCTCGCGGGCAACGCGCTGAAGTTCACGGAGGCGGGACACGTCGTGATCTCGGTGGAAGCGCTGCGAACGGGAGGCGAAAGGCGCTTTCGGTTCGAAGTTACGGACACCGGCATCGGCATCCCGCCGGACAAGGTCGCGGCGCTCTTCCAGCCGTTCACGCAGGCCGATGCGTCCACCACGCGGCGCTTCGGCGGCACGGGACTCGGCCTCTCCATCAGCAAGCGGCTCGTGGAGCTGATGGGCGGCCAGATCGGCGTGACCAGTTCGGTGGGCAAGGGCTCGACGTTCTGGTTCACGCTGCCGCTCCCCGAGGACACGAGCCCGGCGCCCGAGCCGATCCCGTCGGTCTCGCTCGGCGGCGTGCGCGTGCTGATCGTGGACGACGTGCCGATCAACGTGCAGGTGCAGCGCGAGTTCATGAAGGCGTGGGGAATGCGGGTCATGAGCGCGTCGCATGGAGCCCAGGCGCTTGCACTCTTGAAGGAGGCCGTGCGCGAGGGCGATCCCTTTCGCGTGGCGATCTTCGACTTCCTCATGCCCGGCATGGACGGCGAGATGCTCGCGCGCGCGGTTCGCGACGATCCGTCGATCGCGGACATGTCGCTGGTGCTGGCGACATCGGCGGCACAGCGCGGCGACGCCGACCGGTTCCACCGCGCCGGCTTCAACGCGTATCTCACGAAGCCGTTCCGCCCCGAGACGCTGTTGAACACGCTGGAGGCGATCGTCTCGGGCCCGCGCGGATGGAACAAGAACGTTCCGATCATCACGCGCCACGCACTCAACGAGCGCAGGCGTCCGCCGGCCGGCGCGGTGATGGCGCCGGTCGAGCATCGCGCCAAAGCGGGCGAACCGCGGCAGCACGTCGCACGAGTGCTGCTGGCGGAGGACAACCCGGTGAACCAGATGGTCGCCGTGAAGATGCTCGAACGACTCGGCTGCCGCGTTGACGTCGCCGGCGACGGCGAGGAGGCGGTGACGATGTCGGAGCGCTTCCCCTACGACGTGATCTTCATGGACGTGCAGATGCCGGTGTTCGACGGTCTCGAAGCGACGCGGCGCATTCGCGCGCGGCCGGACGGGAAGAACGTGAGGATCGTGGCGATGACGGCAAACGCGATGGAAGGAGATCGGGAGCTGTGCATCGCGGCGGGGATGGATGACTACGTATCCAAGCCGATTACGACGCAGGCGCTGGAGGCGGCGCTCATAAGACAGAAGTGAGTGGCGAGACCAGTGGGGAGAGGCGAGGGTGAGTGGGGAGTGGGGAGAAACGAGCGGGGAGTGGCGAGTTGGAGTGGCGAGAACGGCGACCGAATAACTGAGATGTGAGAAATCGTGAAGGCGAGATCTCGCCACTTCTGAGTCGGTCTCATCCCTCGCAACTTCTCTCGCCCCTCAAACTCGCCCCTCCCCGCTCGTTTCTCCCCACTCCCCACTCACCCTCGCTTCTCCCCACTGGTCTCGCCACTCGCCCCTGCGCTAAAAGCCCCGAACGCCGTATTCCGCCTGTGCGAGAAAATGAGCGACGTCTCCATATGCGCCACCTCCGGTCGCGTCGCGAACGCCGACAGCGCGAACTCGCGCAGGTGCTCGGCATCCCTCACGGCCACGTGAACGAGGTAGTCGTTCGCGCCCGCCACGTGAAAAGCCCCGCGCACTTCGGGGAGCATCGCGACGTGCCGCTCGAACGCGGCGATCGCGCTGCGCGCGTGCTTCTCCAGCCGGATCGCGATCAGCGCCTCGAGCGTCACGCCCCACACACGCGGATCGACCTCCGCGTGGTAGCCCTGCAACGCCCCGGACTGCTCGAGGCGGCGCACCCGCGCCAAACAGCTCGACGGCGCCAGCCCAACCTTGGCGGCGAGCTCCTTGTTGGAAATCCGCGCATCGTGCTGGAGGTACGTCAGGATCGCGCGATCAATTCGGTCGATGAGCGTTGGATCCGGGTGTTTCCGAATATTATTCGTCATATATCGACTTTATTGGAGGATAGCACCAATATAGTGACATGAAACAGAACTTGGAGCTACCCGTGGAGCAGGGCTTCGCCACTCGCGCGGTTCACGCCGGCCGCAGTGATTTTGCTCACCTCGGCGTTCACGCGCCGCCCATCGACCTGAGTTCCACCTATCCCACGCCCGACCTCGACGCGGCCGCGCGGTCGTTCGACAGTCTCGTATCCGGCGACGCGCCGCAGGGGAGTTTCGTCTACCAGCGCCTGTTCAACCCGACCACCGACCGATTCGAGAAGGGGCTCGCCGAGCTGGAGGGCGCAGAGGACGCGGCTGCGTTCGCGTCGGGGATGGCCGCGTTCAGCGCCGTTCTTCTCGCCGCCAAGTCGCGGGGTTCGCACGTCGTCGCCGTGCGTCCCATGTACGGCACGGCCGACCACCTGCTGAGCTCCGGCCTGCTCGGCGTGAACGTGACATGGACCACGCAGGATGAAATCTTTGCGGCGCTCCGTCACGACACCGCGCTCGTCGCCATCGAGACGCCGGCCAATCCGACGCTCGACCTGGTCGACATCGCGTTGGTGGTGCGGCAGGCGGGCAGCGTGCCGGTGCTCGTCGATTCCACGTTCGCGACTCCGGTGCTTCAGCGCCCACTCGAGAACGGCGCGGCGCTGGTGCTGCACAGCGCCACGAAATTTCTCGGCGGCCACGGCGACGTGCTCGCCGGAGTCGTCGCCGGTTCACACGCGCTCGTGCGCGACATCAAGTACGTGCGTGCCGCCACCGGCGGGCTGCTGCATCCGCTCTCGTCGTATCTGCTGCACCGCGGACTGCAGACGCTCGAACTTCGCGTCCAGCGGGCGCAGGCCACGGCGATCATGCTCGCCCGGCGCCTGGCCGAAGATCCCCGCATTGCGAGCGTGCGCTTTCCCGGCCTCCCGGCGCAGGACCCGCGCATGCTCATCGGCCGGCAGATGCAGGGGCCGGGGAGCGTGATCAGCTTCGAACTTTCGAACGGCGATCCGCAGGCGATGCGCGCTTTTGTCGGCGCGCTCAAGCTCATCACGCCGGCCGTGAGCCTCGGGTCCACGGACACGCTGATCCAGCCGCCGGCGATGCTCACGCATCGCGTGGTCGATGCCACGGCGCGCGCGCAGACGGGGATTACGGGCGGGCTGCTGCGGTTGAGCGCGGGGCTGGAAGATGCGCGAGATTTGTGGCGCGATTTGGACCAGGCGCTGGCTCGGGTGCCGATTCACGCGGAGCGCAGGGAGATGGCGGGCGTCTAAAAAACGGCGACGAGCGACGGGTGAGGGGCGATCTGGCGAAGAGCGATGGGCGACGGGTGAGGGGCGATCTGGCGAAGAGCGACATGTGAGGAGCGAGGAGACGTTCTCCGCACTCCTCACGCGTCGCTCTTCGCCAGATCGCCCCTCACTCGTCGCTCGTCGCCGTTTTTCGGAGAGCCCCTCACGCGTCGCTCGTACCCTTTTGGGGAGCGCCTCTCACCTGCTCCGCCAGCAACTCCAGCGTCCTCAACTCGAACGGCTTCTCCAGCACCGGCACACTCACCGAGCCAAGAAAGTCCACCGCGTCGGGCGCTCCTGCGTCTCCGGTGGCGAAGATGAACTTGTTCACCAGTGCCGGCTGCGCGCCGAGGATGTGGTTGTACAACGCCTGCCCCGAGATTCCGGGCATCTTCAAGTCGCACAGCACCACGTCGTACATCGCGGCCGCGTCGACGCGATCGAGCTTCACGAGCCCATCCGCACCGTCGACCGCCTCGTCGACGACCCATCCGCGCCGTTCGAAGTAGCGGCGCAGCGCGCTGCGAATGGATTCTTCGTCTTCGATGATCAGCAGGCTGGCTCGGCGCGCGGCCATCGGTGGCACGACGACCTTGGGCGGCGTGTGCCGCGTCTCGGGCGTCTCGGGCGTCTCGGGCGTCTCGGAGAGCGGCAGCCGCATCGTGACCCGCGCGCCGCCACCCGCGGCTTCACCCCTGTTTTCGGCGACGAGCGTGCCGCCGTGCGCCTGCATGATGCCCAGCGAAACGGACAGGCCGAGCCCGACGCCCTGCCCTGTCGCCTTCGTAGTGAAGAACGGCTCGAAGATTCGCGCGAGGTTCTCCTCGGGAATTCCCGCGCCGGTGTCCTCGACGATCACTTCGTAACTGTCGCCGGCGCGCTGTGCGCTGAGGCGGACGGCTCCGCCCGCGCCCGCCGACTGCGCGGCGTTCGTCACGAGGTTCGTGACGACCTGCTCGAAGCCCGCGCGATCGAGCAGCAGCGGCGTCTCCGGCTCGGAGACCATCGTGGCGAACGAGACGCCCTGCGTGCCGAGCCCGGGTCGAACGGCGCGAATGAGCGTCTCGAGGATCGGGCCGGGCGTCTCGGGCTTTCGCACGCGACGATCGCCCTTGCGCACGAACGTGAGCAAGTCGCGCACGATGGTGCGCGACCGCAGCGCCTGCGCCTGGATCACCTCGAGCGCCATCCGTTCATCGCCGGTGCGCGGATCGGCAAGAAGATCTTCCGTGAAGTTCAAGATCGCCGCGAGCGGATTGTTCAGTTCGTGCGCGACACCGGAGACGAGCTTGCCGAGCGATTCGATGCGCTCGGCGTCGGCGAGCCGGTTGCGAAGCATCTCGCGCTCGCGCTCGGCGAGCGTGGACGTCGTCACGTTCGTCCACACGCCGGCGACGCCGGTGACGGCGCCGCCCCCGTCGCGCAGGGGCGCCAGGTGTGCGCGAAAGAATTCCTCGGGCCGAGTCTCGCTGGCGCGCACGCTCCAGTGGAAAGTGACGGTCTCGCCCGAGAGCGCGCGCCGGTTCGCCTCACGGAAGGGCTCCGCCACCTCGGGTACGACGAACTGGATGCCGTGCGACCCCACGAGCGTCTTCCCATCCGCCATCCGCTCCTCCGCCCAGCGGCCATAGATCGCGGTGAGCCGGCCTTCGGTGTCGATCGTGTAGAAGCCGAGGTCGAGCGCTCCCACGATGAGACGGAAGCGCTCGTCGTTGTCGCGCAGGGCGTCGGTCTGCCGCTTGGCGTCGGTGATGTCGCGCGCGAGGACGAGCACCGCGGTCTTCTCGCCGCGCCTGCGGAACGACGCGCTGCGCGTCTGGATCCAGCGCATCTCGCCGGTCCGGCGCGCGTAGCGAACGTCCATCTCGACGATCTCGCCGGCGAGGTTGCGTTCGCGCGCGTCCACGATCTTCGGCCAGTCCTCCGGCGGGAAGAACGATGTGTTCCGCAGGGTCTTGATCTCGTCCATGGTGTAGCCGCTCTGCGCGAGCGTGGCGGGATTCACCTCGAGGAAGTGACCGCGCTCGTCGAACGTCATGACCATGTCGGGCGCCGACTGCACGAGCAGGAGGTAGCGCTGCTCCGCGTCGCGAATGTTTTCGACGAGGCGCAGCTGCAGCATCATCAGCACGATGATCAGGCCGAGCGCCGCCGCGATCGACCCGACGGCCCAGGCATAGTTTCCGTGCACCGAGGGCAGGCCGACCGGCGAGAGCACGAGCGGCGGTCCGGCGACGGCGAGCCACACGAGCAGGACGAACACGAATACAATCAGCCCGGCGATGCCGATCGCCCAGCGCCGCGGCAGCGTGGCCGCGGCGACGAGCGCGCTGTGGATGAAGAACACGGCGCCGAGCCACTGCGCTGCGTCGAGGAAGTAGTAGACCGCGCCGAGAAAGACGACGTCCATCACGACCGTCATCGCATAGCGCCGCAGCCGCGTGGTGTACTCGTGCGGCCGTGCCGCCCACGGCGCGACGATGAGGTTCAGGGCGATCCAGACGCCGAACACGAGGTACGTGCGTACGTCCACCTGCGCGCCGAGCAAGTTGCCGAGCACGACGAGCGCGACGTAGACGAGCAGCGTGGCCGTATGGCGTGCCGCCGCTTCGCTGATCCAGCGCGAAGTGGCCGGCTCCGTCGCGGCGAGAATCGTGTTCGGGGGCGAGTCGTCCGGCAAAGCGGTGGCGGAGTGGGGGAGGCTATTGATGTGGGCAGATACAGCGCCGCGCCTTGCCCGCGCGATGCCCCATTTTACCTCCCGTGGGCCGCGCGGTCTATAAGCCAGCGATGGAATTCAATGTCGAGTCGCTCGAGATTGCCCGGCACGAGCGCCTGCGCGGCAAATAGCGCGCCGCCGGCGGCGCCGCGCCGGCCGCCCATCCCGCCGCTCCCGCCCATGCCGCCGGGCCGGACGCGAGTTTCGATCTCGTGACCAGATCGTACCCCACCCCGTGCGCGACCTACGTCGACTCTGCCCCCATCATGCGCAGGTCGGCGGGGATCGCCCCCAGGATCGCATTCCTCTTCTGCATCCTGCATCGGGTCGAATCGCGAATCCCGCATCCCCTCGCATGTCTCATATCTCATAGCTTGGCTGGAGTGTAGAATGTTGATGAGGATCATACCTCCCGACCGCTCGAAGTGTGCCACCGTCAGTCCCGGCGACCTCTAACACTTTCCGAGTCCCATCCGTCATTAACGTGTCCGTCTCGAGCCCCGCTCCAACGCCTCCCGACGCCGATCTTGTCGCGCGCTGTCTGCGCGGCGATGCCGACGCTTTCGATGTGCTGGTGCGGCGCTACTATCGCACGGCGTTCGCCGTCGCGCTCGGTGTGCTGGGAAACCGGCAGGACGCGGAGGACGTGGTGCAGGACGCGTTCGTGAAGGCCATCGACCGGCTGGAGGATTGCCGCGAGCCGGCGAAGTTCGTGCAGTGGATGCTGGTGATCGTGCGGAACCGGGCGCTGAGCCATCGCACCTACCGAAAGATTCGCGAGACGTCGGAGCTGTTGCCGGAAATCGCGGAAGCCGACGACTCGCCGTTCGTGGATGCCGCGCGATCGGAGCTGGCCGATACCCTGCAGTCGGCGCTCGCGACGCTGAGCAAAGTGCAGCGGGAGATCGTCCTGCTGCACGACATGGACGGATGGACGCACAAGGACATCGCCGATTCACTCGGGATTACGGAAGTACGATCACGACAGCACCTGTTCGTCGCACGAAAGCTCCTGCGTGAACGACTGGGCCCAAGCCTCCTTCGGGAGTATTCGCATGAATGAAGAACTGCCAACGGATCTGAGCGCGCTCGACCCGACCCAGCCGCCCCTCGCGTTCGCGCGCCGCCTCGCGGCCGTGCGCACCGCCGCCGCCGGAGCCTTGCGCAGGCGGCGCACCAGGACGCCGCTGGCGATGGTCGCGTATTGGCGCGCTCCGCTGCTGGCCGCGCTCTTTCTCGTGATGCTCGTTTCGGCCGCGCTGTTCCGCAGTGTGCAGGGTGGGACGGGAATCGACGCGGTCGGCACCGACGAAGTCGCCGACGCACTCTTGGTCTCCGCCGTCCTCGGCGACGGTGACGACGCGCAGTCCACCTCTCCCGCCGACATTCTTCTCGGAGGCTACGAGCAATGAAGGAAGGCGTCGAATCGCTGGGCCGCGTGCGCGCGCAGGCGATGGTCCTGCTCGTGATCGCATTTCTCGCGGGTGCATTCGTGGGCGGAACCATCGAGCGCGCGATGGCCCGGCCCTCGCGCTCGAGCATGGGACTCGGACCGCGCGGCGGATTCGCGCGCGGCGGCGCCCCGATGGCCCGCACGCCGCGAGCGCCCGGATCATTGCCGAGCTGGTACGAACCGCTCAACCTCACGGTGGACCAGCGCGCGAAGATCGAGGCGATTCTCACGAAGCGCAGCGCGCGCGTGGACTCGGCAATGAAGAGCGCGTGCGTGGTCATCGGTCCGGCGAGAGATTCGTCCACCAAGGAAGCGGACGCGGTCCTCACGCCGGATCAGCGTGCGAAGAGGGATTCGATCAGAGCGGCGCGGCCGATGCCGAGCCGGATGGGTGGGGCGAGTCGAGGGATGTTCGGGTGTGGGCCATCTGCTGAGAAGAAATGAGTGGAGAGTGGGGAGATTCGACCCAATGCAGGGTGCGGAAGAGGAATGCGGGATCCGGGAGAAGAAGTGAGTGGGGAGATTCGACCCGATGCGGAATGCAGAAGAGGAATGCGGATTGCGGGGCGGAGGGGGAGTGGCGAGTAAGCGGGGAGAGATGAGAAGGGCGCGACCTTTCGAGGACGCGCCCTTCTCGCATTCCGCATCCGAACTCACGTCTCATCTCTACTCACGTCTCATCTCTCGACCCTGCATCCCGCATTCCTCTTCTGCACCCTGCATCGGGTCGAACTCCCGGATCCCGGATTCCTCATCTGCATTCTGCATCGGGTCGAATCTCGCCCCTCCCATCTGGTCTCGCCACTCGCCCCTGCACTCGCCACTCGCCTCTCAAGTCTTCAGTTCCCGGTAAAACACCGCGGCCGTCATGAGGAAGCTCACGATCGATATGCCCACCCGTATCTGAGCCGGCGGCAAGCGACGCGCGACCCGCGCGCCGAAGTATCCGCCGACTATTCCCGCTCCCATCATCACGATCATCTGCGGCCACCACACCAGACGCGAAACGGTGAAGATCACCACCGCCACGGAATTCGCCGCGCCCACCAGGAGCATGCGCGCGGCGGACATCGCCCGAATGTCGGTGACGCCGAGCAGGCTCCACGCCGCCATCATCATGATTCCCACCGCCCCGCCGAAATAGCCCGCGTACGTTCCGAGGAAGAACTGCACGACGACCACCGTCCGCGGCCCGATGTGCACGAAGCGCCGCAGCCACGCGTTCGCGCGCGGACCGAAGGTGAACACGAGCGCCCCGAACAACAGCAGCCACGGGATGATGTGGTCGAACGTGGACGAGGGCGTGTAGAGCAGCAGCATCGCGCCGGTGAAGCCGCCCGCGATCATCACGGCGAGCATGACGCGCATCGAGACGTGACCGAACGGCTTGGCGTCGTGCCGGTACGCATAAGCGCTTGCGAGCGTGCCCGGCCAGAGCGCGACGGTGCTCGTCGCGTTCGCGGCCACCGACGGAACGCCCGCGAAGACCAGCGACGGCAGCGTGACGAACGAGCCGCCGCCGGCGGCGGCGTTCATGGCGCCGGCGAGGAGACCGGCAGCAAACAGGAGAAGAAAATGATCGGGGAGCATGCGAACTGCACGATAGCGGTCCGTGGCCTGCTACAGAAGTGAGATGGGAGTGACGAGACGGATGCAGGATGCAGAAGAGGAATGCGGGATCCGGAATTTCGACCCGATGCAGAATGCAGAAGAGGAATCCGGGATCCGGATTCCTCTTCCGTATTCCGCATCGGGTCGAATCTCCCCACTCCCCTCTGCCCTATTCGTGCCGGAGTGCCGCCATCGGATCAATCCGTGACGCCCGCAGCGCCGGCAAGTACCCCGCCCCGAACGCCACCGCGGTCAGCACAATCACCGACGCTCCCATCACCAGCGGATCATACCCCTTCAGCTCATAGAGCAGCGACTTCGCCGCCGTCCCCAGCGCGAGCGCACCGGCCAGGCCCACCACTCCGCCGATCAGTGTCATCAGCCCCACCTGCTTCATCACCATCATCTGCACGCTCCCGCCGTTCGCGCCGAGCGCCATGCGCACGCCGATCTCGCGCGTGCGCTGGGCGACTGAATAGGCGAGCACGCCGTAGAGACCGATCGCGGCGAGCAGCGTCGCGAGCGCGGCGAACGCGGCGGAGAGCGTGGAGATCATCCTGTCGAGGAAGACGTTGTCCTTCACCTGCTGCTCGAGCGTGCGCAGCCCCGCGACCGGCAGGTTCGGATCGAGCTTCTTGATCACCAACGGAATCGCGCGCAGCACGGCCGACGGCTCCACACTGCTTCGCACGTAGAACCGGTTGCTTCCGATCGTCGAATCCTGCCGGTACGCGGTGAAGAAGACGGGCGGGATCTTCGCCTTCACGTCGCTGTACTTCGCGTCCTTCGCAAGTCCGACGATCTCGATGTCGAGCGTGTCGCCGCCCCGCGACATGCGCTTTCCGACCGCATCGCGGCCGAGGTTGAACTTCTTCGCGAAGGTCTCGTTGACGATCGCGACCTTCGGCCTCCCGAGCGCGTCTGCCGCGGTGAATTCCCGGCCCGAGACCATCGGCACGCCCGTCACCTTGAAATAGTCCGTGCCGATCTCGTTGAACCGCGAGTCGTTGTCGACGTCGGGACCGTGCGGAAAACCCTCCACCTGCACCGAGTTGCCCCAATTGTTGTTCGCGAGCAGCGGCACGCGGGCCGTCGTGACACCCGTCACGCCGGGAATTGCCGCGAGCTCCTGTTCCACCTGCTGGAAGAGAATCATCGATCGCGCGGGAGCGTACCCGTTCAGCACGGGCGAGATCGCAAAGGTGGTGACGTGATCGATCCGGATTCCGAGCTCCACGCTGCTGACGTTCTTGAGGCTCTTCACGAAGAGCCCGGCGGCCATGAGCAGCGCCATCGAGAGCGCGATCTGCGCCGTCACGAGCGACGTGCGGAAGCGCGCGGCCGCCTTCGCACCGGTCTGCTTGGTGCCGGCTTCGCGCATCACGCTCGCGAGTTCCGCTTGCGTGCTGTGCAGCGCCGGGAATATGCCGAAGATGAACCCCGTGGCGATGGACAGCACCCCGGCGAAGGCGATCGCCGAACCGTCGAGCGAGAAATGCAGGTCGCTCGCCATGTCGGCGGGCATGAGGCCGGACATCACCGCGAGCGTCCACTTCGCCACGAGCAGGCTCGCAATGCCGCCCATGAGCGCGAGCAGCATGCTCTCGCTCAGCAGCTGCGCGACGATCTGGCCGCGGGTGGCGCCGAGCGAGAGGCGCACCGCCATCTCCATCGATCTTCCCGCACCGCGCGCCAGGAGAAGATTGGCGATGTTCGCGCACGCGATGAGCAACACGATGCCCGTGATGCACACCAGCAGGAGGATCGGCGTCCTGGTCTGCTTGTGCAGGTTGCTCTGGCCACGGCGACCGTCCTCGAGCGTGATGAGCTTGGCCTTGAAGTGCTTCAGCGTGGAATCGCTCATCCCCTTCTGCAGCGGCGCCTCGACCTGGGAAAGAACCGGCGTGTACACGGCGTTGATCGAGGCCTTGGCCTGCGCCATGCTGACGCCGGGCTTCAGGCGCGCGAAAAGGTACGCCCAATAGTTCCGCCGATTCTCGAAGTCGTTGCCGACGCCAATCGACGGCTGCATCTCGCCCCGCATCGACATCGGCACGAACACCTTGGGCTGCACGCCGAGCGTCGTGCCCTCGAACCCGCGCGGCGCGACGCCGATCACCGTCATCGATTTTCCGTTGATGACCATCGCCTTTCCGATGATGGCGGGATCGCTGCCGAGCTGCGAGGCCCAGAATCCGTAGCTCAGCACCGTGTAGAAGTTCTGTCCGATCGGCGTGTCGTCCTGCGGGCCGAACAGCCGGCCGAGGGCGGGGCGCAGTCCGAGGACCGGAAAGTACGAGCCGGAGACTTGCAAGCCGTCGCCGTTCACCGTCACGCCCTGGTACGCGACGTTCGCACCGAACGCCACATGCGCGGCAATCCCGGAGAAGCCGGTATTGGCTTTTTGGAGATCGAGGAACATCGGATAGCTGAACACCGCGTCGCAGTCACCGGCCTGTCCGCACGACTGCGAGCCGGGGTTCGGTCCCGGCGCGCCGAGGTTCACCAGACGGCTTGGCTCGACGACGGGAAGCGGGCGCAGCAGCATCTCGTCGAACAGCGAGAAGATGGCGGAGTTGGCGCCGATGCCGAGCGCGAGGCTGAGGATCGCGACGGCGGAGACGAACGGGCTCTTGAACAGCGTGCGGAACGCGTGCTTGAGGTTCGGCATTTGCGGGGGTTCGGGCTACAACAATAGACACTGCGAATCGCTCGGCGGTTTGCTGGTGCGGTTCTCCCGGCGTGCGAGATGGTATTCGCCCAGGGCGGCCTTCCGCTTCGCGTCGCTGTCGCTCCGCTCGCCCGGGCTCGCCCTGGACGAACACCCTCCCGCCCGCCTTGCAGTTATCGCAAGGGAGGGAGCGCACGGGCGTGTCCCAAAGGGTCCGCCCGGGGGAGCGAAGCGACCGGAAGGCGGAGCCCGTGGGACACGCCCGCGCGCGACCGACGACGCTCGAGCACCGCACTGTTGGCTTCCGGCCTAACCGCGCGACAAGTTTCTGCATCGCACTTTCACATCATTTCAGGAACTCACGAATGCGCGCACATCGCGTCGTCGGCTTGATCACGATTCTCGCTGTCAACTCACTCGGCGCACAGGCGCGCACGGTCACGCCCGCCGACTACGAACGCGCGCGACAGTTCCTCGCGCCCGCGCAGACCGGGCTGGTCGTCGGCGGCACCGTCAACGCGACGTGGGCGCCCGACGGGCGCTTCTGGTACCGGAACACCACGCTCGCGGGAACCGAGGTCGTCGTGATCGATCCGGCAACGAAGTCCCGCAAGCGGTGCGAGGCGGCCGTCACCGAGTGCGAAGGGCTCGCGATCACCGCGGCCAACGGCCGTGGCGGTCGCGGCGGCGGCGGGCGCGCGGGCGGCGGCGGGCGCGGGGGCGCGTCGGCCAGCGGTGCCCCGCTCGCGCTCTCACCCGACGGCACGCGCGGCGTGTTCGTCAAGGACTGGAATCTCTGGGTCCACGACGTGGCCACCGGCTCCGAGAAGCAGCTCACGACCGACGGCGTGAAGTACTTCGGCTACGCCACCGACAACGCGGGCTGGGCGAGCAGCGATCGCGCGATGGTGCAGTGGTCGCCGGACTCGAAACGCATCGCCACGCAGCAGCAGGACGAGCGGAACGTCGGCGAGATGTACCTCGTGCCGACGGCCGTGAATCATCCGGTGCTCACCGTGCAGAAGATGCCGCTCCCCGGCGACACGGCGATGGCGATGCTGTATCGCGTGGTGATCGACGTCGACGCGGGGACGATCACGAGACTGCAGATGCCGGTCGATTTCCATCGCGGCACGATCGGTGACAACATCCGGATGGAAGATTATCAGTGGAAGCCGGACGGCACGAAGCTCGCCGTGGCGTCGTCGAGCCGCGACCACAAGCGCGTGTGGCTGAGCATCGCCGACGCCGCCACGGGCGCGGTGCGAAAAGTGTTCGAGGACACCGTGGCGACGCACTACGAGTCGCACGCGCAGTGGCAGGTTCTCTGGGCCACGAACGAACTCGTCTGGGACTCCGAGCGCGACAACTTCTCGCAGCTCTATCTCCGCGACCTCAACACCGGCGCGCTCAAGAACAGGATCACGAGCGGCGACGGGCCGGTGCTCTCGATCATGAAGGTCGACGAGGCGTCGCGTACAATTTCGTTCACGGCGGAGGGAAGAGATCCGAACGAGGATCCGTATTTCCGGCACGCCTATCGCGTGAAGCTCGACGGAAAGAACCTCGTGTCGCTCACGCCCGATATCGGCGACCATACGGCGCAGCTCTCGACCGACTCGAAGTATCTCGTCGACACGTACTCACAGCCCGACATTCCTCCGGTCGCCGTGCTGCGCGACGCCGCGACCGGCAAGCCGGTCATGCCGCTCGAGACGGCCGACATCTCCAAGCTTCTCGCGACGGGATGGAAACCGCCCATCCCGATCAAGATGACGGCGCACGACGGCAAGACGGCGATCTACGGACTGATGTTCGTGCCGACGAAGCTCGACCCGCAGGCGAAGTATCCGATCATCAACAACGTCTACCCCGGCCCGCAGTCGGGGAGCACGGGCAGCCGCTCCTTTGCGGCGGCGCGCGGTGACCGCCAGGCACTCGCGGAGCTGGGATTCGTAGTCGTGACCATCGACGGCCTCGGCACGCCCGGCCGCTCGAAATCGTTCGAAGATGCGTACTACGGAGCCATGGGACGCGACAATACGATTCCCGACCAGATCGCCGGCATGCAGCAGCTCGCGCAGAAGTATCCGTACATCGACATCGCTCGCGCGGGAATCTGGGGACACTCGGGCGGCGGCTTCGGCACGACGAGCGCGATGTTCCGCTATCCGGATTTCTTCAAGGTGGGAATCGCCGAATCGGGCAATCACGACCAGCGCTTATACGAGGACGACTGGGGCGAGCGCTATCAGGGACTGCTCACGAAGAATCCGGATGGCACCGACAGCTACGACGCCGAAGCGAACCAGAACTTCGCGAAGAACCTGAAGGGACACCTGATGCTGGCGCACGGGTCGATGGACAACAACGTGCCGCCGGTGGAGACGATGCTGGTGGTGGAGGCGCTGATCAAGGCGAACAAGGAATTCGACATGGTGCTGATCCCGAACGTGCAGCACGGCTACGGCGCGGCGTCGGACTGGATGATGCGGCGGCGCTGGGATTATTTCGTGAAATGGCTGGCGGGAGGGACGCCGCCGGTGTGGAATGA
>JADGQS010000174.1 GCA_017881585.1 Gemmatimonadaceae bacterium | reverse complement strand
GCACGGCGGCGCGCTCGCGAAGATGCTGCCGGCGTTTCGCATGGGCGTGGGCGGTCGGCTGGGATCGGGCACCCAGTGGATGAGCTGGATCGCGCTGCACGATCTCGTGCGCGCGATCCGATTCGCGATCGATTCCAGTGAATTGAGCGGTTCGGTGAACGCGGTCACGCCACAGCCGGTGACGAATGCCGAATTCACGGCGACGCTCGGTCACGTCCTGCGCAGACCGGCCGTGGTGCCGATTCCAGCGTTCGCGCTGCACGCGCTGTTCGGTGAGATGGCCGGCCTGACGATGCTCGCGAGCCAGCGCGTGAAGCCTGCACGGCTCGAGCAGGCTGGATTCCGCTTCGAGTACCCCACCCTCGAGGGAGCGCTTCGGCACGAACTCTCCGGTGCCAGCCACGACGAGCGTTAGCAAACAACTTCCGGGCGTCGCGAACTTCATCCCGATCACGTCCACGTTCCTGAAGAGCTCGGCCCACCTCGCGATCGCCACCGCTCGCACGCGGTTCGCGTTGATGTAGTCCACGGCCGGAATCAGGTGCGCCTTACGGAACGTGTTCGGCCAGGCGCCCGGTCCCTGCTGCACCATCTCCCTCACGCGGCACGAGAGGTCGCGGCCGTCGGGACCGTGGAGCACGCCAAAGACGAGCGCGGCATCCTCGACCGAGCGCGTCATCGGTCCGATCTTGTCCATCGACCAGACGAGCGCCATCGCGCCCGTGCGGGGGACGCGTCCGAACGTCGGGCGCAGGCCGGTGACGCCGTTCGTGGATGACGGCGACGAAATCGAACCGAGCGTTTCGGTGCCGATGGCGAATCCCACGCAGCCGGCGGCGGTGGCCGAGCCGGTGCCGGCGGCGTCGAGGCGCCGGAGACGTGCGAGGTACATTCGCGTGAGCGCGGTGCTCGTGACCTTCTTCGTGCGCACGAGTTCGCTCAGCACGGTCACCGGCTCGTAGCAGAGCTCCTCGAGGTTCGACGGAACCGTGCGCACGGCGGCCTTCGAGCGCACCGGAGATTTCGAAGTTCCCTTGGGCGGCTCGGTCATCAGCGGCAGCGGATTGAACACGATCGCCGGCGCGACGCCGTTGTCGAGCGGAACCGCGCGCAGGGCCGCGAGCGTTTGCGGCTGTCCCTTGAGGCCGCTCAGCATCTGCTTGCGTTCGTCGTCGCTGAACGTCAGTCCTGCGATTTCGGCGGCGGCGACGATGGCGGCGTCGTTCACTTCGGTCCCGCTTGCGACGCGGGCCCAGAGGACGCCGGGGAAGAGGGTGCTGCCGAGTCCGAGGCCGACGAAATAACCCAGGAACGAGCGACGATCGGAGAGCGGGAGAGTGTCAGGCACTACTCGACCTCGATGTTAGATTCCATCGACGCCAACGTTCGCCCTCAGACGTAAGAGACGCAAATGCCGCTGACGACCTTCGACAAACTTCCCGACGACGCGCGTGTGTGGATCTTCGGTGCCGCGGCTCCGGTCGATGACATCGACGCCGCGAAACTGCTCGCCGCGGTGGACACCTACCTCCTGCAGTGGAAGGCACACGGCCATCCGCTTACCGCGGCGCGGGACTGGCGCGATGAACGTTTCCTCGTGATCGGCGTCGACCAGCGCACCGAGGGAGCGTCCGGCTGCTCGATCGACGGGCTCTTTCGCACGCTGCAGGATCTCGAGCGTGCGGTGGGGTCGTCACTGGTGGGCGGCGGACTCGTGTTCTTCCGGGGGCCGGGAGCTCTGGTCTGCGCGCTTCTCCGCGACGATTTCGAGGCGCTGGCGCGCCGGGGCGGCGCCGACGGCACCACGCGGGTGTTCGACACGACAATCACGAGTGCGGGCGACTATCGCGCGCACTTCGAGGTACCGGCGGCCGAGAGTTGGCACGCGACGCTGCTGCCCAGGCGCTGAGCGCCGCGACGGATGTCAGGCGGGTTCGCCGCCCTCGATCTCACGTAACAGCCGCGTGTGCGCGACTTCTATCAGCGCGCGAACCCTGTCGCGCAGCGCGCCGATGTCATCGAGTGTCAGTCCCTTCGTTTCAATCGGTTCGAGCACCTTCACGCGGGCATGCGCTCTCTGGAAGCGAAAACTTCCCTTCGCCATGGCGCGGCGCGTTCCGGCGACGACGAGGGGAAGGATCGGCGCGCCCGTCTCGATCGCGACGCGGAACGCGCCGTCCTTGAACGGAAGGAGCCCGTTGCCGCGCGAGCGCGTTCCCTCGGGGAAGATCATCACGCTCACGCGTTTGCTGATGCGATCGCGGGCGGCGGCGAGCGCCTGGATCGCACTCGAGCGCTCGCCCCGTACGACCCGGATGTCGCCGGCCATCCGCATCATCCAGCCCATGCAGGGAATCTTGAACAGCGTTTCCTTCGACATCCACTTCATCTCCCACGGCAGGTGGGAGATGAGGAAGATGTCGGCGTACGACTCATGATTGCTCACCGCGACGTACGGACGCCGTGGGTCACGCACGAGCTGTCCTGTCGTCTCGAACCGCCAGAGCGGATTCAACTTCACCGTGAACACTGCGATCAGCCGGAACAGTCTTCCCGCGGCGTAGCGCCCCGGATCGAACGGCGCCGTGACGGCCCAGACGATGGCGACGAGCGGAGTGCCGACGATGATCGAGCCGACCAGCATCGTCCAGATCCAGGCGTTGATGAGAAACGACACGAATTTCCTCAGGCGCGCAGCCAGTCCGGTTGCCAGTTCTTGATCTCCTTCTTGACGGCCTCATTGTTGGCGAGCTGGCCGCTCAGGCAGCGCTCGACGAGCGCGGGCAGCTCGGCGTCGCTGGCGAAGCGCAGGCCGACGAGCTGGCTCACGCTCAGTTCGCCGATCTTCGCAGCCAGCGCGGGCGCGAGCACGTCCTTCAGGCGCAGGCGCATCTCGAGGCGGATGACACGGTTCTGTACCGTGAGCGTCTGAGAACGCGCGCGGAACACGCACAGCAGGATGCCGACCGTGTACACCACCATCCACCAGTTGTAGTAACCGCCCTGGCGGAAGGCGTGCACGGCCGCCGCGATGACTCCGAACAGCACGATTATCGCGCCGACGAAGTGCCAGGGTGGATCGTACCGTCGGTGGTTCGCGAAGGTCTGGGGAGCTGGGGTAGCCACGGGATACTCCTCGTAAGGGTTTCATCGAACCGAACGGAACGAATCTGCGGCACTCGGCCTCCGGAGTCGAGCGCTGCGCGGGCCTCGCGGTTCTATCGCGACAGGTTAAAGTATGCTCATGCGCATCCGTCTACCGCTGTGCTGCCTTTTCGCGTTCTCTTCGTGCGCGAAGCCACCGACCTCCACCGTCGAGGCGACAGGAACGCTGGAAGTCGTCGAAGTCGACGTCTCCCCGACCTCCCCGGGGCGGGTTTCGAGGGTCCTCGTGGATGAGGGCGCCGCCGTTCGCGCGGGGGATACCCTTGCGGTGCTGACCATTCCCACGCTCTCAGCCGACGTTGCGCAGCGCGAGGCGAAGGCCGCGTCCGCAGGTGCGGCGCTCCAGGAAGCCGAGCACGGCCCGCGTACGGCGGAGATCGCGGGCGCCGCCGCCGAGCTTGCCGCGGCCGAAGCCGCGGCCGACCGTGCGGCTAAGGACGTCGAGCGCCTCAGGCCGCTCGCCGCCAGGCAGAACGTGAGCGCGCAGGACTACGACGCCGCGCGCGCTCTCGCCGCGAGCACCGCCGGCCATCGCGATGCGCTGCGCGCGCAGCTGCAGCTGCTTCGCGAAGGAACGCGGCCGGAACGGGTTCGTGCGGCGGAGGCCGACGCGCGGAGTGCCCGCGCGTCCGTCTCGTCGGCGCTCGCGACCGCTCGCGACCTCGTCCTCGTTTCGCCCGTCACGGGCACGGTCACGAACCGCTCCGCCGAGCCAGGCGAAGTCATCGGCGCGGGGCAGGCGGCGCTGACCGTGGCGCAAACCGGACGGCAGACGGTGCGCGTGTACGTCTCCGAGGCCGTCCTCCCGCGCATCCGTGTCGGGCAGGAAGTTCACGCCCTGCTCGACGCTTTCCCGGATCACGAGTTCAAGGGACGCGTCATCGCCATCAGCACACACGCCGAGTATACGCCACGCGTGGCGCTCACCGAGAGGGAACGCGCGGACCTGCTGTTCGGCGTGAAGGTCGAGTTCGCCGACACTACAGCGATGCTGAAGGCGGGCCTGCCGATCACGGTGCGAATCGACGCTCCGTTGCCGGCGGCGAAGCCGTGACGGCCGGCGAGCCGCAGGCGGCGAGCTGTGCCTGATAGCATGCCGTCGGCGCCACCGGCGGAAGCCGTCGTCACGGAGGGGCTGCGCAAAGTCTTTCAGGGCGGGCTCGTCGCGGTCGACCACCTCGACCTCACGATCCATCGGGGCGAAGTGTTCGGCCTGCTCGGGCCGAACGGCTCCGGAAAGACGACGACCATTCGCATGCTCTGCGGCCTCCTCACGCCGACCGCGGGCCGCGCCACGGTCGTCGGCCACGATGTGGCACTCGAGCCCGAGTTCGTTCGAACGAAGATCGGCTACATGTCGCAGCGGTACGGACTCTACGACGATCTCACGGTCTACGAGAATCTTCGCTTCTACGCGACGGTCTACGGACTGCACGGGCGCCTGCGCGCCGAGCGTCTCGAGAAGCACATGGACGAGATCGGGCTCTCGTCGCTGCGGACCCAGCTCGCGGGGACGCTCTCCGGCGGATGGAAGCAGCGGCTCGCGCTGGCGTGCGCAACCGCGCACGAGCCGGAGATGCTCTTTCTCGACGAGCCCACCGCGGGCGTCGATCCCGCCGCCCGCAGGGCATTCTGGAAATCGATCTACGAGCTCGCCGCGCACGGCACCACGATCCTGGTGACGACGCACTACATGGACGAG
>JADGQS010000173.1 GCA_017881585.1 Gemmatimonadaceae bacterium | reverse complement strand
TCCATCCCCTCGACCAGAACGTCGGCGAAATCGCCGTCCACGCAGCGTGCGAGCGCCGCGGTGTCGGCCACGCGCATCGGGGTCAGCGCGAAGAACGGCACGCTCGGATAGTCGCGTGCGAGCGCCGCCGCCTTCCACGTCTCTTCGGTCGGATGCGCGACGTCCACGATCACCGCGTCGACCAGCGATTTCCCGAATGCGGCGGTGAACTCCGCGACGGTTCGCGCGAGCGCGAGCTTGCCACGGCGCCTCGGAAACGCGCGTTTCAGGAGTTCGCGGGCTCGCTCGCGCGACGCGAGCGCGAGCACGTGCGGATCCAGCGGATACGCGACGGCGCGTGCGGGCACGTTACGAAGCCGCTTTTGCGGCGGGCTGGAACGCAGGCTGCGCGCCGTTGTCCGAGAGCAGCGCGTGCGCATGCGCGAGCACCGCGCGGGCGTTCGCATACGAGAGCAGCCGCGCGGCATCGTCGTAACGTGCCCACCGGCAGGCGGTGATGCCCTCGGCTCGCTGCGGTTTGGTCTTGCTGTCCGCCGCTTCCATCAAATAGAAGTGGCAGGTCTTGTGGATGAGGCGGCCGCGAAAGCGGAAGTGCCAGTCGATCGTCTCGACGATCGCGCGAAGCTCGAGCCGCGCGAGCCCTGTTTCCTCGCCGACCTCACGGAGCGCCGCGGCGGCGGGCTGTTCGCCCTCCTCGAGGTGTCCCTTCGGAAAGCCCCAGTTCTGGTAGCTGTCGCGAATGAGCAGGTACAGCGGCTCGGCGCCTTCCTTGCGAAAGACGACACCGCCGGCGGATGTCTCGTCACGCGGCTTGCGGTTGCGTCCGTTCGCCGGCCGTTTCTTCCCCTTCGTCACACGCCGGCGCCGAGTTGCTGGACTTGCAGCGTGGCGCGCCCCTCGATGAACTGGCGCACCACCGGGTCTTCCGTCTGCTTGATCTCTTCGACGGTTCCCACCTGGCGCACCTTTCCCTCGAACAGCATCGCGATGCGCGTACCGACGAAGTAGGCGCTGTGCATGTCGTGCGTGATGACGATGCTGGTGACGCCGAGCTGTTTCTGCATGCGCACGATGAGCTCGTCGATGACCGCGGCGGTGACCGGATCCAGGCCGGTCGTCGGCTCGTCGTAGAGCATGTATTTCGGTTTGTGGGCGATGGCGCGCGCGATGCCGACGCGCTTGCGCATGCCGCCCGAGAGCTCGATGGGGAGCGTGTTTCCCGCGGCGGGGAGGTCCACGAGCTCGAGCGCTTCCTGCACGCGCGCGGCGATTTCCTTGGGCGTGAAGGTTCCGATCTTCACGAGCCCCATCGAGACGTTTTCGTTGACGGTGAGCGAATCGAACAGCGCGGAGAACTGGAAGACGTAGCCGATGTGCGAGCGGAGCGCGTAGAGCTCACGCCGTTTCAGTTTCGGGACTTCGAGGCCGTCGACGAAGACGGTGCCCTTGTCGGGCTCGAGCAGTCCGACGATGTGCTTGATGGCGACGCTCTTTCCCGTTCCCGAATAGCCGATGATGACCATCGTCTCGCCCTCGCGGACTTCGAGGGTGAAGCCGCTCAGCACATGGTTCGAGCCGAACGATTTGTAGACGTTTTCGATCGAAATCATGCTGAAATATGCACCAAGGGAGGGGCGGCGTCAGATGGAAGATGGAAGATGGAAGATGGAAGATGGAAGATGGAAGATGGAAGATGGAAGATGGAAGATGGAAACTGAAACGGCCCGAGGAATTCCCCCGGGCCGCTCAGACGCTTATTCGATCTTCCATCTTCGATCTTCCATCTAGTTACGCCGCGAAGCTGCCGAGCGCCCGACCCACATCGCCCTCTCTGAGCCGTTTGAGCGCACGATCACGCAGCTGGCGCACGCGTTCGCGCGTGACGCCGAGCATCGCGCCGATCTCCTCGAGCGTGTGCTCGCGTCCGCCCTCGAGCCCGAAGTAGAGACGCAGGACCTTCGCGTCGCGCGGCGGGAGCGTGTTGAGCGCCTGCTCGATTTCATCGGTGAGAAAGCGGTTCATCGCTTCCTCCTCGGCGTCCGGCATTTCGTCGGCGACGAAACGCTCGATGAGCGAGCGGTCGCCGTCGGGATCCATTGGGGCGTCGAGGCGCACGTCGCCGGTGTTCAGCGCGGCGAGCGACTGGACGACGTCCACCGAGAGGCCGGTGAGCGCGGACAGCTCCTCGGGCGTCGGTTCACGCCGCATTTTCTGCCGCAGGATCTCGCTCGCCTTGATGATGCGCGAGAGATCGGCGGTGCGATTCAGGGGCACGCGAACCGTGCGGCCCTGTCGCGCGAGCGAGGAGAGGATCGCCTGACGGATCCACCACACGGCGTACGAGATGAATTTTACGCCCTGGTCCGGATCGAACTTCCGCGCGGCCGTCAGCAGTCCGACGTTGCCTTCACCGATGAGATCGATGAGCGGCAGCCCGCGGTTCTGGTACTTTTTCGCGACCGAGATCACGAAGCGCAGGTTGCGCTTCACGAGTTCCTGCAGCGCATCGGGATCGCCGGCGCGAATGCGTCGCGCGACCTCGATCTCCTCGGTGCCCTTGAGCAGCGGGTAGGTGCTGACCTCATAGAGGTACTGGTCGAGAATGTCGCGCTCGGGCTCGCTCGGCGCGATGCCCGCGGGGGCAGTGCGACGGCGACGGCGCGGCTTCAGTTCGGCGGCGGGCATTGGGGTATTCCTTGCTTCAGGCGCCTTGGCGGGCGGCTGAGCCTTTGAAATTTTGACTCGAGGAGGTGCGGCGGCAGCTTTTGGCTTGGACTTCGCACGTTTGGCACGTTCACGTGTCATCGTGCTGCCGCTCCCGAGTGAGGTGCGCGCCTTCGCGGTCAGGCAGGTCTGCAATGGCCGTGAGTCGCGCTCGTGAGTCCGGCGAAAATCCGTCGGACTGAAGGAGGATCAAGATAGCGCCTTTCCGTCATAAATTCAACACTTTCTACTTGACCCATCTCTTACTCTCCGATAGGTTCTTTGGTTCCTGTCGGACGCCGTCCGATGAGTGGTCGTTATGACCGCAAATCAACGGTCACCGCAGCGGGGGCGTAGCTCAGTTGGGAGAGCGCTTGAATGGCATTCAAGAGGTCAGGGGTTCGATTCCCCTCGCCTCCATCGCCGGATGGCCGTGTTGTGGCGGCGAACCGGCGTGGACCCGAGCGGGTCCGGACGTCGTGATGTGCAACGGCGTCCGCCACCCGCTTCCCCGCGGGAATAGCTCAGTTGGTAGAGCACAACCTTGCCAAGGTTGGGGTCGCGGGTTCGAGTCCCGTTTCCCGCTTTTAGAGACAACAGTCGACAGACGACGGACAGCAGTGCCGAAGACGGGCAGTTAGCTCAGTTGGTTAGAGCGCCACGTTGACATCGTGGAGGTCACAAGTTCGAGTCTTGTACTGCCCATACACCGCTTGCCAACCACTCCAACAAGGTTTCTGCCGCTATGACGCGCCGTTTCCGGGCTCTCTCACTTCTCGCGCTGGCCGCGCCCGTTCTCGCACTCTCCGCTCAGCAGCCGGCCAAGCCCGGCGCTCCGGTCGCCGCCGCCGCTCCCGTCGATCCCTGCCCGATCGACCTGATGCAGCCCAATGGGCTGGCCATCGCGAACCTCCAGCGTCCCAAGCTCGCGAACGTCAAGTCGGCGGACGAGGGCAACAAGGTCATGAAGGAAGTCTCGAAGCTGCTCTTCGACGACAAGCAGAAGACGAACCCGCTGGGACGCGACATGCTGCTCGCGCAGTTCGTCACCTTCTACGTCCAGTTCGCCGACTCCGCCAAGCGCGGCGACATCGGATTCCCGGGCGACAAGAATCAGTACGTCGACCTGCTCAAGTTCGCGGACTCGCTCTTCACGCTCATCGAGAATGCCGAGCCCAAGTGCGCGGTCACGACGCTCGGCTGGCGCAACTACAAGCCGTACGCCGATCGCATCAAGGCGGCGTACGCCGCCGTCGGCGCCGGCGCGGCCGACACGGCCGAGAAGCTCGCGACCCGCGCGATGATCCTGAACCACAGCGGACCACAGCCGTACGACGTGCTCTGGCGTGTGGCGAAGATCCGCAACGATGAGGCGAAGGAGGTCTTCTTCCTGCAGCTCGCGGCCGACAGGCTCGAGGGCGACACGCTGAACAGCGTCGTCCGCTCGAACTTCCTCTTCACGCTCGGCCGCATCCAGCAGGAGTTCGGCGACCTGAAGACGGACAAGGCCGCGAAGGACAAGCTCTACCGCGACGCGGCGAAGGCGTATCTGGTGGTGCTGAAGGAATTCCCCACGTCCGACGAATCGCCGTACGCAATGCAGGGCATTGCGATCAGCGCGAACGTGGTGGGCGACACGTCGATCTCGAACGCGGCGGTCGCGGTCGTGAAGGCGGCGCCCGAGAAGTACACCGACCAGACGGTGGCGCAAGCCGGCGTGCTTTCGACGGCGGGGGGCCATACGGCTGATGCGGTCGCCCTGTTCGCCATGGCTGCGAAGATGAACCCCTACTTCCGCGACTATCAGTACAACCTGGCCGCCATGATGTACGAGTCCAAGCAGACGACGGAGATGATCCCGGTCGTGCACAGGCTCGTCGAACTCGATCCGAGCAACCCCGACGACTTGATGCTGTTCACGTACGCGTTCGGGGGCCTCCAGAACACCACCAAGGATCCCGCGGTGAAGAAGGCGGCGATCGATTCGGTCATGTATTACGGCAAGCTGTCGGAGTCGATGCCGCACCGGTTGTTCTTCACGGATTTCGAGCGGCAGCAGAACCGCACGCTGCTCGTGGGCAGCGTGGAGAATCGCGCGAAGGACGCGCGTTCGTTCACGATCGAGTTCGAGTTCATCGGCAAGGATGGCGCGGTGCTGCAGAAGGCGACGGCGACGGTGGCGACGGTGGC
>JADGQS010000172.1 GCA_017881585.1 Gemmatimonadaceae bacterium | reverse complement strand
CGGTGCGTTCTTTCGCGTCGACGGTGGTGAAGTACACGAGGTTGCGGTCGGGCCGGTACACGCGGGCATCATCGAACCCGGCCATTTCCGGTTCCAATGTGCGGGTGAGGAGGTCCTGCACCTCGAAATCGCCCTCGGCTACCAGCACCGCGGCGTCGAACGCGCGCTCCTCGGAGGGCCTCATCGCGCGACCATGTCGCAGATGGAGGCGGTGTCCGGCGACACCACGATTGCGCATGCGACGGCGTACGCGACCGTAGTCGAGGCGCTGGCCGGCGGCGAGGCGCCGTTGGGCGCCCAATGGCTGCGCGCGGTCGCCCTCGAGCTGGAGCGACTGGCGAACCACGTGGGCGACCTCGGCGCCCTTGCGAACGACGTCGCGTTCTTGCCGACGGCGGCGGCCTGTGGAAAGATCCGGGGAGACTTTCTCAATCTGACCGCGATGTTGTGCGGCAACCGGTTCGGAAGGGGACTCGTCCGTCCCGGCGGCACAGGCTGGGACCTCGAGCCCGAGCGGGCGAAGCGTTTGCGCGCAATGCTTGACGTGTCCCTCGCCGACGCCGAGGAGGCGATTGGCTGGCTGTGGGATGCCGCATCCGTTCGCGCGCGATTCGAGAATGTCGGGGTGGTGTTCCAATCGCAGGCCGCCGAGATCGGGTTGGTCGGCCCCGCGGCGCGTGCATGCGGATTGGTCCGCGATGTGCGCTACGACCATCCGGCGGGGTGGCATCGCTTCGCGCAGGCGCCGGTCGTGGTGTGGCCAGGGGGGGACATATTCGCGCGTGCGCGTGTACGCTCGCTGGAAATTCAGCGCTCGGGCGCATTTGTTCGCGAACAGATTCTCGCCGCGCCAGACGCAGAAAACGGCGGCTTGGCGGCAGGACCGGAACCCAACCGGCTGGCGGTCGCACTGGTTGAAGGCTGGCGCGGTGAGGTGTGTCACGTGGCGCTGACCGACGCAAGGGGGCGGTTCCGCCGCTACAAGATCACCGATCCGTCGTTCCACAACTGGAGCGGAATGGCACTCGCCATGCGGGGCACGGCCATCTCCGATTTCCCGATCTGCAACAAGAGTTTCAACCTTTCCTATTGCGGCTTCGACCTCTAGTCCCCAATCCCAACCCATGTTCGTTCCTGACACGATCCTTCATCGACTCAAGCGCGGTTGCGAGACGATGGCCTATCCGAAAGGACCGGCGCCGGCCCTTCCCGATCGTCACGGCGGCGCGCTTCGCGTCGATGCCGGCAAGTGCGCCGATGGTTGTCGGGCGTGTTTGCCTGTGTGCCCAACCGAGGCCATCACGCGCCAGCCTGGGAGTCACGTGTCACTCGATCTCGGCCGCTGCATCTTTTGCGCCGCGTGCGTGGATGCGTGTCCGGAGGGAGCAATCACACAGACCGGCGATCATCGCATGGCGACGCAACGACGCGAAGATCTCCTCCTCGGTGGGCCGGGTCTCGAGGAGATTCGGCTCGCCGGCGCGCTTGACGAGACGTTGCGTCGGCTCTTTGGGCGTTCGTTGCGGCTGCGGCAAGTAAGCGCCGGGGGCTGCAGTGCCTGCGAGGCCGATACGAACGTACTCGGCACGATCGGATGGGATCTCGGACGCTTCGGCATCCAGTTCGTGGCCTCGCCGCGCCACGCGGATGGGCTGCTCATCACCGGCCCGGTCACCCAGAACATGGAACTGGCGCTCCGGAAGACGTGGGACGCCGTGCCATCTCCGAAAATCGTCCTCGCAGTGGGCGCATGTGCCATTGCGGGTGGACCGTTCGTGGGCCATCCCGAGGTGAACGATGGGGCCGCCTCGGTCGTGCCGGTCGATCTTTACATTCCGGGCTGTCCTCCGCATCCGCTCACGATTCTCGACGGCCTGTTGCGCATGCTCGATCGGTTGGAAGAACACCGTCTTCCAGCGAAGCCCTGACCTGATGGCGATACCCGGCCGGTGTTACGCGACCACCGCGCCGTGCATGAACTGCAGGAGGTTCTCGGCCGCCAGCAAGTGCTGCGCGATGTCGAACGCCGGGTCGAGCATCGCCTGAATGGCGCAGCCGTTAATGAAGCTGACGCTGACCGCCGCGAGTCCCATCGGAGTCACGCCGTGGAATCGCTCGGGGTCGCGCGCGAGCACATCGCTGGCCAATGGGAAGAACGCATCGCGATAGCGCTGGAACTCCGTGCGCATTTTCAACCGAATTTCCCGGTCGCGAATGCCCGCCGTCCAGTAGTCGAAGGTCAGTCGAATCCTTTGCGGTTCGCTGGACAGGCGATCCATCTCCTGTCGTAGCAACGCGAGCAGGCTCTCGATCGGCGACGCGATCATCCGGATGTCTTCCCCGACGTGCAGGATCGTCGTCGTGGCCAACAACCGGTCAAGCACGGCGAGCAAAAGGCCGCGCTTGGACTTGAAGTAGAACAGCACCAGGCCGTGACTCACTCCCGCGCGCGCCGCCACCTCCTGAATCCGGGTCCCTTGCAAGCCGCGGTGGACCGCGACGCGGTAAGCCGCATTCAGAATCTGTTCCCGGCGGATGGCTTCGGATGCTTTCGTACCAGGCATCGGTCTCACTCCAGCGCGGTCGGAAAGTGAGAGAATCTATTGACTGCGAGTTCAATACTCAATAGACTTCACGTACCGGTTCCGTTCGGTCGCGCTCCCTCTTTAGAGGTGTGCTGATGCTCGTTCCGTCGTTTGCAGCCTCGTTGTCCTTCCACACCGAGGCGCGAGCGTTGCCGGACGCCGACGCCGTGACGTCTGTCCGCTTGGGACGTGATGAAGGGTCCCCGCGAACTGAACGCTGCATGAGAAGGCCACATCCCGTTGGCCATGAACCGAGGCCAACTCAGCACCCTTCGGCTTTCGGAATGAGGATTCGATCATGACACGCGGAGACCGCGAAAAGGCCGGCCAAGCGACAACTGCCACCGGGCTGCGCGACGTCACTGGCCCGCGGCCGGACCGGTCGAAAGCGGACGCGCTCTCAGCTCTCGTGGCCCAAGTGCGTCGAACGCTCGGTGTTCCGCTGTGCAAGGTGCTTGAGATCGATCACAGCGGCCGATGGCTCCATGTCGCGGCGGGCAGCGGATGGCTGCCGGAGATCGTCGGTTCGGGGCGCGTTCCCTGCCAAACGACGTCACAGGCCGGGCTTACCCTCGCACTTGGAACACCCGTGGTGTGCGAGGATCTCGGCCATGCGTACAATTTGTGCAACGCCACGTTGCTGCGCCGCCACGGTGCGGTGAGTGGCGTGACCGTACCCATCGGGCACCCCGAGCATCCGTGCGGAGTGCTGAGTGTGCATGATGTCAGCCACCGAGTATTCACTCCCCACGATGTTCGCTTCCTCCTCGGCGTGGCTCGTGCGCTGCGTCCGTTGTTGGAACGCGAGCCACCGCCACCACCGGCGGCGTAACAGTCCGCAGGATCGTCATGAACGAAGAGCACCAACGCGCGACAGCGGTAAAGGCACCGGCGGCAGCGCCGACGGTACGGACCGCAAACCGGGCAGCGTCGCAGCGTGGGAGGCGCGCGCTCGACGACCGGGGTGGGCGTGTCCGCTGCTTCTCTTGCCATGCCGCGCTTCCTGCCTGCTCAGCGGGCGGACGTATACACGAGGTCCACCAGCTCGTCGTACATCGACTCGGCCTCAGCCGGGCCCGCCTTGATCGCCGCGGTGGCGCAGTACTTCAGGTGGTTCCGCATCAGCTCTCGACCGACCGAGCGCAACGCCTCGTGCACCGACGAGATCTGGGTCATGATGTCGGCGCAGTAGCGGTCTTCCTCCACCATCTTCTGGAGGCCACGCACCTGCCCTTCGATGCGGCGAAGGCGCTTCACGTTTCGCTCTTTGGCGTCGGGGTCAACCGCGACTGCCTTTCGGCCTTCGGCGGCATCGCCCGGCATCGCGCACCCGCGCCCGATCACGGGGAGCTTGCCGCTGGTTTCTGCCGCCTTTCCCCGCTTAGTCTTCGTCACTGGCGTCATCCCCGTGTCCTCACGCGTGGGTTACCTCATCCCCCTATCGAAGCTACCGGCGGTACGGTCTCAGGGAAGTAAGCGTGCGGCGGCCGCAGACCGGTCATTGCGACGCTCACGGAACGGAACGCCATCGCGGCGCCCGCGGTCGACATGAGCGGCATCGAGGCGATCATCGCCATCACGCGGACGATACCGCCGCAGTTCCCGCTGTGCTCAGGATGAGCCCGTTCAGGCATGCCTCACCGTGAGCCGGCACCCAAGTCACCGACCTGGGTACCGGTGATTTGTTCTTCCTGATCAGGCGGCCATCTTGCGGCACGCCGTTGCGCAGCGACGGCAGGACTCGGCGCACGCCTTGCATTGCTCCATATTGTGCGCGCCGCATTCCTTCGCGCACCAATCGCAGCTGTCCGCGCACAGCTTGCAGAGCTGCTTGGCGAACGGACTGTTGCGGGCGATCGCGTCGGCGCAGAGCCGGCAGATCGCCGCGCACTCGATACAGCACGCGGGACAGGCGTTGCTGCTGGCCTTGCCGGCCATAAGCGCGAAACAGTGGCCGCACTCGGTCGCGCAGTCGTTGCACGCGGCGATGCAATCCTTGGCTTTCTGGTCCAGATGATCACTCATGGTGTTTCCCCTTCGGTTGAGATCGGGCGATATTGGCGCGCCCGTGACGCCTTCGCTGGCAAGCAGCGCTCAGTACCCGTCGGTGTCCTTCGTTCCTGCGTTTGCTACGACCGGGCGAGTTGTTGCGCCTTCGGCGCGCCGCAGCACGACGTGGGAGCAAGGGCTGCAGGGGGTGCGTCGAGTGCGGACGGCGCCGCGTGGTATCCAGCCTGTTGAATCGCGCGAATCGCGTCGGCGGTGACCTGCTCGGGCGAGCCGGCGCCAATCGTCAGGCGCGCCGCGCCGATCGACACCGCCGCGTCGGAAACGCCGGG
>JADGQS010000056.1 GCA_017881585.1 Gemmatimonadaceae bacterium | reverse complement strand
CTCGCAGTCGAGGTCGTACGGATCGGCCGTCGCGATGTCGAGGATCGAGTCCGAGATCTGCAGCGGCAGCACGCGATACTTGCGCATGAGCTGCTCGGGGACGAGTTCCTTGGCCTGCTGCGAGACGAGCGACAGGTTCGCGATCTTCATCCGAAAGCGCTTCGAGAGCGCCGACAGGATCAGGTCATCCGTGGTCCATCCGCGACCAGTGGCGACCTCCCAATAACTGTTCTCGCGGGCGGCCTTCAGCTGACTGAACTGGTCGGGGGTCAGGAGACCCTCGAGTGTCGTCAGCATCCACTCATCACGAGCCTGTCGTGCCGAAGTCCCCATTCATTCCCCAGCGGGCGGTGTCGAGCAAGGTCCCTGCCGTAACTTGTTAATAATAGCTCTCGCTCAATGAGGCGCCACCGACTTCATGGGGGCCCATCGCCGGCCGGATAGCCTAGAGGATGCGCCAAAAGTCGCGTGTGAAATCCAGGGCGAACGTCCACCGGCCGTGGCGCAGGCCGCGCGCGACGTCGAACCGGAGCACGTCGAAGAACGACAGAACACCCAACCCGACCGATTCGTGCCACCCAGCGGCCGCCGCCTCGTTCTGCCGGCCGGTCTCGGTCCAAATGGCCTGCCCGAACGGCGCGAGCATCACCGGCATCCTCAACGGGCCAAAACGTCCGAGCGGGATCGGAATCGTCCACGCGGGATGTCGCCATTCCACACGCTGGCTCACACCCGCGTCGCCGGCGAACTCGTGATAGCCGTAGCCCGGGCCGGTCATGGGCCCCCCGAAGTACACGAGATCCTGCGCCGGCGCGCCCGCGCCGAGAACGGTGGCGGCCGTCGTGCTCAGCACCAGCCGATCCTCGCCGAACGGGCGCTCGATCTGCGCCTCCGCCGAGATCCGGCCGGTCCAGGTCGAAGGGCCAGCGCGCGCGGCGCCGTCGAAGTGAGATCGCGTCACGGACAGCGATCCGCCAAGCTGCAGTGTCGAGCCGAACGGCGCATCGCTCCGCGCGTGAAACGCCTGCAACACCGCTCGCCACTCGGTGACCGAGTCCGCCGCGAACGCGGGCTGGAACGACCCGCTCACAGGCTTCGCGTGCACCGCCAGCGGCGACTGCTGGTCCCGGGCGAGCGTGAGGCTCCAGCGCGCGCCGAGCCGATCGCCGGCATCGATGCCCAGCGTGAATCCGCGCGACCGGTACTCGTCCGTCATGTCGGAGCCGAACTCCTGGGCCGCGATGCTGTTGCGAACGCCGCTCACCTCCCGTACGTCGCCCGCGGAACGGAAATCGTCGTGCGCGGCGACGCTGATGCCGGCACCGCTCGCGCGCCGCCACGCCGCGGAGATCGACTCCTTGAAGGCGTGATCCGACGTTCCATACGACGCGCGCCCGCCGGTGGAAAACCCGTTGCCGAGGCTCCTCGTGAGGCCTCCGCCGACGGCAATTCCCTCGACGCGGTTCATGCGCACGATGTCGCTGATCGTAGGAACGCTGAGCGCCGTGCGCTCCACCCGCGCGAGTGCGTCCGCGCGGACGAGCTCGCGCGCCTCGTCCTGCACGCGCCGCACATCGTCGTTCTCGCTCAGCCTCACGTCACCCGGAATCGCATCGATGACCGATCCCGTGAACGGATATGCGCGCAGGCGGTCCGGCGGGAGCGAGACGATTTCGGGACCCTGGAAGAGCGGCGTCTGCAGGTCCGCATTCACCTGCACGCAGCAGATTTCCCAGCGGCCGCGAATGATCCCCCGCGCCGGAAACTGCATCCAGCTTCCGGCGCGGCGGATCTCGATCTCCTGCCTGCGCGGGAGCCAGAAGCGGCCGTCGACGAGACCGTTTTCGAGAATGACCGAGACATCCTCGAGCTGTTCGTCCTTCAGCGCGGCGCGCGTGAAGCTGAACGTCATGCGCACCACGCTGCCGTTCGCGCGGTCGAGGTACACCGCGCCCACGGCCCGCGGCTGCGTCACGTCCTTGGGGCGCACCCTGACCATCACCACGTCGAACGTGCGATCGTTCGTGCGGATCATCAGCGAATCGGTGATCGCGTAGTCGTAAATGGTTCGTCCGAGTCCGGACAGCGGGTGCGGAACGTCGCGCACCTCGTCGCCCTCGCCGAGCCGGATGATCGACGGGAAGTTGTTCTGGACGATCGCGAGGTGGTCGCGATGGTACTGGATGTCCGTCGGAAGGAGGAGCGTGTCGCGCCGCCCCACGATGCGCTGCTTGCTCTCGTTCGGCGCGCGCCAATAGACTTCCACGGCGAGCTCGTCCGTGCGCACCACTTTCGGCGGGTCGGGGAACCCTTCTCCCAGCTGGGCGAGGAAGGTCAGCGATCCGTGGGCGGTGGCGTGAAAGTTGGCGAGACCGGTGTCGGCCAGTTGGGCGGCGCGCCGTGCGATCGCGATGTCCACCAGGCTCATCGTGCGCGCGTCGTTCCACTGCTGCGCTCGCGCTGCGACTGGAACACCGGCCACGAGAACACAACCTGCCGCCACGAACGCGCTGGAAAGTTTGTATTTCGCCGCGAACAGAGGACGCATGAAGGGAAGATCATCGCACGCTCCGGACGGGGCAACGGGCACGCTCGTTCCGGTCTGGAAGGACATCCTGCTCGACACCGACACGCCGGTGTCCGCGTTCGCGCGTCTCCGCAGCGGAGGCCGGCAGCCCCACACGCCGGAGTTCGCCTTCCTGCTCGAGTCCGCGCCCGCCGGCGGCGATACGTGGGCGCGCTACACGTTCCTCGGCGCGGAGCCGCGGGCGGCGTGGAAGCTTGCCGATGGAGTTGTCCAGGATTGGACTCCCGGCAGCGGCTGGCAAGGTGACCGCAGGCCCGAGGATCCGTTCGCGGACCTTCGGGAGATCATCACCGCGTACGAGCCCGTCGATGCGCCCGAACTCGGCGCCTTCTGGGGCGGAGCGGTCGGTTACTTCTCGTACGACGCCGTGCGCTACATCGAGCAGCTGCCGCACGCGCCGCCGCCGGGCGTGAAGGCGCCGGATGCGCTGTTCGTCTTCACCGGCGTCGTCGTGATCATCGACAACCTGCGCGCCCAGGCCCGCGTGGTCGCGGCGATGCGCGTTCCGCACGGCACGAGCGAGGCCGGCGTGCGCGGGCTCACGGCACATGCGCACGGCGAGATCGACGCGGTGATCGCGCGGCTGCGCACGGGCCCGTCGCTGCCGCCGCTCGACCTCGACCCGGACGCGAAGCCCGCGCAGGGACGCTCCACCTACGAGCGCGCGAAGTTCCTCGCCGACGTCGATCGCATCAAGGAATACATCGTCGCCGGTGACTGCTTCCAGGTGCTGCTCGCGCGGCGCATCGTGCTGCCCCATGACTTCGACGGCACGGCGCTCTACCGCGCCATTCGGGCACTGAATCCATCTCCCTACATGTACCACCTGGCGCTCGATGGTGTGGAGCTGGTTGGGAGTTCGCCCGAGCTGCACGTGCGCGTCGCCGACGACAACGTCATCGTGCGCCCGATCGCGGGCACGCGGACTCGCGGGCGCAACGCCGCGGAGGACGCTGCGGCCGCCGCCGAGCTGCTCGCGGACGAGAAGGAGCGTGCCGAGCACGTGATGCTCGTGGACCTCGGCCGCAACGACGTGGGACGCGTCTCCGAATACGGCTCCGTTCGGGTGACCGAACTGATGGCGATCGAGCGTTTTTCACACGTGATGCACATCGTGAGCCAGGTGGAGGGGCGCCTCGCCCCGGGCCGCTCCACACTCGACGTCTTCCGGGCGACGTTCCCGGCGGGGACGATGACCGGCGCGCCGAAAGTCCGCGCGATGGAGATCATCGACGAGCTCGAGCCGGAGCGCCGCGGGCCCTATTCCGGGGCGGTGGGTTACATCGCGTACGGCGACCGGCGGATGGACCTCGCGATCACGATCCGCACCTGCGTGATCGCGGGCGGCGAGGCCAGCGTGCAGTGCGGCGCGGGAATCGTCGCGGACTCCGTGCCGGAGCGGGAGTGGGACGAAACGGAGAACAAGGCGAGGGCCATGCTGACGGCAATTGGCCGGGTGCGCGCGGCGAAATCGGTTGGACGGTTGCCCGCCGCGCGTCATATTTAGCCCAATGTCTTTCCAGCTCGCCGGCATCGAGAACGAGTACAACTTCGAGTTGCGGCCCGGCGCCACGATGGTCGTGGGCCGCGCCGTGAATTCGGACTGCGCCGTGGTCGACGCCACCGTCTCGAGGCGCCATGCCGAGCTGACCGTCGCGCAAGACGGCCTGCAGGTGAAGGACGTCGGCTCGAGCAACGGCACGTTCGTGAACGGTGTGAAGGTCGACAGCTATTTCGTCGTGCCTGGCGACACGCTCACGTTCGGCAAGGTCGCGTTCCGTCTCGAGGAACTCGCGCCGGTGGTGGTGCAGGAACCGGAAGCCGGAAGCCCGAAGCCGGAAGAGCCCGGGCCGAAGCCGGGGGCGACGATCGTGCGCCAGGTGCCGTCACCGGCCGACGCCGTCGCCGCGCTCGGCCGGCACAGCGGCAGCATCAAGGCCGTCATGGCCGGCGACGCCGATCCTGCGGAGAAGGACCGGCAGAAGCTGCAGATCCTGCTGGAAGTGTCGAAAGGATTGACGCGTAGCACGGACGTGGACGCGCTCCTGCGAAAGGTCGCGGACTACGCGTTCCAGATTCTCGAAGCCGACCGCTGCGCGATCCTGCTCGTGGACGACACAGGACAGTTGAACACCAAGATCTCACGCGACAAGCGGGGCGCCGATGCGCCGCAGGCCGTGCCGCAGTCGATCGCGCGCATGACCGTCGATGAGAAGGTCGCCGTGCTCTCCGACAACGCGGGCGAGGACCAGCGCTTCACCGGACAGTCGATCCTCATGCAGCGCGTGCGGTCCGCTCTGTGCGCGCCGCTGATCGGCTCCGAGAACAAGGTCCTGGGCGTCCTCTACGTGGACAATTTCCAGAGCACGCACCGGTTCGGCGAAGCCGACCTCGACTTTCTCATCGCGTTCGCGGGGATCGCGGCGGTCGCCATCGAGAACGGGCAGTTCGGCGAGCGCATTCGCCGCGAGGCGCTGGTGCGCAGCAACTTCGAGCGCTTCTTCACTCCGCACCTCGCGGCGCGCATCGCGAACAGCGCCGACGCCGTGAAGCTCGGCGGCGACAAGCGCCCCATCGCCGTGCTCTTCTCCGACATCCGCGGCTTCACCGCGCTGTCGGAAACGATGAATCCCGACGCGATGGCGAAGCTGCTCACGGAGTATTTCACCGAGATGGTGGAATGCGTGTTCCGTCACGGCGGCACGCTCGACAAGTTCATCGGCGACGCGGTCATGGCGCAGTGGGGCGCGCCGCTCGGCGAGAGCGATGATGTGGACCGCGCGATGGAATCCGCCCTCGACATGATGCTCGCGCTCGACCAGCTCAACGAGCGCTGGACGGCCGCGGGACGTCCCACGCTGCAGATCGGCATCGGGCTAAACTTCGGCGAGGCGTTCGCGGGCAACATCGGCAGCGAGCGCCGTCTCGAGTACACCGTGATCGGCGACACCGTGAACACCGCGAGCAGGCTGTGTGGTGCGGCGGGCCCCGGCGAGATCCTCGTGAGCGAGGGGTTCAAGGCCGCGCTGAAGACGCCGCCCCGCATGAAGCCGATGCCGCCGATGGAGCTCAAGAACAAGAGCCAACCGGTGAAGGTTTACACCGTGGTGCGGTGAGCGGGCTCGAGGCGCCCGCGGGCTACGAGTCGTTCCTCGTTGGGCGCGCGCACGTGGTCGCGCAGCAGCCGCTCGCGGGTGCCGTTCGCGAGGCGCTGGCGGCGGCGTCACTCTACGAGTTCGCGGCGCGGCAGCCCGGCGCCCGTGCCCTCGCCGGACGCGGCACCGCGTGGGCCGCGGCGCTCCCGAACGGCGTCGAGGTGGTCGTGAGGCACACGGCACACGGCGGCGTGCTGGCCACGCTCACCGGCGACCTCTACTTCGCGCCGACACGCGCCCCGCACGAGCTCGCAACGGCGCTGCGGCTCGCGCACGCGGGAGTGCCGACTCCCGAAGTCGTCGCCTATGCCGTGTATCCCGCGTTCGGGCCGTTCGCACGGGCGGACGTCGCCACGCGCACGCTTCGCGGCGCGGATTTCCCCGATGCGTGGCGGGCGGCGGGTGATGAAGTCGCGCGCAAGTCGCTGCTGGCTGCGCTCGCCGGACTGCTGCGCTCCCTGCGCGCGGCCGGTGCACTGCATCCCGACCTGAACCTGAAGAACGTCTTCATCACGCCCAACGGCGACGGACCGACCGCGTTCGTGCTCGACGTCGATCGCGTGGAGTTCGGTGCGGCCGGGAGCGCCGAGATCGCCACGCAAAACCTCTCGAGGCTCATCCGCTCCGCGCGGAAATGGCGCAAGCGCTGGAATCTCGACATCGACGAGTTCACGGATCTCGCGCCGCTGGCGGGCACGCTCGGCCTCGGCCGCAAGGAGACGGGCGCGTGAGCCGCGTACCGACCAATCGCATCTGCATCGTGATGATGAGCGCCGTCGGCGACGTGGTGCACGTGCTGCCGGTCATCACCGCGCTCAAGCGGGCGAATCCCGCGACGCACCTCACGTGGGTGCTTCAGCCGGGCCCGGCGACGCTCGTCCGCGGCCACCCGCTCGTGGACGAGATCGTCCTGTTCGACCGGTCGGCCGGGCTGCGCGGGTTCCTCGAGGTCCGGCGCGCCTTGCGCGGGCGCGAGTTCGACCTGGTGATCAACCTGCAGGTCTACTTCAAGGCCGGCATCATCACGTCGTTCACATGGGCGCCCGTCAAGCTCGGGTTCGACCGGGCACGCGCCCGAGATTTCAACTGGCTCTTCACGACCGACAAGATCCCCCCGCATGCGATGCAGCACGTGCAGGACCAGTACTTCGAGTTCTGCGACTGGCTCGAGGTGCCGCACGAGCCCGTCGAGTGGGGACTGGGACCCTGGGCCGGCGAACGCGAGTGGCAGCGCGAGTTCTACGCGAAACTCGATCGTCCCGCGGTGCCGATCGTCGTCGCCACGAGCAAGGCCGACAAGGACTGGATGCCCGAGCGCTGGGCCGCGGTATGCGACGCGCTGCACGCCGACTTCGGTATGCAGGCGGTGCTCGTCGGCGGCCGGTCGCCACGCGAAGAACACGCCGAGCGGGTGATACTCGACCTCACGCACCACAAGCCGGTTTCTGCGCTCGGCTCGGGACTGAGGAAACTGGTCGCGATCTTCGACGGCGCGGCGCTCGTGCTGTCGCCCGACACCGGCCCGCTGCACATCAGCGTCGCGCTGGACCGCCCGGTGGTGTCGCTCATCGGGTACTCGAACCCGAAGCGCGTCGGACCCTATCGCAAATTCCGCGATCTCATGATCGACGTGTATGGCGAACCGGGAGAGGACTATCCGGTCACGATGGAGAATCGGCACGGACGGATGGGGCGGATCAGCGTCCGCGACGTGCTGGATAAGGTCGAGTTGTGGAGGACGCGCTATGCGCGCGGCGGCAGAAGCGAGATTGAGCAGGCCTAAGTGGGGAGAGGCGAGTGTGGTTGCGGGACCTATCTTGCCACTCCAATCTCAGTCTTACCCGTTCAGAGTCCCACGGGCTTGAATCGATACGGCGCCCCCACCCTCTCCAGCAGCTCCACCAGCCGCCGCAGCCCCAGCCCCATCACGCTGAAATAATCCCCGTTCACACGCTCGACGATCGTCGCGCCGTATCCCTGGATGCCGTAGGCGCCCGCCTTGTCCATCGGTTCGCCGGTCGCGATGTAGGCGCCGATCTCTTCGTCGTTCAGCGGACGAAAGGTGACGTCGACCGATTCGACCGCCGATTCCGTCTGCGATTCGCGAGCGACCGCGATCGCCGTGAGCACCGTGTGCGTGCGTCCGCTCAGGCGCCTGAGCATCGCGCGCGCGGCCGTTTCGTCACCCGGCTTCCCCAACACCTCGCCGTCGACCACGACGATCGTGTCCGCCGCGATGACCACCGCACCGGGTTCGTGCTCCGCGACCGCGTGTGCCTTCGCGCGGGCGAGCCGCTCGGCGTGCGCGGCCGGAGTCTCGCCCGGAAGCAGCGACTCGTCGATGTCGGCCGGGCGAATCTCGTGCTCGATGCCGACGAGCCGCAGCAGCTCGCGGCGCCGCGGCGATGCCGACGCGAGGATCACGCGCGCCGAGTGGACGCTCACTTCTCGAGCCAGAGCGTGACGGGCCCGTCGTTCACGAGCTCGACGTCCATCATGGCGCCGAACTCGCCGGTCTCCACGTGGAGTCCCCGTTCGCGCAGCAGAGCGATGAATGTGGCATACAACGGCACGGCGACTTCGGGGCGCGCGGCATCGATGAAGCTCGGCCGGCGCCCCTTCGCCGCGTCGCCGTAGAGCGTGAACTGGCTCACCACGAGCACCGCGCCGCCGACGTCGGCCAGGCCGAGATTCATCTTCCCCTCCGTGTCGGAGAACAGGCGCAGCCCGCTGATCTTGTCGGCCATCCACACGACCTGCGCTGCCGTATCCGTGTGTGTGAAACCCGCGAGCAACAGGAATCCCGCGCCGATGGAGCCGGTACTCCGGCCCTCGACCCGCACTTCGGCCCGCGACACCCGCTGGAGCAGTACGCGCATGACCGAGTAGAATAGTGCATGTCTCAGAGCGAACGCTATACGGCATGGGTGCACAGAGGTGGAATGCAGGGCGTCTGGGGCGCCAGCCTCCTCTTTTTCTTCCTTCCGATGGGCGTGTACGCATCCGGGCGTCCGTCACCGGTTCCGTTCTTTCTGCTCTTTCCCATCGGCGGGATCATCGGATATGCGTTCGGCAAGACGTTCGGCTGGATCCTGCTGAGCGGCTCCGGCCACGCCGCACAGACGTTCACGATGCCGGCGACGACCGGACATTACGCGAACGAACACTCGGAGATCGTCACCCTCGAGGTGCGCGGCGACTTCAAGGGAGCCGTGTCGGCATGGGAGGCAGTGGCCGTCGCCGAACCAGGCAACCCGTGGCCGCTCGTGCGGTCGGCGGAACTCTACGCGCGCGAACTCGGCGATCCTGCAACGGCAATCGAGCGATTTCGCCTCGCGCGTTCGCTGCCGGCCGCGAAACCGGAGCTGCAGCGCTACACGAGCCAGAAGATCATCGACCTGCTGCTCGGTCCGCTCGGTGATCCGGGACGCGCGATGGCCGAGCTGCGCATGCTCATAGACCGGTACCCGAGGTCTCGGGAGGCGCAGGGCGCGCGTGAGGCATTGCGGAATTTAAAGCGCACAACCGCGGATTCCACGGATCACTCGCCGGATTCTCGCGGATAATGGCTGGGTGCCTGTTCTCGCGGTTGCAGTTCCCCCAGGATTGATCCGCGATCATCCGGCTGTTGATTGCTGTGAAGATCCGTGATTCTGCTTCTTTTCGGCGAGTTGTTCGCTGCCGTACCGATGCTCCTATTCGACGGTCACGCTCTTGGCCAGGTTCCGCGGCTGGTCCACATGCGCCCCGCGCTTCACCGCGATGTAGTACGCCAGCAGCTGCAGCGGCACCGACGCCAGGATCGGCATCAGCATGTCGAGCGTCTCCGGAATCCGGATCTCGTGGTCGATCAGCCCCCTGAGCGCCGGCTCGTCGCGGCTGGTGATCACGATCGTCGTGCCGCTGCGCGCCTTCACCTCCTGGATGTTCGACACGATCTTGTCGAACACCGCGTCGTGCGGCGCGATGAACACCACGGGCATGTGCTCGTCGATCAGCGCGATCGGGCCGTGCTTCATCTCCGCCGCGGGATAGCCCTCGGCGTGGATGTATGAAATCTCCTTCAGCTTGAGCGCGCCTTCGAGCGCCGCCGGAAAGTTGAATCCGCGCCCGAGGTACAGGAAATTCGTCGCATCCTTGAACCGCTCGGCGATCGCCTCGACCGCCGGCGCGCGGTCGAGCACCTCCTGGATCTGCGCGGGAAGCGCGTGCAGCGCCTGCGCGATCTCTCTTCCGCGCACCACGGAAAGATCGCGCTTGCGTGCCAGCTTGAGGGTGAACAGCGCGAGCGCCACCACTTGGCTCGTGAACGCCTTCGTGCTCGCCACGCCGATTTCGGGCCCGGCGTGCAGGTACACGCCGCCGTCGTCCTCGCGCGCGATCGTCGAGCCGACGACGTTGACGAGCCCCAGCGTGCGCGCGCCGCGCCGCTTGGCCTCGCGCATCGCCGCGAGCGTGTCCGCCGTCTCTCCCGACTGTGACATCACGATGCACAGCGTGCGCTCGGTGACGATCGGATTCCGGTAGCGGAATTCCGAAGCGTACTCGACCTCCACGGGAATGCGCGCGAGTTCCTCGATGAGCAGCTCGCCGATCAGCGCGGAGTGCCAGCTCGTGCCGCACGCCGTGATGATGATGTTGTCGATCCGCAGCAGGTCTTCGTGCGAAAGATTGAGGCCGCCGAGCTTTGCCGTGCCGTCCTCGAGCATCAACCGGCCGCGCATCGTGTTCTCGACCGACTGCGGCTGCTCGAAGATCTCCTTCAGCATGAAGTGCGCGTAGCCGCCGCGCTCGATCTCGGCGAGGTCCCAGTCGATGCGATCGACGTCGCGCGGCAGCGGCATGGCGTTGAGGTCGATCACGCGATAGCTGTCGCGTTCGATCACCGCCACGTCGCCGTCGTCGAGGTACACGACCTGCCTGGTGTGCGCGAGGATCGCGGACGCGTCGGACGCGAGGAAGTTCTCGCCGTTTCCGACGCCGATGAGCAGCGGGCTACCCTTCCTCGCCGCGACGATCTTGCCCGGATCGCGGCTCGAAATCACGGCGATGCCGTACGTGCCCTCGATCTTGCGCAGCGCGTGGATCACCGCCTCCTCGAGCGAGCCGTCGAACAGCTCCTGCACGAGGTGCGCGATCACTTCGGTATCCGTGTCGGAGCGGAAGACGTACCCGAGGTCCTGCAGCGCACCGCGAAGCACGCTGGCGTTCTCGATGATCCCGTTGTGCACGACGGCCACGCTGCCGTCGGCGCTCAGGTGCGGATGCGCGTTGCGCTCGTTCGGCGCACCGTGCGTCGCCCAGCGCGTGTGCCCGATGCCGACCATCCCGTCCACCGGGTCGGCGGCGATCGCCGCTTCGAGCTTCGCGATCTTTCCCGCCGCGCGGCGGACCTCGATCGCCTCGCCGTCCCACAGCGCGACGCCCGCGGAATCGTAGCCGCGATACTCCATGCGCCGCAGCCCCTCTATCAGCAGCGGCGTCGCCTCTCTCGGCCCGATGTATCCGATGATTCCGCACATGGCGTGTGTCTTTACCTCGCTCCTTATGAAAGCTTGGCCAGCAGTTCGCGTCCGCGGTCGACGAGCTTCTGCGCGTCGACCCGCGTGGGCGCCTCGGCGATGACCCGAACCACCGGTTCCGTTCCCGAGGGCCGTATGTGCACCCAACGATCGTGCCAGTCCAGGCGCATCCCGTCCTGCATATCCGCCTCGGCGTCCGGAAAGGCCGCTTTCAGCGCGGCGTACACAGTGTCGAGCGGAGCATCGGGCCTGGCCAGCTTGTCCTTGATGATCGCGTACCGCGGCGCGTCTGCCACGACCGCTGAAATCGTGCGCGGGTCTTCCAGCATCATTTGCAAGACGAGTGCCACCCCAAGCGGCGCGTCGCGGCCGAGGTGCAGTTCGGGAAGGATGACGCCGCCGTTCCCTTCACCGCCGATCACCGCCTTCTCCGCACGCATGCGGAGCGCGACGTTCACCTCGCCGACCGGCGCGCGGATCACGCGCTGGCCGTGCTCGGCGGCAGCGTCGTCCACCACGCGGCTCGTCGAAAGGTTGGTGACGACGTGTCCTTTCCGGTGTCGCAGCACGACACGGCATGCGAACGCGAGCGTGTAGTCCTCGCCGATCGCGACGCCCTCGTCCGACACCACGGCCAGGCGATCCACGTCGGGATCGGTCGCGAAGCCGATCTGCGCTCCCGTGTCCTTCACGAGGCGTTCGAGATCGCCGAGGTTCTCCGGAATCGGCTCCGGCGGCCGCGGGAACCGGCCATCGGTCTGGAGATTGATCGTGTGCACCTCGCAGCCGAGCAGCTCGAGGAGGTGCGGGATGATCGCGCCGCCCGCGCCACGGCATGCGTCGTAGGCCACGCGAAACCCGCGCGCCCGAATCGCGCCGACGTTGATGAACGGCAGCTTCAGCACCGCCTGCAGGTGACGCGTGATCGCGTCGCCGTCGAAGTGCGTGGTGCCGAGCGCGTCCAACGTCGCGTACGGGATCCCGCCCTCGACGAAGGCGCGCATCGCGGCGCCTTCCTCGGCGTTCAGGAAGAGTCCCGCGGGGCCGACGCACTTGAGCGCGTTCCACTCGATCGGGTTGTGGCTCGCGGTGATGCACAGGCCGCCTGCGGCATGGTGGTGCTCGACCGCCATCTGCAGGGTGGGAGTGGTCGTCAGCCCCAGGTCGATGACGTCGGCGCCCACAGACTCGAGCGCGGCGCGCGCGACCTGGTGGAACAGCGGCCCCGACACGCGGCTGTCACGCCCGAGGACGACCGCGCGCGATCTTCCCGGAGCGTTCGTCAGCGCCCACGCGCCGAACGCCGCCGCGTAGCGCGCCACCACCTCGGGCGAGAGCCCGAAGCCCACGCGTCCACGGATGCCGGATACGCTGATCATGAGGGCAGAGTCAGTCATCGTGACTAAAGGTAGCTTCGCGTTATCTTTGAGGCACCCGCCAGCTTCGGTCCTCGGTCTTCGGTCTTCGGTTCCCGGTCTTCCATCTTCCATCTTCCATCTAGCTGTATGACTCGCGTATTCGACGAAGACCTTCCGTATCGCTTCTCGACCAGGGCGATTCATGCGGGGCAGCGCCCCGATCCCACGACCGGCGCGATCATGCCGCCCATCGTGCAGACGTCCACCTACGTGCAGGACGCGCTCGGGGTGAACAAGGGGTACGAATACGCCCGCGGCAAGAATCCCACGCGCGAGGCGCTCGAGCGGAACGTCGCCGCACTCGAGGGCGGCCGGCACGGCTTTGCCTTCTCGAGCGGAATGGGCTGCACCGACTCGCTCATGAAGCTGTTCAAGGCGGGCGATCACATCGTCTGCGGCGAGAACGTGTACGGCGGCACGTACCGGCTGTTCGACAAGATCCTCACGAACTTCGGCATGTCGTTTTCGTTCGTCGACACGCGCGATCCGCAGAAGATCGAGGGCGCCATCACGCCGAAGACCGTCGCGATGCTGCTCGAGACGCCGACGAACCCGCTCATGCGGCTCACCGATCTCGCCGCCGCTGCCGCGATCGCGAAGAAGCGCGGCGTGCTGCTCATCGTGGACAACACGTTCGCCACGCCGTTCTTCCAGCGTCCGCTCGAATACGGCGCGAACATCGTGTTCCACTCGACCACGAAGTACCTGAACGGCCACAGCGACATGATCGGCGGGATCTGCGTGCTGAACGACGACGACCTCGCCGAGCGCATCCAGTTCATCGCGAACGCCGCGGGCGCAGTCCCCGGTCCGATGGATTCGTGGCTCGCTCTCCGGGGCACCAAGACGCTCGCGCTGCGCATGCGGCAGCACGACGCGAACGGCCGCAAGATCGCGGACGCACTCGCGACGCAGCTTGGCGCCGAGCGGGTCTTCTATCCGGGGCTCGCGTCGCACCCGCAACACGAACTCGCGAAGAAGCAGATGTCCGGATTCGGCGGCATGATCTCCGTGGAGACCAAGTCGAAGGCGAACGCCGCGACGGTGCTCGGCCGCGTGAAAGTCTTCTCGCTCGCTGAGTCGCTGGGCGGGGTGGAATCGCTCATCAGCCATCCCGCGTCGATGACCCATGCGTCGGTGGAGCCGGCGCGGCGCGCCGCGCTGGGCGTCACGGAGGGGCTCGTGCGCCTCTCGTGCGGCGTGGAGGACGTGGACGATCTGCTGGAGGACCTTGAACAGGCGTTCCGTGGAATCTGACAGCTAACGGCTCGCGGCTAAGAGCTGAGAGCTTTGACGTCAGAGCTGTGAGCTCTTAGCGGCCTGCTCTCAGCTGCCAGACAACTACCGGACGACACTTTTATCGTGTCCGAGGCGTAGTACGGAGAGACCGCCGCACCCGGAATCGACCTTGGAGGCTGTATGCCCGATCGCAAAGTCCTCACCGACATCTCGTCAACTTCCTGGGAACATCCCGCCGACCGTGCCGCGCTGAACGCCCTGCGCGCGCTGCCGTTGTTCGACGACGTCGTGCGCAAGGTGGTCGGATTCTTCGGCGACACCGGCGTGCGCCAGCTCTTCCTCGCGAACGCCGTGCTGATCGGCCCGAACCAGCGGCCGGGACTCAACGAGCTGTACGAAGAAGTGTTGGCGACCATGAATTGCCCCACGCGTCCGCAGCTCTACGTCACGCAGACACCCGAGGCGAACGCGGGCGCGGTCGGTTTCAATGAGCCGTTCATCGTGATCAACTCCGGCACGCTCGGTTTGCTCAATCGTGAGGAGCAGCGGTTCGTGCTCGCGCACGAAGTCGGGCACGTGATGAGCGGGCACGTGATCTACCGCACGCTCGCGGCGATCCTCATCCTCGTCGGCCTGCGCGGGCTGCCCTTCCTCGCCGGCATCGCGCTCCTTCCGATTCAGGTCGCGCTGTTCGAGTGGTACCGGAAGAGCGAGCTCTCGGCCGATCGCGCGGGGCTCCTCGGCTCGCAGAGCCGCGACGATACGCTGATGTCGTTCCTGAAGTTCGCGGGCGGCGGCAGCGGCGACGACAAGATCAGCCTCGACGAATTCATGAAGCAGGCCGCGCAGTACGAGACGCAGGGCGGCGCGTGGGATACCGTCATGAAAGTCCTCAACACGGTGTTCCGCGAGCATCCGTTCAACACCGTGCGCGCCGCCGAGCTGCAGCGCTGGATCGACGGCGGTGCGTACGACAAGATCCTGGCCGGCGAATACGCGAAGCGTTCGGATCCGTCGACCGAACGCCCGTTGAACCAGGACTTCTCCGACGCCGCGGGCTATTACGGCGACCAGGCGCGTGAGGCGATGGGCAAGATCGGCGACGTGTTCGATCGCGCGAAAGGCGCGTTCGACGATGCGTTCAAGGGCGGCCGCCGGTGAGGGTGCTGGTCGTCGGCGGAGGCGCCCGCGAGCACGCGCTCGGCTGGAAGCTCCTCCAAGACGACCCGGCGCTCGAACTCATCTCGGCGCCCGGCAATCCCGGGCTCGCCGAACTCGGCCGCTGCGCGGCCATCGCGGCGACGGATATCGCCGCGATCGCCGCGCTCGCCAGGCGCGAAGACGTCGCGTTCACGATCGTCGGGCCCGAGGGACCGCTCGACGCGGGGATCGTCGATCACTTCCGGTCGAACGGCCTGGCGGTGTTCGGGCCCTCGAAGGCCGCCGCGCGAATTGAAACGTCAAAGCGATTCGCAAAAGAGCTCATGATCTCCGCGAGCGTTCCGACGGCCAGCGCGCGTACGTTCACCAACGTTGCGGCGGCGAACGCCGAAGCAGAGCGACTCGGCGCACCCGTGGTGATCAAGGCATCGGGGCTCGCGGCCGGAAAGGGCGTGATCGTCGCGACGACGATCGGCGAGGCGCGCGACGCGATCGCATCGATGCTCGAGGGAAATGCGTTCGGCGAGGCCGGGCACGAAGTGCTCGTCGAGGAGTTCATGAGCGGTGAAGAGATCTCGGTGTTCGCGCTGACGGACGGCACGCATGTGCTGCCGATGATCGCGGCGCAGGATCACAAACGCGTCGGCGATGGCGACACCGGGCCGAACACCGGCGGCATGGGTGCGTACGCTCCCGTTTCCATTGCCACTGCCGGTCTCGCCGCGCAGACGGTCGATCGCGTCTTCTTGCCGACGCTCTCGGCGCTGCGCGCTTCCGGGTCGACGTTCACGGGGCTGCTCTACGCGGGACTCATGCTCACGCGCGACGGCCAGAAGGTGGTGGAATTCAATTGCCGCTTTGGCGATCCCGAAACCGAGGCGCTCCTGCCGCTCATGGCGTCGAATCTCATCGAGCCGATGCGCGCGATCGCGAACGGCGACTCCATCGCCGGCGCGCCGCCGATTGACTGGCGGGCGGGCGCGGCTGTGACCACCGTCGTTGCGGCCGCGGGATATCCGGGCTCCGTTGACTCCGGCGATGTCATCACGCTGCCGCCGGCCGAGCGCGATGTGATCGTCTTTCATGCCGGCACGAAGCGAAACGCGTCCGGCGAGCTGGTCACGGCGGGCGGCCGTGTGCTCGCGATCACGGCGCTGGGCGATTCGCTGGCGGCGGCGCAGAAACTCAGCGCGTCGCATGCGTCGCGCGTGGAGTTCGCCGGCCGGCAGTATCGCGGCGACATCGGCTGGCGCGACCTCGCGCGGCTGTCGGCAGGTGCCTGAACTTCCCGAAGTCGAGACCATCGCTCGCGACCTCGAATCCACGGTCCGCGGCGCGACGGTGATCGCGGCGCACGTGCACCGCGCCGACGTGCTTCGCGAGCGAACGGGCAAGGCGTTCTCGCTGCGAATTGCCGGCGCCACGTTCGAGCGATTCTGGCGACGGGCGAAATACGTAGTGGCCGATCTGTCCACCGGCGACCGCCTCGTGGTGTCGCCGCGATTCACGGGCGCCCTGCTCGTGGAGCCGGCCCCGTTCAGGCGCAGCGGCGACGACTACACCTGCATCCAGTTCCCGCTCGCCGACGGCCGCACGCTCCGCTTTCGTGACGTACGCCGGCTCGGCACCGTCGCACTCATGGCGCCGAAGCGCTTCGAATCGTTCACGACCGCCATCGGCCCCGAACCGCTCGAGGCTTCATTCACGGCGGAGCGATTTACGGAAATCGTACGGGCTTCAACTCGGGCGATCAAGACGATCCTCATGGACCAGCGGCGCATCGCGGGCATCGGAAACATCTATGCGAACGAGGCGCTCTGGCGCGCTCGCATCCGCCCGACGCGCCGCGGCTCGTCGCTCACGCACGCCCGGGCCGCAGCGCTCCATGCCGAGACGATCGACGTTCTGCGCGCGGCAGTCGAGCAGCGCGGCACGAGCTTCCGCGACTACCGGGATCCATACGGCGGCCGCGGCGGATTCCTGAGTCTCGTGAAGGTGTACGGCCGCGAAGGCGAGCCCTGTGAGCGCTGCGGCACCACGCTGCGGTCGTCGCACGCACTCGAGAACCGCGTCACCGTCTGGTGCACCACATGCCAGAAGTGATCGCGTGAGCCGCAAACGGCGCTCCGCGTCGGCCGCCATCGAGGCGCGCGTCGAGACGATGCTCGGACACGTCAAAGCGGGCGTGCGTCAGCGCCCTGGCGTCTATCGAATGATTTCGCCCGACGGCGAGATCCTCTACGTCGGCAAGGCCAAGAATCTGCGCACGCGGCTGCTCGGCTACTTTCGCGCTGACTTTCCCGCCGAGAAGAGCGCCCGCATCATTCGCGAAGCCGGCGAGGTGATGTGGGATTATCACCCGAGCGAGTTCGCGGCGCTGATCGAGGAGCTCCGGCTCATCAAGAAGTACCGCCCGCGACTGAACGTGATGATGAAACGCGACGCGCGGCACTTCGCGTTCATTCGCATCACGCCCGGGCCCGCGCCGAAGTTCATGGTGGTGCGCGGCGCGGGAAACGATGAGCACGGCACCTACTTCGGCCCGTTCCACGGCGCGTGGCAGCTCGAGGAGGCGCTGCGTGAACTCAACGACGTCCTCGGACTTCGCGACTGCCGCCTCGACCATCCGATGTACTTCTCCGATCAGTCCGAACTTCCGGT
>JADGQS010000055.1 GCA_017881585.1 Gemmatimonadaceae bacterium | reverse complement strand
CGAAGTGCGACTCGTTGCGCTCGTACGCGGTCTTCGCCGCAGTGATGATCACGCGATTCGCGCCGGCGACCGTGGGAATCATGTCGCCGCTCGCGCTCGTGAGATTGATGAACGCGACCCGCTGCACCGGGAACGCGGCGAGCAGTCGCGCGAAGTCTTTCGCGTCGAGATCGGGACCGGGGATGTCGATGCGGGTCTCCGGACCCTCGCCCGCGCCGTGCCCGATCAACACGAGCACGAACTGCGATGACGGCTCGGCGCGCGCGGCGATCGCCATGATCGCCCGCTCGACATTCGGCTTGGTGGACTGGCCGCGAAAGCGGGGCGAGCGGCCGACGCTGTCTTCACCGAACCAGAAGATGCTCGAGTCCGCGATGCCCAAGCGATCGTGCAGGGCGGCGGCGAGCCCCTCGGCCTCGGCGGCGAACTCGGCGCTGTAGCCCGGTTCGCCGCCGAGGCCGCTGACGATGACGACGCGAGTCTGCGACTCGAGACGGCAGACGGCGGACGGCAGAAGGCAGAGAGCCATGAGCAAATGCCGGGCGAGGCGAACGGTGCTCATGCGAGGCCTCGCAGCTTCCGGTAGCCCCATTCCGCCGAGAGCAGCGCCACGAGCAGCAGGAAGTTCACCGGCATGTCCCACAGGTCCAGCTCGTTCGCGACCGTGACGCCGCGCTTGCTCATGGCCACGTCTTCCGCGAGGGTGGAGACGGTCGCCGGGGTGTAGAAGCGGCCGCCGGTTTCGCGCGCCAGGCGCTGGAGGAGCGAGGCGCGCATCTCGGCGTCCACATACTCGGCGTTGAGGTCGGCCACGCGCACGAAGGCCGAGTCGCTCGCCACCGACCCGTCGTGCGCCGTCGCGTCGACGCGCACAGTGTAGATCCCCGGTTCAACCGGCGTGAACGACGCGCGATACTCGCCGTCGCGGTCGACGGCCCACTCGAGCGGCACGTCGAGCACGGGACCCGCCGGCCCGACGACGTGCGCCACCACCTGCGCGTCGTTCACGCTCAGGAATGCGCTGTCCACGACTTCGGCGCGCAGGTCCACCGGCGTGCGCGGGTTCACCTGATCCGCCTGCACGTGCACCGTCACGCGCCCCGGCACATCGGAGGTGAGGAATCGAAGGAGCTGCCTCCAGAACGTCGGAAAGGTCGGATCGCCCACCGGGATCTCCGCGCCAAACGCCCACGTCCACGAATCCTGGATCGGCATGGCGACCGAAAGCCCGCGACCGTAGCGCTGATAGACGAGGAGCGGCTGTTCGTACCCGTGCACCTGCTCGCCCTGCGGCGCGCCGGCGCGTCCGGCCTTCGGCACCTTCCCCTCGATCAGCGTGACCGCGCCCGGCTTCACACGGCGAATCCGGTTCACCGACGTCACCGGCGGCAGCGTTCTCCAGCGTTCCGCGGATTTCGCCTGATCGCCCGCGACCTGCGTGACGGCGTGCGACGCACCGCCCGGCGTGAGCGACGCGGTGAGATCCGCGAGGAACGACACGCTGTCGCCCGTCGCGTTTCCCTCGACGACGACCGGCATGACCTCCGCGAGCGGCGTGCCGGCGTATCCTCCTTCCGCGAACGACCGCCGTCCGCCGAGCAGGAGCAGGCCGCCGCCGCGCACGTTGACGAAATCGGCGAGCATCGCGAGCTGGGCGTGCGTGAAGAAGCTCGCCTCGATGCTGCCCAGGACGATCGCGCGATACGAGTAGAGTTCGCCGCGCGTCACCGGAAAGCCGTTGGCGAGCTCCTCGGGGCCATCGACGTTCAGCCGAAGAAACTTCCGGTCCGCGGTCCGCTGCAGGGCCACCAGCTGGAGATTCGAGTCCGCTTCCACGGCCGCGCGGACGAAGCGCATTTCGTAGCGCGGCTCGCCCTCCACGTAAAGGATCTTCTCGCGCGCACTCCGCACGCGCACCAGCGCCTGCTGCGCGTTGTTCTGCGTCACCTGTTCACCGCTCTGCAGCGGAATTCGGAAGGTGAGCAGGCGCGCGCCCGCGCTGGCCATCCTCACCTCGACGCGCACCGGCGCGACGTCGCCGTCGGGCGGCAGCGAAATCTCGGACTGCCCGATCAGGCGTCCGTCGTCCTCGACCATCAGCGGCACCTTCGCGCCGCTGAAGCCGCGCTGTTTGACGAGGACATCCGCCACGAGCGTGCTTCCCTTGAGCACGGTGTTCGAGGTCTCCACGCGGCGCACTTCGATATCGCGGGTGAATCGCTCGGACCCGATGCCGACCGTGAACACCGGCACCTGCTTCGCGCGCAGGGACAGCAGCTCGTCGGCGATGGGCGAGCGCGAGTTGTCGGCGCCGTCGGTCAGCAACACGAGACCCGAGAGCGGCACCATCTCCAGTTCCCGGCGCGCGGCTTCGAGCGCGCCACCGAGCTTCGTCTCATTCGCGTCGAAGAGCAGGCCGGTCGCGTCGTCGATGCGCTCAGCGGTCGCGCCGAAGTGGAAGAGCTTCACCTGAAAACGTTCACGCAATGCGGCGAGAAGTGCGCTCTTCGGGGCGGCGATGGAGTCGCGAATCCAGTCCGCGCGCTGACGGCCTCCGCGATCGGCGATCTGCATGCTGCGCGAGTCGTCGATCAACACGCCGACGAAGTTCCGTTGCGGTACGGCCGCGTTCAGCAGCAGCATCGGCCGCATGAGGCACACGAGAAGCACCGCGAGCGACGCGATCCGGAGACCGCGCAGTATCCACCGGTCCCGGACCGAGCTCTTTCCGCGGACGCGCCGATAGCTGAGCACCGCCGGCACCGCGATCGCCGCGCCGACGAGCAACAGGATCACGATCGGCGCGGGCGCACCGAAGGTGAAGTCCCCCTGCTGGAAGACCGCCGGCCGGTACTTGAAGAAGAACGCGAACAGCGCGCCGAGCGGATTCGCCATCACCTGGGTGAAATTGGGGGAGCGACGGGGGTGGTGCGTGGCCTCCGCCGCATCATCTATTAACACTCCCGGGGGGTTGTTTGTTGAGGCCCTCGCCGAATCGTTTCAGTTTCCTGACTCTTGACAGCCGCGAAGGCTCCCGTGCGCGCACCGATCGCCCCCATCGCACTTTCGGAATTCCATGCCGCTCGCGAGCGGATCGCCGGCACGGCCTTGCGCACGCCGCTCGTGCGCCTGCAGGTCGATGCACCGTGCGAGATCTGGCTGAAATTGGAGACACTCCAGCCGATCGGTTCGTTCAAGATCCGCGGCGCGCTCAACGCCATGCGTGCGCTGCCGCCCGAGCGCCTCGCCGATGGCGTGTACACCGCGAGCGCGGGGAACATGGCGCAGGGACTCGCCTGGGCGGCCCGCGAGCTCGGCGTGCCGTGCCGGGTGATCGCGCCCGATCACGCGCCGCGCACGAAGCTCGACGCGATCGAGCGCCTCGGCGCCACCGTCCGGCTCGTCCCGTTCGCGGACTGGTGGCGGGCGATCCTCGAGCACGAGGTGCCCGGCGAGCGCGGCACCTTCATTCATCCGGGCGCCGACCCGATGGTGATGGCGGGCAACGGAACCATCGGACTGGAGGTTCTCGAGGATCTCCCCGATGCCGCCGCGATCCTGGTTCCCTACGGCAGCGGCGGGCTCGCGTGCGGCATCGCGTGCGCGGCTCGAGCCATACAGCCCGGGATTCCAGTGTACGCCGTTGAGTTGGAAGGCCGCGCTCCGTTCGCCGCGTCGCTCGCCGCCGGCCACCCGGTCAGCATCGACTACACCGCGAGCTTCGTCGACGGAATCGGCGGCAAGAGCGTGCTCGATGAGATCTGGCCGCTCGCGAGGCAGGTCCTCGCCGGATCACTCGCCGCGTCACTGCGACAGATAGCCGACGCCGTGCGGCTCCTCGTCGAGCGCACGCGGGTCGTCGCGGAGGGTGCGGGCGCCGCGCCGGTCGCGGCGGCGCTCGCGCACGACATCGGCGCGCCGAAGGTCGTGTGCGTAGTTTCCGGCGGCAACATCGACACGAAGAAACTCGCGACCATTCTGTCCGGCGACATTCCATGACGGCGAACGAAGTCTCACGGGCGATTGGCCGATGGCTCGCCGTGTGGGCGGTGATGGTCGCGCTGCTGGTCCTGATCGGCGGAGCCACGCGCCTCACCGAAAGCGGGCTCTCGATCACCGAATGGCAGCCGGTGTCCGGCGTCATTCCCCCGCTGAGCGAGGCGTCGTGGGCCGCCGAGTTCGCGAAGTACCAGAGGATTCCGCAGTACCAGCTGCTGAACCACGGCATGTCGCTCGCCGAGTTCAAGACGATCTTTCTCTGGGAGTACGTGCACCGGCTCTGGGCGCGGCTGCTCGGCATCGCGCTCGCGATCCCTCTGCTCTGGTTCGCGTTCCGCCGGCGCGTTCCGGACGATATCTGGCCGCGACTCATCGGCCTGCTCGTGCTGCTCGGACTACAGGGCGCGCTCGGTTGGTGGATGGTGAAGAGCGGTCTCAGTGAACGCACGAGCGTGAGCCAGTACCGGCTCGCCGCACATCTCATCACGGCGCTCGCGCTCTACGCGTTCACCGTGTGGACGGCGGCGGAGCTCATCGAGCCGCGCGAAGTGCGCGCCGCGAGCGCGGACCCCGTGCTGACCTCGGGCCTGATGACGCTCGCACTGCTCGTGCCGGTCACCGCCGCGAGCGGCGCGTTCGTCGCGGGCCTTCGCGCGGGCAAGATCTACAACACGTTTCCGTTCATGGGCGCCGGCATCGTTCCGCAGGAGTACGGCCAGCTCGTTCCCTTTTGGCACAACCTGTTCGAGAACCCCGCCGCGGTGCAGTTCAATCATCGCGTGATCGCGACGGCGACGTTCGCGCTGGCAACGTGGATCTGGTATCGCGCCAGGCATTCGGCGAACTCACGATTGGTGCGCGCGACGCGGCTGGTGGCCGGTGCGGCGTTGCTTCAGGTGACGCTCGGCATCGCCACGCTGCTGAAAGGGGTGCCCGTCGGCCTTGGCGTCGCGCATCAGGCGGGCGCCGTTCTGCTCCTCACCGCTGCGCTGCTCGCCCTGCACGCGAACGGGCGCGCCTGAGCCGACACATCGTCAGGGCTTGGGCTTGAGCGTGGTGAGCAGAGTCTTCGACCAGATCACCAGCGTCGCGCACGTCTTGCCTGGTACCGTGAACTCCGCGGGAACCGCCGACGGCATCGAATAATACTCGATCGCGCCCAGGTCGCCGGCCGGCACCGCGTCGTCGACGTCGCCGGGCTGGAACTGGTCGAATCGCGCGTGGTCGATGTAGATATTGATGCAGCCGTCCTGCGACGATCCGGCGCCCGAGGTCGACTGCAGAAAGCGGCCGCCCGTCGCGGTGGTCACGCGCAACCCGTTCGACATGCGCATCATGTCCGTCAGCATATCCGGATTCCTTTCCGCGATCTGCTCGGGCGTGAAGTACGAGCCGAGCCCCTGCTGCTTGCGCGCGAGGAAACCGATCCTGCTGAGCCCGTCATCCATCTTGCCGACCACGCGAATGGTGCCGAGAACCGTAGCCTGTTCTAGCTCGATCTTCACGCTGGCCGGCGCGCGCGCCGCGAGATGCACGATCTGCGACACCTTGGCAAACCCGATCTTGCGAATGACGGCCTCGTGAGTGCCGGAAGGCAGTCCACCGAGCGTAAACGTTCCATCGTCCGCGGTCGTGACCACGGTCGTCGTGCCGACCACGGTGACTTGCGCGCCCGCGATGGGCATGCCGCCCTTCAATCTCACCGTTCCCTTGAGCACCGCGCTCCCCGCCCCCGTTCCGCCGATCGAGAGGCTCGCCGTGGCGATCGACTCGTCGTTCGTCGTCACCGGGAGGTCGGCCGTCGTGACGCCGCCGAGCGACGCCTGCAGGTTGCCGGCGATGGTGCCCGGCAATCCGCAAATGGCGAACACGCCCGTCGGCCCCGCGCGGCCGTTGCGCACCTTTTCGACCGACGACTTGAATGTGAGGTCCTTGAACACGAGCGACACCGTCGCTCCGGCGGCGGGTTCATCGGTGTCCGCCTGTATCACGCGGCCGACGAGGATCGCCCCTCCACCCGACACGCCACCGCGCGGGCACACCTTCACGCGCACCTCCTCGAACGTGGGGGTGTGCGCGCCGACCTGCCGCTGGATTCCGCCCGAGAGCGTGATCGGCGCCGACAGCACCTGCAGGCCCAGCGTGTCGAGCAACGGGTGCGTCACCACGATCTGGTGCTCTCCCGGCACGATGCTGTCGATGCGGAAGATGCCCTTGGCGTCCGTCGTGCCCTGCCGCTTGGTGCCGACGACGGTCACGAGCGCGCCGGCGAGCGGTCCGCCGCGAATGCTGTCGTCGACGACGCCGATCAGCGATGCGAAGTCCTTGGGAACAGGCAGCGGCGCCTGCTGCGCGCGCGCGGCGGAGTGCACGAGCGCGACAGCGAGCACGAGCCTCGCGAAGCGATTGGCCATGCGAGCAGCCATAGGCGATGTCCTCGCTCCCAAAGACAATCCGGTCAGCGAGACCTGCCGCCGCCGCGCCCGCCCCGTCCTGCACCTGAACCGGAACCCGAACCCGAACCACCCGGCCCGCGGCGTCCGCCGGCCGGCGGGGCGTTTGCCCGGCGCTTCGCGTTCTCCGCGGCGCGCAGGCGATCGCCCGACTTGTTGGCGCGATGTTTCGCGAGACGCTCCGCGAGCGGAATCTCGAGCTTTCCCTCCGGCTTCGCGCTGTAGTTGAAATCCGGAACCGTGACGCGCGGCAGCCGCCGTCCGATCGCCCGCTCGATGTTGCGCAGGTCCGCTTCCTCGTCGGGCGCGACGAACGTGAACGCATCGCCCTTGAGCTCGGCGCGCGCCGTGCGTCCCACGCGATGGATGTAGTCGTCGGATGCGGCCGGCACGTCGAGGTTCACGACGTGCCCGAGCGCTTCGACGTCGATGCCGCGCGCCGCGATGTCCGTGGCGACGAGCACGCGATACGTGCCGTCCTTGAACCCGGCGAGCGCCGCCGTACGCGCCGACTGCGAACGGTTGCCGTGGATTCGCTCCGCCTTGATCCCATGTCGCACGAGATACTCGGCGATGCGGTTCGCGCGGTGCTTGGTGCGGGTGAAGACGAGCGCTTCCTTCATGTCGCCGCGCGTCAGGAGCGCGAGGAGCAGCGCCGACTTGAGGTCCTGGGTGACCGGGTACACCGCCTGCGTAATTCCAATGGCCGGCTTCGACTCGCGCTCGACGTTCAGCGTGACGGGATTGTGCAGCATCTCGCGCGTGAGCGACGCGATTTCCGGCGGCATCGTGGCCGAGAAGAACAGCGTCTGCCGCTTGGGCGGCAGGTGCTTGATCACGCGGCGGATATCGGGAAGGAAACCCATGTCGAGCATGCGATCGGCTTCGTCGAGCACGAGGTATTCGAGGCCGGCGAGCTTCGCGTATGGCGAGCGAAAGTGGTCGAGCAGCCGCCCCGGCGTGGCGACGATGATATCGACACCGCTGCGGAACGCGTGTTCCTGCGGGCCCATGCCGACGCCGCCGAACACGGCGGCTCCCGTGATCGGCGTGTGCACCGCGAGGTCGTTGATGGCCTCGACGATCTGCGCCGCGAGTTCGCGCGTCGGCGTGATCACGAGAGCGCGCGTGGTGCCGCGCGGCTGGTCGATCAGCTTGTGCAGGATCGGAAGGACGAAGGCGGCGGTCTTGCCGCTGCCGGTCATGGCGCAGGCGAGCACGTCGCGCCCTTCGAGCGCGGGCGGAATGGAGTCCGCCTGAATCGGCGTGGGGCGGGTGTAGCCGAGCTCCTTGAGGCCCTTCTGGAGACTGGGGTGGAGCTGTAATGAACTAAACGACAAGTGGATTCCGGACTAGAGTAAGTCCGAAAGCTAACTAGAAAGACAGGGGTGAGTGGCGAGACCAGCGGGGAGTGGCGAGGGTGAGTGGGGAGTGGGAAGAACCGAGCGGGGAGTGGCGAGTTCAAGTGGGGAGACAAACGCGACACGTCGTCGCTTCTCACATCTCGGTCGTTCGTTCGCGGTTCCCGCCCCTCAAACTCGCCGCTCGCCACTCGTTTCTCCCCGCTCCCCACTCATCCTCGCCACTCCCCGCTGGTCTCGCCACTCCCCTCTGTCTTTAGAGCAGCGTGCCGGATCTTCCCCCGTCGGCGAGAATCGCCTGCCCCGTGACGAACGACGCGCGCTCCGAGGCCAGAAACGCGACGACCGCGGCGATTTCCTCCGGTGCGCCCACGCGGCCGACCGGCGTTCCAGTCCGGTAGGACTCGAAGATGCTCTCGTGCGTCGCCCCCGTCCGCTTCGTCGTCGCAGCGGCCAGCTCCTCGAGCCGCTCGGTGGCGACATAACCCGGCAGCACGGTGTTCACCGTCACGCCGTCGATCCCGACTTCATCGGCGAGCGTGCGATAGTACCCCGTCACCGCGGCACGAAGGCTGTTCGATAACACCAGGCTCGGCACCGGCTTCTTCACCGCGATCGACGTGATGCCGATGACGCGCCCCCATTTCCGCTGCTGCATTCCCGGGACGAGCGAGCGAGTGAGCTCCACCGCGCTCCGCAGCAGCAGTTCGGACGCGCGCGTCCATGCGGCCCAGTCGTGCGAGAGCGATGGGCCCGGGGTGGGGCCGCCGGTGTTCGTGACGAGCACGTCAACGCGTCCGTAGTGTTCGAGCGCCTTCGCCGCGGCGGTGGCCGTGCCCTCGGTCGTGCTGAGATCGGCAATGATGGGCAGGATTTTCGCGCCCGTCTTCGCGAGGCGCGCGGTGGCAGCGGCGACCGCGTTCGCGTCGCGGGCGCAGATCGCGATCTGCGCGCCCTCGCGCGCGAGCTCTTCCGCGACGGCGAAGCCGATGCCGCGGCTCGCGCCGCAGACGAGGGCTACTCGATTCGAGAGTCCGAGGTCCACCTTACTTCTGCTCGCGAATGTAGGAATCGGTACCGTTGAGCCAGTCTTCGCGCGGCGGTGTGAACACGTCGAGGTCGAGCGTGTCCGCCAGCGCTTCCGCCTGATGGCGCAGCCCGCCGGGGATCAGGAGGACCTCGCCCGCCATCACGTCCACGTACTCCGCGTTCGGCGCCTTGTCGGCGTTCTCGCCAAGCCAGAATCGCAATCCGCCCTCGAGGATGTACGTGATCTGCTCGTTGTGATGCTCGTGCGCCTTCACGACGGCGCCTTTCTTGAGATAGACCTGCGCGATCATCGCCTTCTCGGCGGTGAGCACGCGGCGGGAGAGCATCGGCGTGAGGACTTCGAGCTTGACGCTCGACCAGGGCTGTTTATTGGGCAGGGACATTGCGGGGACGGAGAGAGGAGGCTGAGCGCGCAGAATACAACACCCTTAACTAAACGACGTCAGACGCCAGACGGGAGCTATCGGCTATCGGACAACAGCCTCTTTACCGTTCTGCGAGCGAATCGGTAAAGAGGCCGTTGTCTCGTGGCTATCAACTGAACGCTGTCGTCTGACGTCGTTCAGTTCTCTTCTTTACGGCTGCTTCTCGCTTCCGCCGAACGGGTTCGCGGCATCATCGACGCCGGTCACGCGCTCGACCCGCAGCACCTGCTTGTACGTCTGCCCGCCGACCGTCATCGTCACGAGGTATTCGCCCGTGCTCGCGACGAGCGCGCCGCGACCGCCACCTGCGCCGCCGCGGCCGCCACCACCGCCTCCGCGACCACCACCAGCGGGCGCCCTAAGCCCGATGATCGCGTAGACCTTTAGAACGTTGGCCGTCTCCGGTGTGCCGCCGCGGCCGCCACCACCGCCGCCGCCGCCGCCGGCCTCGCCCTCACCCGGGCGCGGGCAGAACGGTTCCCACATCGTGAGCGGGTGGGCGCAGTTGATCGTACCGCGGCCGCCACCGCCGCCAGCACCACGTCCGCCGCCGGCGGGAGCACCGCCGCCGGCCAGCAGCACGCCGACGCGCGCGATCGCGACCGTATCGAATCCGGCCTTCTTGAGCGAATCCAGTACAATCGGAGCGCGTACCGCCTTGATGATGCTGTCGCGGCGTTCCGACGCGGACAGCGTCACCACGACCGGCGCCATGCGCCGCATTCCCTGGAAGTTCCAGACGACCGTGTGCACACCGGGTGTCCCCGACCCGTTGAGCGTCGCGATCGTGTCGCCACGCGCGTCGCTGACATAGATGCGCACCGGTCCGCTCGGCGCACCCGCGCCAAGGCGATACGAAATCTCCGCGCCGTACGCCGGACTCGGCACCGAGAAGTACTGCTGCGCGTTGCCGTTGCCCGTCGATGAGAGCGTCGGGCCCTCCCCGTACTGCAGGGCGGTCTTCGGCTCGAAGAGCGCCGCCGTTGCCGCGAGCGTCTTCGCCGTCAGCTGTTCGATCGGGACGATGTCCACCGCCCACAGGCTGCGCCCGTGCGTGGCGGCCATCAGCTCGTGATCGCGGGGATGGATCTTGAGGTCGTAGACGGCGACCGAGGGGAGGTTTGCCGCGAACTTCGACCAGTGCGCACCGCGGTCAACGGAGGCGTACACGCTCAGCGATGTGCCGACGAAGAGCAGGTCGCGGTTGGACGGATCTTCACGAATCACGTGCACGAAGTCCGCCACGCCGTCCTTCGGGAGGTCGTTGACGATCGAACGGAACGTCTTGCCGCCGTCGTTCGTCGCGTACAGGTACGGCGTGAAGTCATTCACGCGGTGATCCTCGAACGCCACGTAGAAGGTCAGCGTGTCGAAGTGCGAGGGCTCGATGCGCGCGACCCACGAATCGTTCGGCAGACCCGGGAAGCGGCCGTTGAGGCTCTCCCACGCCGCGCCGTCGTTCGTCGACTTCCACATGTTGCCGTCGTCGGTGCCCGCGAAGAGCAGGCCCGGCTTCATGTACGACTCCGCCAGCGCCACCACCGTGCCGAACGTCTCGGCGCCCGTCGCGTCGATCGTCACGCCGCCGGTCCACTTGACCGAGGTGTCGATCTTGGCCCAGTTCTTCTTGGAGAGATCGGGTGAGATGAGCTGGAAATCCTCACCGCGCTTGTACGACTTCAGCACGCGGTTGCCCGCGAAGTAGATCACCGTGGGGTTGTGCGGCGAAATGAAATACGGCGAGTTCCAGTTGAAGCGCAGCGCGAGATCGACCGAATCCTGCTTCTGCTGCGCGCGCAGCGGCGCGAGCGCCTTGGTCACGTCCTTCGTCTCGGGCTTGAGCGGATCGCCGCGGACGATCGCGATCGAATCCTCCCACCACTTGAAGCGCTCCTGCCACGACGGCTTCGCGAAGTTCATCCGCTCGCCCGTCTTGATGTTCAGTCGCGAGGCGTTGCCGCCCTGCGACTCGCCGTAGACGATGTTCGGGTCCGTCGGATCCTGCGCCGTGTAAAAACCGTCGCCGCCCGAGATCGTGAACCAGTACGAGTTCGGCGTGCCGCCCGCCTTGCGGCGGCTCGGGCCGCACCACGCGCCGTTGTCCTGCGCGCCGGAGCAGACGTTGTACGGAACGGCGTAGTCGTACGTGATCTCGTAGAACTGCCCGATGGGCAGGTTCGTCGTCTGGATGAAGTTGCCGCCCTTGTCGAACGTGATCGAGACACCGCCGTCGTTCGCGAGCACCCAGCGCTCCGGGTCGTTCGGGTCGATCCAGAGACCGTGGTCGTCCACATGCACCTGCTGCGCCGCGGGACGAGCCGTCTTGCCGCCGTCGTCGGACACCTGGATCTGCGTCGAGGAGAAATAGACGCGGTCGCGATTCTTCGGATCGACGCGCACCTGCGAGTAGTAGAACGGGCGCGTGTCCGCGGTGTTCATGCGCGTCCAGGTCTTGCCTGCGTCGGTCGAGCGATAGAGCCCCGTGCCCTCGGGAGTGGCGCTCGGAACGTAGCTGCCATCCTTGGTCGGCGCGGCGGCCTCGACTTCGGCGTAGATGTAATTCGGATCGCTCAGTGCGATCGCGAGACCGATGCGGCCCTTCACGCCCTCGGGGAATCCGCCGCCCTTGATCTCGGTCCACGTCGCACCCGCGTCGTTCGACGTCCAGAGTCCCGAGCCGGGGCCGCCGCTCTTCAGCGAGTACGGCGTGCGCAGACGCTCCCATGCCGCGGCATAGAGGTGGTTCGGATCGCGCGGATCCATCGCGACGTCCACGAAGCCCGCCTTGTCGCTGATGAACTTGATCAGCTTCCAGGTCACGCCGCCGTCGGTCGTCTTGTAGAGTCCGCGCTCGGCGTTCGACTTCCACGCGGCACCGAGCGCGGCGACGTACACCGTGTTCGGATCGCGCGGATGCACGACGATGCGCCCGATGTGCTGCGTCTTCTCGAGCCCCGTGAACTTCCAGGTGAGGCCGCCGTCCGTCGACTTGTAGATGCCGGCGCCCGCCTCGATCGTGTTTCGCGAATTGGGTTCGCCGGTGCCCGCCCACACCTGCTGTGTATCCGACGGCGCGATCGCGAGCATGCCCATCGAGATCACGCGCTGGTCGTCGAATAGCGGCCGCCACGTGATGCCGTTGTTCATGGTCTTCCAGATTCCGCCGCCGGCGGTCGCCACGAAGAGCGTCTTCGACGGCCCGGGAATACCGACGATGTCGGACGAGCGGCCTTCGAAGTTGGCGGGGCCAAGCTGCCGCCACCTCATGCCGGCGATGCTCGCCGAGTCGATGGTTTGTGCCTGGACATTGGCGCCGGAAAACACGAGTGCCGCGCCAGCCAGTGCCGAGAGGAAGCGATTGCGTTGCATAGCCTTGTCAGACAATGGGGAATGACTGCTACGGGAATGAATTTCTACGCACCATATATAAGAGTGTTGACGTGTCATGTTCCCGTCATCTACACTTTCGTTTGCCGAGCGTCCGCGAAGCGACGAAGTTTGAACCATTCACACGAGACACCGGAGTTCCGCCGATGCGTCCTTCCCCGCTCCTCACCGTCGCAGCGCTGGCCTCGGCGCTCGTCGGTGCTCCCGCCGTGGCCCAGCAGCCGGCGCTGACACCCAATCAGCAGTTGGCGCACGAGGTGTACAAGCAGCTGATCGAGACGAACAGCTCGACCATGACCGCCGGCACGACGGGCGCCGCGCAGGAAATGGCGCAGCGCTACCGCGACGCGGGGTTTCCCGAAGGCGACATTTTCCTCGGCGGCGTGCGTCCCGACAAGTTCAACGTCGTCCTTCGCTACCACGGCAAAGGCGGACCCGGCGGGCCGAAGCCGCTATTGCTCCTCGCGCATCTCGACGTCGTCGAGGCGCTGAAGACCGATTGGTCGCCCGACCTCGACCCGTTCAAGTTCCTCGAACGCGACGGCTACTACTACGGCCGTGGAACGTCGGACGACAAGGCGATGGCCGCGATCTTCGTTGCGAACATCATTCGCCTGAAAAAGGAAGGGTTCGTCCCAGAGCGCGACATCATCATCGCGCTCACCGCGGACGAAGAAGGCGGCTGCTGCAACGGCGCCCGCTGGCTGGTGGCGAATCACCGGGAGCTCGTCGACGCAGCGTACGTGATCAATGAAGGCGGTGGCGGGTCGCTGCGCGCCGGAAAGCCGTTCATCAACTCCGTGCAGGCGACGGAAAAGGTGTTCGGCAACTTCACCGTCACGGCTCGCAACAAAGGCGGACATTCATCGGTGCCGCGCCCCGACAACGCGATCTACGAGCTGTCGGAAGGGCTGGTCAAATTTTCACACTTCGCTTTTCCCGTCGAGTTCAACGACGTGACGCGCGCGTACTTCGAGCGCACCGCCGCCGTCGAGACTCCGGAGACGGGCGCCGCCATGCGCGCGCTGCTCAAGAGTCCGAACGATGCCGCCGCGTCGGCGATCGTCTCGCGAGACCCCCGATACAACTCGACACTTCGCACAACGTGCGTGGCGACGATGCTCTCGGGCGGACACGCGCAGAACGCGCTTCCGCAGACCGCGCAGGTCACCATCAACTGCCGCATGCTCCCCAACACGAATCCCGCCGACGTTCGCGCGCAGATCGTGAAGGCGATCGCCGACACCGGACTCACGGTTTCTGAAGCTCCGGCAGCGCGCCCTTCGGCGCCGTCGCCGCTGCTCGCAGAGGTGATGGGTTCGATCGAGACAATCACCAAGCAACTCTTCGGCAATATCCCCGTGATCCCGATCATGGGGACGGGCGCGACGGATTCCTCACCGTTCCGCGCGATCGGAATTCCGTCGTACGGCGTCTCCGGTCTCATGGGCGATCCGGAAGACGTTCGCGCGCATGGTCGCGACGAGCGGATGCTCGTGAAGAGTTTCTACGACGGGCAGGAGTTCTTGTACCGTCTCACGAAGGCGCTTACGACGACACGCACGGTTCCATAGCCTCAACAGCAAGACAACGGCAACAGCCACTGCATCCACGGATCTCGCGGATGCACGCGGATCCTCTATTTGATCGGGCCGCCTTTCCTCGTCTGCGGAACGCCGTCCGTCATCCACTTCGGCGCCGGCGCACCCATGAGATAGTGGTCGAAGAACTGCTTCATGCGAACCTGGAAATCCTTCTGGTTCTCCTTCACGGCCAGATGATGTGGTTCATTCGGATACGAGAGGAAAATCACTTCCTTCCCGTTGCGCCGGGCCGCGTTGAAGAACTCGAGGCCCTGATCCCAGTCGACCGCCCCGTCCGCGGTGCCCTGCAGGATCAGGAACGGCGTCTTGATCTTCGTGACGTTGAACACGGGCGACTGCTGCTCGTACAGATCGTGCGCGTTCCACGGCGTGACGTTCGCGCCCATGCGCACCTGGCCGACTTCCATGATGCCCTGCTGCACGGTGCCGGTCTGCTTGTAGAGCTCGTCGTAGAAGCTGATGAGATTCGTCGGCGGCGCGCCCGTGACCACCGCGGCGAACATGTCCGTCTGCGTCACGATGTACGACGACTGGTATCCGCCCCAGCTGTGTCCCTGCAGCCCGATGTGTTTCGGATCCGCGTAGCCGAGCTCGATCACTTTCTTCACGCCACTCGTCACGCAATCGACCGCCGAGCTGCCCGGCTTTCCGATTTCGTAGACGACGTCGGGCTGGAACACCAGATAGCCGTTGCTCGCGTACGTCGACATCTGCGGGCGGTCGTCGAACACGGGCATCGAGAACGTGTGGTGCGTGTTCGACGTGATCTCGTAGAAGTACACGAGCATCGGATACTTCTTGCCCGGCTGGTATCCGGCGGGAAGCGTGAGCGTCCCCTGCAGTTTCTTGCCCTTGCTGTTCGTGAAGTCGACGAGAACCTTCGAGCCCCACGCGTATTCCTTGATGATCGGATTCGCGTCGGTCACCTTGCGCGCTGACGCGAAGCTCGCGTCGCTCACCCAGAAATCCGGGAACTCGTTGAACGTCTGCTCGGTGAACATCACGCGATCGGCGCTGTCGGCCTTTTGCGCGCCGGTGATCTCCTTGTCGGCCCACACGAGCGGCTTGGGCTCCTGCCCCGCCGTCACCTGCCAGTAGCCGCTCTTCTTCGTGCGGTCGCCGTACGCCGAGAGGAGCACGGGCTTCGCGAGATCGATGCCTTCCTCTTCGGTCGCGGCGGCGCCACCGCGCCCCCCGCCACCGCCGCGCCCGCCGCGCCCGCCGCCGGCGCCGAGCCGCACGACGCGGAACTGAATCTGCTGCGCCTTGCCCACGCCGGCCGTGAGATTCACCGGCTTCGCACCGGTGAGCGAGAGCTGCCACACGTCGAACTTGTCGTAGAGGAGAACCGAGTTGCCGTCCTTCGCCCAGCCGCCCACGCCCCACACCGGAATCTCGTACGGATGGTCGTCATCCTCGTTCAAGAAGTTCTTGCCGGGTCCCGCGTTCAGATCGACCACCGTTGCATTGTCGAGATTGAAGGCCCGGACCTTCTTGTCCTTCAAGTACAGGAACCACTTGCTGTCGGGCGACGTGCCCATCGTGCGCGAGAGCGTTTTCTCGATGAGCGTGCGTTCGCCGGTCTCCGTGTTCACGCGATACATGTCGGCGCGGTTCGCGCCCCATTCGACTTGGCCGCGGTAGGCCACGTCGTTCCGGCCGATCGCCCACCTGCCGTTCGCTGTCGGCGTGGCCGCACGCATGTCGTCGTCGCCGAGCCTCACCAGCTTCTGCGATGAAACGAGGTAGACGGCGGGCAGCGTCGCTCTCCGCTCCTGCTGCAGCCGCACGATCTGCACCGTCTGCGGTTCGGGATCCTTCCAGTGCCAGACGTCGACGTTCGCTTTCGACGAGTCCGCCGCCGCGAGTTCCGGTTCCTGCTCCTTGATGCCGAGGAAGATTCGCGAGCCGTCCTTGCTCCAGCGCGGCGCCGTGTACTCGCTCAGCACCATCCCTTTTGGGAACGACGTGTCTTTCGACGGATCGAGCGTAAGGGTCTTTGCGTTTGGCGACCCAGCGTTGGTCCACGCGAGCAGCGCGTTGTCGCGCTGCTTCATCTCCCGAGACTTCTCCCCGCGCAGCACCAGCAGGTTGCCGCCTTCGTCGCTCCACGCGAGCTGGTCGTACTCCAGCGCGGAACTGTTCAGTTCACGCGTATCTCCGCCCGCCATGTTCATGAGGTACACGCCGTTGCCGAGGTGTCCCGCGGCGTCCACCGTGTACGCGAGCAGGCGGCCGCTGTCGTCGAAGTCGTAAAGGTTGACGTTGCCGATGTTTCGCGTCGTCGCGGCCTTGAGATCCCGCAGCACGAGGTCCGCGCCCTTGAACGCCGTATCAGCCGGCGCCTTGCTGAGTCGCACCGCGAGCCATGCGGACCCTTTCGCAAACTTGAACGACGCGCCGTTCGGCACGGCGAACTTCTCGCCGTTGGTGAGGTCGAGAAGTTCGAATCGTCGCATCGCTCGCGCGGGAGCCGCCGGAGCACCGGCCTGCGGCGCGCCGCCGCGGCCCCCGCCCCCACCGGCGCGTCCTCCGCGACCACCCGCCGCCTCGGGCGGGTTCACGTAGTAACCGACGAACCGCGAGTCATCGGAGAACTGCACGCCGCCTCCTGCGCCGCCGCGTCCACCACCACCGCCGCCGTCCGCAGCGGCGGCGGCCGGTGCCGACCCGATCGGGATCGTGAAGACCTTGTCACCGTCGAGCTGCTTCACGTACAGCGTGGCGTCGCCCTCGTTGGGCTGGTAGGCGTAGCTCATCCATTTTCCATCGGGCGAGAGCGCCGTCGACGTAATGCGGTTCCACCGTCCGTAGTCGGGCAGGTTGAGAACCTTGAGCGCCTGGGCTGCAGCGCTCGCGAGGGGCGCGAGGAGGACCAGGAACAGCGCGAGTCGTGCGACGGCGGGGGATCGACGCATGCGAGATCTCCGGAGGGGGCGGAACGATGAATCCGGTACTAATATCCCTCCATGGAATACACACAGCTAGGGAGCACCGGCCTCACCGTCTCGCGCCTCGCCCTCGGGTGCATGAGCTTCGGCAGTTCCAAATGGCGCCCGTGGGTGCTCGACGAGCCCGCCGCGAAGCCCTTCTTCCGCAAAGCCGTCGAAGCCGGCATCAACTTCTTCGACACCGCCGACATGTACTCGCTCGGCGCGAGCGAGGAGGTCACCGGTCGCGCGATCCGCGAATACGCGAACCGCGAAGAGATCGTCCTCGCGACGAAGCTCAACTTCCCCATGACTTCCGGCCCCAACATGGGCGGCCTGTCGCGCAAACACGTCGTGCAGGCGTGCGAGGCGAGCCTCAAGCGGCTCGGCGTCGACGTGATCGATCTCTACTGGATCCATCGCTTCGACGACAAAGCACCGATCGACGAGACGCTCGAGGCGCTCAACGATCTCGTGCATTGGGGAAAGGTGCGCTACCTCGGCGCGAGTTCCGGCCCAGCATGGCGAATGGCGCAGGCGCTCTCGACGTCGGAACGGAACGGATGGGCGCGATTCGTCGGCATGCAGAATCACTACAACCTCATCTATCGCGAAGAAGAGCGCGAGATGATTCCGCTCTGCCTGAACGAGGGCATTGGGCTCGTGCCGTGGAGCCCGCTCGGGCGCGGCCTGCTCGCGCGGCCGCGGCCGGC
>JADGQS010000171.1 GCA_017881585.1 Gemmatimonadaceae bacterium | reverse complement strand
TATCGGGGCCCGACGGCGGCATGTTCGGCGGGTTCTCGCTCTCGCGCGATGCCTCGAAGGCCGCCTTCACCGCGAGTTCACCGAGCGCGCTCCCGGAAATCGCGGTGAGCGACGTCGCGAACTGGGCGCCGAAGACGGTGACCGCGATGAGCGAACAGATCCGCGGCTGGAACGTCGGGACACGCGAAGTCATCAGCTGGAAATCGAAGGACGGTGCGACGATCGAAGGCATCCTCATCAAGCCCGCCAACTTCGACGCGTCGAAGAAATATCCGCTGCTCTGCGTGATCCACGGCGGCCCGACCGGAACCGACCGCCCTTCTCTGATTGACAACCGGACCTATCCAATAGACGCGTGGGTTGCGCGCGGGGCCCTCGTGCTCAAGGTCAACTACCGCGGCAGCGCCGGCTACGGCGAGGCGTTCCGGAAGCTCAACGTCCGCAACCTCGGCATCGGCGACGCGTGGGACGTGCTGAGCGGCGTCGACAACCTGATCAAGAAGGGCTGGGTCGACACCACGAAGATGGCGTCGATGGGATGGAGCCAGGGCGGATACATCAGCGCCTTTCTCACCACCACCAGCACGCGGTTCGCCGCGATCTCCGTCGGCGCCGGCATCTCCGACTGGGCGACCTACTACTACAACACCGACATCACGCCGTTCACCATCAACTACCTCGGCGACAACCCGGTGACGGATCCTGAGATCTACGCCAAGGCCTCTCCCATCACCTATGTGAAGGGCGCGAAGACGCCGACGCTCATCTTACAGGGCGAGCTCGATCGCCGGGTGCCGATCGCGAACGGCTACGAGCTGAGGCAGGCGCTCGAGGATCGCGGCGTGCCGGTGGAGATGGTGGTGTACAAAGGATTCGGGCACGGCATCACCAAACCGAAGAGCCAGCGGGCGGTGATGAACCACAATTTGGCGTGGTTCAATCACTACCTGTTCGGCGATCCGCTGCCGGAGATGGGGTTTCTCGGCGGGCGGTGATCGCTGGACAGACGGCGAGGAGCGACGGGTCGTCGCTCCTCGCTGCTTGGGATCTCCCCCTTACTCGTATCTCAATGCTGCTACTGGATCCAGCCGCGACGCCTTGAGCGCGGGCAGCATCCCGAACACGATTCCGGTGATCGCGCTCGAGCCGAGCGCCGCAACGACCGCGAGCGGCGGCACCGATGCCTGGATCGGCGTGGTCGCGTTCACGATGAGCGCGACGACCCAGCCAACTATGAGCCCGATCGCAGCCCCCGTCGCGGTGAGCGTCACGGCCTCGACGAGGAACTGCCAGAGAATTATTCCGCGTGTCGCGCCGAGCGCCTTGCGCACGCCGATCTCGCGCGTGCGCTCGGTGACCGAGATCATCATGATCGCCACGACGCCCACGCCGCCCACGAGCAGGCCGACCGAGCTCAGCGCGATCATCACGAGGAAGAACATCCCGAAGACCTTGTTGTAGACGTCGAACAGCTTGTCCTGCGTGATGATGGCGAAGTTCGACTCGTGGCTCGGGCGAAGCCCCCGCTGTGCGCGCAGGCTCGAGGTCACCTCGTCGATCGTCTCGCTCTGCGGCACGCCGGCACTCGGCTTGATCACGAGCGACATGTACTTCGTCTGGGCGCCCAGGCGCCGCTCGAGCGCGTAGATGCTCGTGACGATCTTCGGGTGGTCGCCGCCCGAGAGAAAGCTGACCTCGTCCTTGTAGACGCCGATGACCACGAACGGGCCGCCGATGTTGCCGCGCAGCGACGTCATCGTGAATTCCTTGCCGATCGCGTCCCCTTCGCCGAACAACTGCTCTTTCGCGTTCACGTTGAGGATCGCGACTGCCGCCGCGGACCGCGACTCCTGCTCGGTGAACACGCGGCCATCGACCATGTCCGGCGGCTCGATCGCCGGCCAGTTGGCGGTCACACCGAGGACCTGAACGCTCGACAGCGCCCGGTCGCGGTACTTCGCCTGCACGCTCCAGCCCTGCTGGATCAGCACCTCACTCACCGAGCTCAGTCGAGCCAGCGCGTCGGACTCGGCGAAGGTGATGCGCGGGTTCGCGCGCCATTTGCACGTGTCGCCGGAGTCGTCGCATGGCTCGAAGGAGATGGGCCAGCGGTTCACGAAGAACGTGGTCGGGCCGGCCGACTCGAACTGCTTCGCGACGCTCGCGTTGATCCCGTGCACCGCCGCGGAGATCACGACCACAACGAACACGCCGACCGCGACGCCGAGGATCGTCAGCGACGCGCGCACCTTGTTCGCGCGCATCGCGTCGAGCGCGATGGTTACGCCTTCGAGCGACATCTTGATGTGGTCAACGATCCGCATTCTCGCCATTTGTCGCTATTCCTGCCGCAGCGCGGCGACGGGGTCGAGCAGCGACGCCCGGCTCGCCGGATAGACCCCCGAGATGATTCCCACGCCCGCGCCGATCATCACGCCGACGGCGATCGACCACGGCGCGACGTACGTCGGCATCGGCGTCGTCAGGCGAATGACCTGCGCGAGGCCGGCGCCCAGCGCGATGCCGAGCGCGGCGCCGAGAGTGCTCAGCGTGGTCGCCTCGATGAGGAACTGGATCATGATGTCGCGCCGCTTCGCGCCGAGCGCCTTGCGGATGCCGATCTCGTGCGTGCGCTCGGCGACCGCCACCAGCATGATGTTCATGATGACGATCGCGCCCACGACGAGCCCGATCGCGGGCAGCGCGACGCCGGCGAGCTCGAGGTACTTCTTGATCTTGTTCCAGAACTCGAGCGCGGTGTCGGACGTCTCGAGAGTGAAGTTGTCCTTCTGCCACCCGTGCAGCTGGTGCCGCCCGCGCATCACCTCACGCACGCGTTCCTCGGCGTCGATCAGCGCCTCGGCGGTCGGCACCTGCACGATGATGCCGTCGATCGCGTGCGCCTCCTTGTTCATCAGGCGGTGCACGGGCGAGCGGAACGGCGCGTAGATGTAGTTGTCGAAACTCATGCCGAAGGCGCTGCCAAGCGACTCACCGACGCCGATCACGGTGTACATCTTTCCGCCCAGCTTCACCTGCCGGTCGATCGGATCGACGGTGGGGAAGAGGCGCTTGACGAGATCGGGGCCGAGGATGACGACGCTCTTGCCGTTGGCGAGTTCGTCCAGGCTGAAACGCCGGCCCTCCGTGACGTCGAGCTTCTTGATCTCGAAGTACTGGCCGTCGATCGCGGTCGCGTCGGCCCGGCGCGGCTTGGAGAAGGACGACTCGACCGAAAGTCCGGAGTTCGAGTACATCGCCCAGTACGCGTCGGGCGGAAGGGCGTCGACCACCGGCTGGACGTCGGCCTCGATGATGCGCGGCCGGCGGTTGTACTCCAGCCACTGCGCGCGCGATACGTCGCCGATGGTGATGTTCGGCCGGTTCCGGAGTTCGAACGAGTTGAGGGCGATGAGCTTGCCGACGAGTTGGTCCTCCATGTATTTCCCCATCCCGTTGACGATCGAGACGACGGTGATGAGGAACATCACGCCGATGCAGACGCCAAGCATCGTGAAGAAGCTCTTGAGCTTCTGCACGCGGATGGTGTCGAGGGCCAGGCGGATGGCTTCGAAGAAGTGCATCTAAGCCCTACGGCGAGCGGGAGATAGGGGTTTCAGCAAGGAGCGACTGCTACTGCAACAGCTGAAGCGTTAACACGGATCACACGGATTAACGACCGGACAAGGACCGGATCAAGCCTAACAGGGGGAACTGCAACTTCGTACACCCAAGTTGTTGCAGTTCCCCCGTTTAGGCATGATCCGGCAGTTGTCCGGCCCTCATCAGTGTGATCCGTGTTAACGCTTTTCGCTGTAGCTCCTAGCTCTTCTTCTCAACCGCACTGAACGCCTGATCGAACACGTCCAGCGCGAAGTCCACGTCCTCGGCGGTGATGCACATCGGCGGCTGGATGCGGAGGATGTTGCCGTCGAGTCCGCCTTTGCCGATCAGCAGCCCGAGCTCGCGGGTCGCTTCGAGCACGTCGGCGGTCTCGGCCTTTCCCGGTGCCTTCGTGCCGCGATCCGAGACGATTTCCAGGCCGAGCATGAGCCCCATGCCGCGCACGTCGCCGATCAGGCGGTGCGACGCCTTCAGCTTCTCCAGGCCGCTCTTCACGCGGGCGCCCATCGCCTTGCTGTTCGCCTGAAGGTTGTCCTCGTCGATCACGTCGAGCACGCCGAGCGCGGCGGCCGTGCTCATCGGGTTTCCGCCGAACGTATTGAAGTGGATGCGCTGCGTGAGCGACTGTGCGATCTCCATGCGCGTCGTGACGGCGGCGATCGGCGCGCCGTTGCCGAGGCTCTTGGCCATCGTGACGAAATCGGGGACGACGTCGAAGTTCTGGAATCCCCAGTAGTGCTCGCCGGTGCGGCCGAAGCCGGTCTGCACTTCGTCGGCGATGCACAGCCCACCGTGCTCGCGGACGATCGCGTACGCTTCCTTGAGGTAGTTCTTCGCGCCGTGCGTGATGCCGCCGGCGCCCTGGATCGGCTCCATGATGAACGCGGCGACTTTGCCCGGCGTGGAGTAGCGGATGAGATCGCGAATGTCGTTCGCGCTCTGCGTGGAGATCTCCTCGGGTGTTCCCTTGAACGGACTGCGGTAGGGATCCGGGTTCAGTGCGTGATGCACCGTGCCGCCGCCTCCTCCGAGCGGGAACTTCCAGGTCGAGAGCGAGGTGAGTCCCTGTGCGTTGGGGCTGTTGCCGTGGTAGGCGTTGCGCACGGCGATGACGTCCGAGTTGCCCGTCTTGAGGCGCGCCATCGAGATGGCGAGATCGTTGGCCTCGGTGCCGCTGTTCACGAAGTAGGTGACGTCGAGTCCTTTCGGCATCTTCGACGCGAGCTTCTTCGCGAGCAGCACGAGGTTCGGGTGCAGGTAGATCGTCGTCGCGTGCTGGAGCGTGTCGGCCTGTTCGTGGATGCGCGCGGTGATCTTCGGATGGCAGTGCCCGCAGCCGACGGTGACGATGCCGGCGAGGAAGTCGAGGTA
>JADGQS010000170.1 GCA_017881585.1 Gemmatimonadaceae bacterium | reverse complement strand
TGTTCGCGGCGATCGGCGGTCCCTTCTCCTCCTTGCACGCGCAGAGCAGCGCGATCGCGAGCAGCAGCGCCTTCCTCACGCCGCACCGGCCCGCATGAGATCGTGCAGGTGGACGACTCCGACCACGTGCGATGAGGAGTCGACGACGGGCACGGCCATGATGCCGGAGCGCTCCATGCGATACACGACGGCGCTTCCGAGCTCGTCGGGCGCGGCGGTCTTCGGCGACTTCGTCATCACCGAGTCCACGCGCACCTTGAGAAAATCCGTTTCACGCTCCATCAGGCGCGTGAGGTCGCCTGCCGTGATAACGCCCTGCAGGGTGCCGGCGCCGTCCGTCACGATCGCGATGCCGCGTCGTTCCGCCAGCTGCACCACGGCCTCGCGCATCGTCGCTCCGGGTCGGAGAATCGGCAGGTCATCCGTCACCATCACGTCGCGCACGGCCAGGAGGAGCCGCTTGCCGAGCGCCCCGCCGGGATGAAGCCGCGCGAAATCCTCGCGGCGGAATCCCTTGACCTCGAGCAGCGTCACGGCGAGCGCATCGCCCAGTGCGAGCGTCACCGTGGTGCTGGTTGTCGGCGCGAGATCGTGCGGGCACGCCTCCTCGCGCACGGAGGCGTCGAGCCAGACGTCCGAGTGACGCGCGAGCGTCGACGCGCCCTCGCCGGTGATGGCGACGGTCCGTACACCCAGCCGCTGGAGCTGTTCCAGCAGCGGAAGCAGCTCTTCCGTCTCGCCGCTCTTGGAAATCAGGATCGCCACGTCGCTGCTCGAGACGATGCCGAGATCGCCGTGCACGCTTTCCGTCGGGTGCAGGAAGGTCGCGGGCGTTCCGGTCGACGTCATGGTCGCGGCGATCTTGCGGCCGACGAGGCCCGACTTCCCCACTCCCGCGACGATCACGCGTCCCTTGCTTGCCGCGATCAGTTCGACGGCGCGCGCAAACGTCTCTCCGACGCGTGTCTCGGTTTCGGCGAGGGCCTCGCGCTCGAGGCGCACGACGCGCCGTCCGCGCTCGATGATCTCGTCGCGTGTCACGTGGTCTCCCCGGTCGCGGCGACGTACCGTTCGACGATCGCGGTCCATTCGCCGCGCGCCGTCAGCAGCAGCTCGGCAAACTCGCGCACCGCCCCGTTTCCGCCCTCGCGCGTCAGGTGGACGTTCGCCGCCTCCTTCACTTCCTTCGACGCGTTCGCCACGGCGACCGGCATGCCGACCACGCGCAGGACGCCGAGGTCGGGCAAGTCATCGCCGACGAATGCCGCATCGGCGGGGTCGATCCCGAACTGCGCGAGCATCTTCCGGAGCGCCGAGAGCTTGCGCGCCTTCGAGTCCTGCGCGACGGCATCGACCTTCAGTTCCTCGGCGCGCAGCCGCACGCTCTCCGATTCGCGTCCCGTGATGATCCCGACCTTGATGCCCGCCTTTCGCATCAGGACCACGCCGAGCCCGTCCTGGATCTCGTAGCGCTTGAGCTCGACCCGCTTCCCATCCGCGTCGCCGAGGTAGATGCCGCCGTCGGTCATGACGCCGTCGATGTCGAGCCCGACGAATTTCACGCGCTTGGCCGCCGCCGGCGCGATCATCTGCGCGCGGTGGCCCAGATGTCGACGGCCCTCGCGACGAGATCGTCGAGGCGGTCGAGCGGGATCATGTTCGGTCCGTCGCTCGGTGCGTGCGCGGGATCGGGGTGCGTCTCGAGAAACAATGCGTCAGCGCCGGCGGCCAGCGCCGCAAACGTGAGCGGCGGAATCATCTCCCGCACACCGCCGCTGCTGCCGCCCTCGCCCTTGCCCGGCTGCTGCACGGAGTGCGTCGCGTCGAAGACGACCGGACAGTGCGTCGCCTCCTTCAGTCGCGCGAAGTTTCTCATGTCGACGACGAGATCCCCGTATCCGAAGAAGGTGCCGCGCTCGGTGACCGCGATTCCCTTCGCCGCGTCGTGCTTCGAGGCCTTGCGCCCCTCGCTCACTTTCTTGACTGCGCCGATCATCCCCTCCGGCTGCAGCCACTGGCCCTTCTTCACGTTCACCGGCTTCCCCGTCGCGCCGGCGGCGAGGAGGAGGTCGGTCTGGCGGCAGAGAAATGCGGGAATCTGCAGCACGTCGGCGACGCTCGCCGCTGCCGCGCACTGATCCGGAAGATGCACGTCCGTCAGCACGGCCAGTCCTGTACGAGCGCGCACACGATCGAGCGCGGCGAGTCCTTCGTCGAGTCCCGGTCCTCGATGCGCGCCCGGGTTCGAACGATTCGCCTTGTCGAAGCTCGCCTTGAAGATGATGCCGCCCGGGACTTTCTCCGCGAGGCGCGCGAGATGATCGCCGACGCGAAACATCAGGTCGTCGTCTTCCACCACGCACGGCCCCGCGATCAGAAACAGGCGGTCTACAGGAAACAGATCGGTTCGTCCCGCCATTCACTTCGCCTTCGCGAGCGGGGACTCGGCAGCCAGAGCTGGTTTCGGCGCGACGCTGCCCTGCTCGTCGCGTTTCCGCCGGGCCGTGACCGCCGCAGCGACGAACGCGGCGAAGAGCGGATGCGGACGCGTGGGCCGGCTCTTGAGCTCCGGATGGAACTGGCACGCCACGAAATGCGGATGATCTGGCAGCTCGATCATCTCGACGAGCGAGGCATCCGGAGAGAGTCCCGAAAGCCGCATGCCCTTCTCCTGGAACAGCTCGCGGTACTGGTTGCTCACCTCGTAACGGTGACGATGCCGCTCGCTGATCTCGGGCATGCCATAAATGTCCGCGGCCTTCGAGCCGGGTCGCAGCCTGCACGGGTACGCGCCGAGCCGCATCGTGCCGCCCATGTCCTGCACGTGCTGCTGGCTTTCCATCAGCGACACGACCGGGTTCGAACACTCGGGCGCGAACTCGCTGGAGTTCGAGTCGTCGAGTCCGCACACGTCGCGGGCGAACTCGATGATCGCCACCTGCATCCCGAGGCAGATGCCGAAGAAGGGCGTACCGCTCTCGCGCGCCGCCCTGATCGCCTCGACCATTCCCTCCACGCCGCGGACGCCGAACCCGCCGGGCACGAGCAGACCGTCGAACCCGGCCATCATCGAGCGCGCCGTCGCGTCGTCGGTGAACAGGTCGCTCGAGGTCCACGCGATCTCGATTCCCACATCGTTCGCGATGCCGCCGTGGATGAGCGCTTCGTGCACGCTCTTGTAGCTGTCGGCGTAGTCCGTGTACTTGCCGACGACCGCGATCCGCACCTTCGACGGCGGATCCATCACGCGCTGCACCATCATCTTCCACACCGAGAGGTCGGGCTCCGTCGTCTCGAGTCCGAGCTTGCGGCACACGAGAGTGTCGAAGCCCTGCTCGGCGAACGAGATCGGAATCTGGTAGATGGTGCGCACGTCGCGGCTCTCGATCACCGCGCCGAACTCCACGTTGCAGAAGAGCGCGATCTTGCGCTTCACGTCCTCGCTGAGCGGGCGTTCGGTGCGGCAGATGAGCACGTCGGGCTGGATGCCGATCTCCATCAGCTCACGAACCGAGTGCTGCGTCGGCTTCGTCTTCACTTCGCCCGCCGCCGTGATGTACGGCACGAGTGTCAGGTGCACGAACAGCGCGTTGTCGCGGCCCACGTCGTGGCGGAATTGGCGAATCGCCTCGAGGAACGGCAGCGACTCGATGTCGCCCACCGTGCCGCCGATCTCGACGATCACGACGTCGTTCTCCGGCGCCATGCGCCGGATCGCCGCCTTGATCTCGTCGGTGATGTGCGGGATCACCTGCACGGTGGATCCGAGGAACTCGCCGCGGCGCTCCTTGGTGATGACGTTCAGGTACACGCGGCCGGTGGTGACGTTGTTCTGCTGCGAGAGCGGCCGGTCGATGAATCGTTCGTAGTGGCCGAGGTCGAGGTCCGTCTCCGCGCCATCGTCGGTGACGAACACTTCCCCGTGCTGGAACGGGCTCATCGTGCCGGGATCGACGTTGATGTACGGGTCGAATTTCATCATCGTCACGCGCAATCCGCGTTCGACGAGCAGCCGCCCGAGCGACGCGGCTGCAATGCCCTTCCCGAGCGACGAGACCACGCCGCCTGTGACGAAAATGTACTTCGTGGAGTGCTGGGGCTGCGTCGGAGTGTTCGACATTAGTGTGTCCCGGCGACTTTTTGTGGGGGGTGGACGGAACTCCAGCGGATATTTGCCGCGACGAGATCTGCTTCCGTGTCGATGCCGCGCGCTCCCGGTGCCTGCGCGACGACCGCGACGCCCATCGCGAGCCCGTCGGCGAGCGCGCGCAGTTGTTCCAGCTGTTCGCTGATCTCGAGTGCGTTCGGCGGAAGCGAGACCCAGCGATTCAGCGCGTCGCGCGTGTAGGCATAGATGCCGAGGTGCTGCCGTACGAGGCCGTCGCGCGTGGCGCGATCGGCGGGGTCACGCAGGAACGGGATCGGCGCGCGCGAGAAATACAGCGCGCGTCCGTGCGTATCCGTCACGACTTTCACCACATCCGGATTCGTGAGAACCTCCGAACCCGCGCGACACGCCGCGGTGCCGAGCGGAAACTTCCCCGAGGTCACCTGCGAGAGCGCTCCGCTGACGGCATCGGCGCCGATGAAGGGTTCATCGCCCTGGACGTTCACGAACGCGTCATACCCCGTGAACTCGGGTGAGTTGGCGACCTCCGCGACGCGATCCGTTCCCGAGGGATGATCGTCGCGGGTCATCGCGACCTGGGCGCCTGCCGAACGGGCCGCGTCGGCCACCTCGGGGGAATCGGTCGCCACTACCACACGGTCTGCGATGTTCATCGCCGAGACCCGCTCCCAGACCCTGACGATGAGCGGTTTGCCGCCGAGAAGGCAGAGGGGCTTTCGGGGGAGTCTGGTGGCCCCCAGCCGGGCTGGGATCACGATCAAGGTGCTCATGGGAGCACCCTCGGCTGAGACGGCGAAGACGCAAAATCCACGCCACGGAAGATAAACCTAGGGCCTCTCCCGCGCAAAGCTTTGGAGGATCGGGGGTTCGGGAAAGGACGGGGACGGGCGACGGG
>JADGQS010000169.1 GCA_017881585.1 Gemmatimonadaceae bacterium | reverse complement strand
GACCCGGTCCGTCGTGGAGCCACCGCGACGCCGACGGCACCATCGCCTTCGCTTCGCGCGCAATCCGTCCTCCGTCGCGTTCTGCGATCGCCACGAACCGCTCCTGGCCACGACTTCCCACGCCAGCCACGCGTCGCACGATGCGATACGCCATGCCCGGACGTGGCAGCGACTGCCTGAGCGCGCGACTCGCATCGCGAGGAACGCCGTGGTGAATCGTGCGACACCGATCGAACTTGTCCCAGAAATTATTCGTCGGTTTGATGTATCCGAGTCCCAGTTTCTCGTGATGCTCGGAATGCTCGGCCAAAATGAAGGGCCGGCCGCCGCTGACAAGCGCGTGGCGATATCCCTCGAGAATCGCATCGCATCCCTCACGCAGTCTGATGCCGAGCACCTGACGGTCGAGTACGATTTTGACGCTTGTGGCGAGGCGCACGAGGTCGTTGGTATAGGGCAGCGGATAGGATTCGTCGAAGTCATCGACTCCCCACGCCAATCGGCCCTCGGCATCACGCCACGTTCCATAGCTTCCGACGTGGAGGTCGGCCACGGCCAAGATTGAGGGAGCGCGACAGAGGTCAGCACAGAGCGCCGGCCATTGCTGCGCCCACCGATAGTAGGTGCCGCGAAAGAACGCAAACGCATCGCCGCGCATGGCAGCATGTTTGGCGCGCAGGTCCGCTTCGACAATGGGCGTGCACCGACGCATCCACTGCTCGTATCCACGAGTCGCTTCATGAATGTTCATCGTCACGATCTAGCCCTCGGGGAAGCGATGTTTTTCTATGCGGATTAGCACGGTGTCGACGATGGAGAAACACTCGTACCGTTGGGCGGATGGGAAGCATGGGGATGATCTCCTTCGAATTCGACCGATCGGTTGATCGCCGATCTCAGTAACTCTAGTCAGCTTGGCGCGTCGACCATCGCTTCGGCGGCCGAGATGCATGCGGCCAACCAAACGATTCCCGCGGCAAACCCGGCAACGACATCGCTCAGGTAGTGCGCGCCCAGATAAAGGCGGCTGAATCCAATGCCGAGCACCAGCACGGCAGCGCTGATTGCGATACTCCGATCGACGGATGGTCGCCGGAGCATGCGAACGACGACATATGCCAGCATGCCGAATCCGATCAGGGATCCCATGGCGTGCCCGCTTGGAAAGCTGTAGCCGAGAACATGGACGAAGGCGTCCGGGAACGACGGACGAGCGCGATGAAAGAATGTCTTCAACGCCCAGTCGAGCGCCCCGCCGCCGACGAAGGCGATGAGCCAGGCGTACGCGAGATGGCGTTCCCGCCGAAATAACAGATAGACCGCGCCGGCAACCATGAGAACGACCATCCCTGCTGGGCCCCCGATAAAGCTGAACGCCTTGGCGATGGAGATTCCGATTGGGGTGGCGAGCGAGTGCAGCCATTGACCGAACTGCACATCGACTCGAGTGATCGCGGCCTGGTTGCTCACGAGATCGCCGAGCCAGGCGAAGATCGCCAGTGCGAGAATGCTGGCGATGAGACCCGCGGCGGCGTGAAGCGTACCGTACGCGCCTGCAGACCAGCGCAAGCCAGTCGCCGACCAGATGGATCGTGCGCGGTTCGGCCAGCTTCCGGGCAACCGCCGGTGTGCGCGCCATCCCCGAACGAATCCCCAGGAGAGGAGTCCGACCGCACCGGCCAGGACGACGACGGACAGCCAAGCAATGGTCATGTCAGAGTTGTCCCCGGATCCAGTAGGCAGCCGCGTCGACGAGTCGATCGACGATGTTCAGCGCCTCGAGATCCTCGATGGTGACCCGCCGTGAGTGCTCGAGATCGATGTCGAACGTCTCCACGAGATGGCGAGCGATGGTCTCGTCGTACATGACGGCGGCGCATTCGGCATTCAGTGCGAACGATCGCGGGTCGAAGTTGATCGACCCGACGAGCGACACGCAGCCGTCAGCGACGATGACCTTTGCGTGCACCATGGTCCGTTGGTGCTCGTACAACTCGACGCCACCGCGAACAAGTTCGCCCCAGGTGTGACGGCTCGCCCGCCGAACGGCTGGCTTGTTGTGATAGGGGCCGGGCATCACGACTCGTACGTCGACCCCGCGCGCGCGAGCGGCGCATAGCGCTTTCACGAACGGCGGAGTTGGCAGAAAGTACGCGTTTGTGATGCGCAGAGAGCGCTCGCTACTCGCCACCAACGCGGCGACACTTCGTTGAGCCGCGCTGGTGGCGTCTGCTGGATTACTTTGAACAATGCACACTGCTGTTGGTCCCGCGACTTCGAGCGGCGGGAAGTAGCGCGGGCCCAGCGGGAGTTGGCCCGTCGCCTCGTTCCAGGTGTCGACGAACGCGTTCTGGAGCGCACCCACCGCCGGTCCTCGAATTCTTGCATGAGTATCGCGCCAGTGGGTTGGCGAATCGCCTCGGCCAGACCAGAGATCCGAGATTCCCACGCCTCCGGTGAATCCGATCTGTCCATCGACGATGAACAACCGGCGGTGTGTCCGGCGGTTGTACTTCTCCCAATCGTACCACTGCGCGCGACGGAACCAGCGAACATCGCACCCGGCGGCGCGCATGTGCGACACGAGAGCGGGAGGAATCTTCTTGGCTCCGTGCCGGTCGAGGACGACCCGCACCTCGATACCGCGGCGGGCCGCTTCCGCGAACGCGGATGCGAATCGATCGGGAATGTCGCCCGCGTCGTACACATACATGGCGAAATGCACGGAATCGCGCGCCGAGCTGATCGCCTCGAGCATCGGCGGAAAAATTTCATCGCCGTTCTGGTAGATGCGCACATCGTTGCCGGGAAGGGCGTGCTGTCCAGCCACCGCCCCAAAAGCGCGAAGAAACCCCTCCTGGTCAGCGAGAATCGGTGACGTCGAAACGACATCATCTTGCCGTCGGGCCTCGGCGTTGACGCTCTCGGTGACGTAGACGAAGACGCTCACGCCGAATACGATGAGCCCAACGCCGCCCCAGAGCACGATGTGGACAACGGTCATGGACGCGGGAGGCCGGGGCCGGGTGTCTTGCCTAGGATGGCGGTTGGAACATCCTGAAAGTTCTTCTCGATCCAGTTTAGAGGCTGCCGTGCGAGCAGGTGCACGGCGACGTAAGAGGCTACGCTGCTCTGCATGACGGTGCCACTGAAAGTGGCTGCTCCTCCCCCGCCAGCACTCAAGGCTCATCTCCACAGGAAGCCAGCTGATTCAAAAGTAGACCGGACGCGTATGATCGAGGATCGCGACGGGAAATGCAAATGGCGCAAAGTTGTAGTACTTGGTGGTCTTGCCCCGTCACAATCGAAGGGTGGCATCATGAATGACTCAAGAGAGGAGCGGTTCGAGAGCGGGAAGCACCTCGTCCGCGATATGGTCTCGAACGCGCATCAGCGCGGGGCGCACGGAAACGCCGAACATTGGCGCTCCGTCGGCGAACGATATGTCAGCTGGGAGATCTGTACGCATGTCCAGTTCTGGCTCTTCACCTTTCCGTCCGCCGAGGTCGGGGGCAATGCCGCATACTGTGCCCTCTTCAAACGGTCCCTCGAAGTTGCCCCGATAGAAGACTGGACCGACGCGGATTCTCAAAATGGGGCCCAAATGGGGTGCATTTCGCTCCGAAACGCCCAAACGGCCGCCTCCTCGGCGGCCGTCCGGTTTTCTTACCTCATGCCCCGCAACCACTTACAAGAAATGACCCGAGCGGGTTTCGAATCCGCGACCTACGGATTAAAAGAAAGGCCGAGTTTCATACCGCGAGTACGCCCGAGTACCCCGAAGTTTGTGCCCGTTCTGCTCTTATATAGTAGCGGTGTTCGCGCGCGGTTCGCCGAGTTCTCTGGCGTTCCGTGTACGTCGCGCGACAAATGGGGTGCAACGCGGGTGCACCAGACGCCGCTGAGATGAGCATGAGTTGAACGGCCAACCTGACGCTTATCAGGCCCGGTGAATGGACACGCCGACGGAAACCACCCGCTGCGCTCGCGCTCTTGTCGGTAGCAACAATTATTCCTCGTTGACTCTCCCACCCAGACCGCGAGTCAGACTCCACCGAAATGGGGGTGAGCGCCACTCTCACCATCTGCGCCAAATCGCCGTCGGCCCCGGGCTCGACGCCTGCTGCCGATCCAAGTGTGAGGCGCTCTGGAGGAGAAATCCAGGACCCAAGCCCAACAGGTGCTTGCGATTTCCCGACACTTCCGTGACAATCGTCTCAGTCACGCTCTTACAATAGGAGTTCGTGCCCACGATACGTGCATCCCGACACGATCTCACGCGCCGGCAGCTGCTGCTGCTCTCGCTCGCGGTGCTGCTCCCGAGCGTACTGCTCGTGTCGCTCGGCGCGCGCACCGTGCTCCAGGAGCGGGAACTCGCCGAGAAGCGGCTGGCCGACCGGCATCGCGACTTGGCGGACGATCTCGGCCGCGGACTCCTGATCGAGCTGCGCCGCGTCGCGCTCGACGAAGCGGTCGCGCTCGCCGATCGCCGCGCCGACGCAGGAAGCGATTCCTTCGCGGCCGGCGCCACGGCGTTCGCGGCGCGCGTCGATTCAGGACACATCGTCTTGCCGTGGAACGACGACGAGCGGGCGGCGCGCTTCGGCCGCCTCGCCGCGGCGTCGCCCTTCGCGACCGACATCGCCCGCGGCGAACGGCTCGAGTTCGTGGCACAACGTTTCGATCAGGCTGCTGTCGCGTACCAGGGCGCGATCGCCCAGACGAGCGACGCTGCGTTGAAAGCCTATGGCGAGCTGCTGGTCGCCCGCACGCTCGCCGTCGCGGGTTCCCCTGAGGCACGGCCTCGCCTCATGCGCCTGCTGCAGGTTCCGCTCACGCTGCGCGATGAGCAAGGCGTCCCCATCGCGCTCTACGCCGCGCATCGGCTCGCGGACAGCGCCGCAACGCGCCCAGCCGTTGCGGCCTTCGTCCGCCGGCACGAAAGCGCCCTGCTCGCCGGTCGCCCGCTCTCGCCGGTCGCCTGTTCCCTGCTCGCGGAGCTTCCCGGAGCCGACGAGGTGCGCGTGCGGCAGCGGTGCGCCGAACTCGACGTGGCCGACGCGC
>JADGQS010000168.1 GCA_017881585.1 Gemmatimonadaceae bacterium | reverse complement strand
GCCATCGGGCTCGAGCCCCGGTCGGTGTGGGTCGAGGCCACCGAGCGCGGGACCGCCGAGACGACGATCACGATGAGCGACCGGGCGCAGCCGCTCGACGCGGTCACCGTCATCGGGGAGTCGAGCCGCGACGTCAAGATTCTCGAGGAGGTGCTCCGACGCCAGCGCTCCTCGTTCGGCACGGTGTTCCTGCCGGGCGATCCCTGGCTTCAAGGGGCGCTGCATACCGCGGACGTGCTGCGCGCGGCGCGGGGGTTCTCGTACAGGAGCCCCACGGAGATCTACGGCCGAAAGGTGGGCAGCCTACATGGAGGGCTGTGTACCGCGATCAACGTGTACCTGAACGGCGAGTTCCTTCCCGGGGGCTTGGAGGAGCTCGACGCGGTGCCCGTTCGAGACGTGCTGGCCGTCGAAGCGTATCCGGACGTGGCGTTCGCGCCGTTCCAGTGGCGAACCAACCTGGGAGCGAGCGGAGCGACGGCCAGCGGCGCGACGCCCATGCGCCATGGGACTGATGCGCCGAGACAGGTATGTGCAGTCGTCGCGGTGTGGACGTCGAAGTGAAGCCACGCCACGGTGCCGCTGCCTTAGCGCTAGGTTTGTCCGATGTCCCGCGGTCGCAAAGCCGGAGAACCATCGAGGAAGAATAAGCGCGCGAATTCCGCGCTTGGTCGCTCCCGCACCGCTGTCATGCCACGTGTGAACCTGTGGCCGGCAATCGCGCTCGTGATCGTGACCGGACTGGCATACTCACCTGCGCTTCGAGCGCCATTTCAGTTCGACGACATAGAAAGCATCGCGACGAATGCCACCATTCGCCGCCTGTGGCCGCCCTCCGTGCCGCTTCATCCGCCGGAGGGAGTCGCTGTCTCGGGGCGACCAGTCGTGAACTATTCGTTTGCTCTCAACTACGCCCTCAACGAGCTGGTCGGCGTCGATCAGCGTCCCGATCCGAATGGGTCCTACAAGACACTCGGGTTTCATCTCACGAACCTCGTTGTGCATCTGGCGTGCGGGTTCCTCTTGTTCGGGATCCTGCGGCGCACGCTGCGGAGCCGGCGTCTCGGCGAACAATGGTCGGCGACCGCGGACTCGGTGGCGTGGATCGTCACCTCGCTCTGGCTCCTGCACCCGATACAAGCCGAAGCCGTCAATTACATCACCCAGCGCACGGAGTTGCTCGTCTCGGCTTTCTATCTGGGAACGCTCTACTCCGCAATTCGCGCATGGGAGGCGCCGACACCCCGAGCGCGAAGCCGATGGTACGCCGTTGCAGTCACCGCGTGTCTCCTGGGCATGGGAAGCAAAGAGGTGATGGTCACGGCTCCCCTCATGGTGCTCCTCTACGATCGCACGTTCCGCTCTTCGTCATGGCGTGAAGTGTTCGGAGCTGCTGATGGTCGTCGATGGTTCTACCTTCTCCTCGCGGCCACGGCTGGCGTGCCGCTGTGGTCGACACTGTCCGGATCGCGTGCTGACACGGTCGGCTTCCGCCTTGGGATACCGTGGTATCAGTACCTCTACAGTCAGGCATGGGCAATCGCGCAATATGTCCGCCTGACTTTCCTGCCGAATCAGCTCACTCCGGACTACGGTCTGGCACCCATCAGCGGGTTGCGCGGCATTCCCGGGCTTGTCCTGCTCGTCAGTCTGGGCGCGGCGACCATCGTGGCGTGGATGCGCAAATCAGCACTCGCATTTCTTGGGGTGTGGTTCTTCCTCATTCTCGCCCCGTCGTCGAGCTTCGTACCGATCAGTACCGAGATAGCCGCCGAGCGGCGATTCTATCTGGCACTCGCTGCAGTACTGGTGTTGCTCACGCTCGGACTCGCGCGTCTGCACGAGCGTATTGGGGGAATGGCAACAGCAGGCGAACAACCCTGGTGGCGCGCGGCGCTGGGAAAGCATCGAGTCTGGATCCCTGTTGCACTCTGCGGCATTCTCGCCGCCGCAACATTTCAGCGCAGCCGTGTCTACAGCGATCCCGAAACCCTCTGGCGCGACGTCATCGCCAAGGCGCCTCGAAATCCGCGCGGCTATAACGGATTGTCCGCCGTGCTGCTCCAAGGGGAAGCACCGCGGCTGACTGAGGCGGAGGTCGTGTTGCGCCAGGCCATCGCGATTGATTCGACATTTCTACCCGCATGGCCCAATCTGGCGCTGGTACTCGCTGAACAGGGACGGTTTCCGGAGGCGAGGGCGTTGCTTGAGCGTGTCCTGAGGACGAACCCGGACTACGCTCGCGCAGTTGAGGTCCTTGGACACCTATTGGTCCGGATGGACGAACCCGCGGCTGCTTTGCGATATCTCGAACGTGTCGACGAGGGCAATCCCACAGACGAGAGTCTTGTTGACAGCGGCATGGCATACCTTGCGCTGGCGCGTCCGGATGACGCAATACGGGTCTTCCGCCGCGCGCTTCGGATAAACCCAGGACGGACAGACGCCCTGACCTTTCTAGGGCTCGCACTTACTGCACAGGGGCGTGGCGCCGAGGCCGTGCCTATACTCGAGGAAGCCACGAATCGGGATCCCGCGTCGGGGCTGTCGTTTGCCGCACTCAGCGAGGCGTACGCGGCAACGGGCAAGGCGCGGGAAGCCAAGGAGGCAGCGCAGATTGCCGGCGCAAGGGCTGCAGACAGTCCGCGCGTGCTAATTATGGCGGGGCACGCCTTGCTTGTTGTGCACGAAGCGGTTGAATCGGAGCGCTTTCTCGCACAGGCGGTACGATTGAACCCGGGTGATCCGGAAGCGTTGACTGGGCTGGCCTTGGCGAAAGAGGCACTCGGCAAGCGCGACGAGGCCGCCACGTTCCTGCGGCAGGCGCTCACGCTGAAGCAGGACTACGCGCCGGCTCGTCGTGCACTCGATCAATTGACGCGGGCGCAACACCGGTGAACTCCTGCAACAGGCGTTGCCGGCAAATCGCTATGCGCTGGATACACCGGCCACCGGTGGCTCGGCTTTCTAAGGCTTCTTCCCGAAGAGCGCGGCCTGGTCGATGACCTTCACGCCGGCCGGCACCGTGAAGACGAGCGCGTCGGCGGGCAGGTCGACCTCGGTGTGCACCGACGTGAAGCGCACCCGCCGCACGAGCCCGCTCTGCTCGACGGTCTCGAGCTGCCAGATCAGCGCGTCGGACTTTCCGATCCACAATGTGGCGCGCGTGAACGGCATGTCCGCCTTCTTCGGCGACAGTGCGAACACCGTGGTCGCGTGCGCATCGACCCGCTCATCGCGCATGCGCACGGTGACGTAGTCGGCCTTCGGGGCCGAGAGCAGCTCCGCCAGCACGTCAAGGCCAGCGCCGGCTTGGCTCGGCATCTTGATCACCTGGCCCTTGGCGGTGCTCGGCAAGTAGAGCCAGAGCGAGGTGCCGTCGTTCACGATCGCGTCGCCGTTGGGCTCGGTGAAGCGGAGGGCGAATCGCGTGGTTCCGGCCTGGAAGTATTCGCCGCGCGCGGAGTGCACGGTTCCCGTCGCCGGGCTCGTGAGCGTCTGCTCGAACGTGGCGCGCACGGTTCGCGCCCCGTGATAATTGCGGGCCGCGCGATCGACGAGCGTGGTGGTGGTGTCCTGGGCTGCGAGTCCCGACGCGAATGCGACGAGGAGCAGGATGTTCAGCCTCACGCCACTCCTGCAACGACCCCGGCGATCTGCCGGTCGACGGCCTCGGCCACGCGGCGCAGCTGGCGCATCATGTCGCCGAATTGCTCCGGATTCAGCGACTGGGCGCCGTCGGAGAGTGCGCGGTCGGGCTGCGGATGCACCTCGACGATGATTCCGTCCGCTCCAGCGGCGACGGCGGCGCGCGACATCGGCGTGACGACGGCGCGGCGTCCGGTGCCATGGCTCGGATCCGCGACGATCGGAAGGTGCGAGAGCTGGTGCACGACCGGGATCGCGGTGAGGTCGAAGAGGTTTCGCGACGTCGTGTCGAAACTGCGAAGACCGCGCTCGCAGAGGATCACGTGCGGGTTGCCTTCGGCAAGTATGTACTCGGCGCTGAGCAGGAGATCCTGTATCGTGGCGGCCATTCCGCGCTTGAGCAGGACCGGCTTCCCGATCTTGCCGACCGTCTTGAGCAGAGAGTAGTTCTGCATGTTGCGCGCGCCGATCTGGATGCAGTCGGCGATCTCGGCGACGAGATGCGCCCCTTCGTCGTCCATCGCTTCCGTGACGACGGCGAGGCCCGTTTCGCGCTTGGCGAGCGCAAGCAGCGCGAGTCCCTTGCGTCCGAGTCCCTGAAACGAGTAGGGCGAGCTGCGCGGCTTGAACGCACCGCCGCGGAGGGCGACGGCACCCGCGGCCTTCACCGCGCGCGCGGATTCGAGGATCTGCTGCTCGGTCTCGACGGAGCACGGGCCGGCGATCACCGGGATCTCCTCGCCGCCGAACGCCACGCCGGGCGCGATGGTGACGATCGTGTTCTCGGGGCGCCACTCGCGCGACACCTGCTTGTACGGATTCGACACGTGAATCACGCGCGCGACGCCGGAGAGTTCGATGACCAGCGAATCGTCGACGCGCCCGTCGTTACCGACGAGTCCGACCGCCGTGCGCTGTGCGCCGGGCATCGGGGCGGGTGTGTATCCCATCGCCCGAATTGTTTCGCACACGCGATCGACGTCTTCCTGCGTGGCTTGGTGCGACATCACTACGAGCATCGGAGCGAACCTCGGTAGGGCGGGGGGCAGAACCTTACAAATATAAACGTTTCGACGCGCTAAAACGGTGAGGAGCGACGCGTGAGGGGCGATTTGGCGAAGAGGTACGAGCGACGGGTGAGGGGCGATTTGGCGAAGAGCGACGGGTGAGGAGTGCGGAGACCGTCTCCTCGCTTCTCACGCGTCGCTCTTCGCCAAATCGCCCCTCACCCGTCGCTCCTCGCCGTTCGTACCGTCGCTCCTCGCCGTTCGTACCGTCGCTCCTCGCTACTTTCCCTTGAAGAGGAGCTTTTTCGTGGAGGTGACTCCATCCCCCACGAACCGCACGAGGTACACGCCGGGCGGGACCGTACGGCCGGTATCGTCGCGGCCGTCCCACGTGAGCCGGTCATCGCAGCCGCTGTCGCTGCCCAC
>JADGQS010000054.1 GCA_017881585.1 Gemmatimonadaceae bacterium | reverse complement strand
CGCGCGGGCTCCGTGCCCGGCACGCGCGGGCCGAACGCGAGCTGCTGGCGGATGTAGCTCATCGCCGAGTCGGCGTTGAACTCGTTCGACGCCCGAGCCGCCGCAGCAGGCTTGTCGCTCGTCGCGCCACACGCGGTCACCGCGGCCAGCGCGAGAAGCCCGGTCATCCGAAGTCCATTCATCTCATCTCCCCCGCGAAGAACGCGATCTGCAGGACCGCCGACAGGACGATCTGCGTGAACCGGCGATTCAAATTATTGTCGAACGTGACGATCCGCGCGCTTTGCAGCGAGAACGTGAGGTTCTCGGCGATGTCGGTGTCCGCATTCAACGTAATCGCCTGACGGCCGTTGTCGGCGAGGCGGCTGCGCAGCCCCGCGGCCAAGCCGTTCGAAACGTCGCTCACCGACGTCGTCTGCTGGAATCCGAACCGCGTGCGCAGCGCGCTCCGCATCTGCCACTCGGCGGGCAGCTTGAACGATCGCGACGCGTCGGCGCTGATGTCATGCGAGTGCGAGTCGGTGACGCTCCCCGGCACCGAATCCACGCGATACGAGGATCCCACGCTGAAGCCCGTGGTCAGGCCGCCGACGTCGTTCCACACGATGCTCGCGCCCAGCGGATAGCTCATCACGCGGCTCGTGCGAATATCGGCGGGGAGCAGCGTGGAAATACTGGGCACCGCCGAACGCTGATGCGTGAGCACGAAGCGCGCGCTCGCGGTGAAACTCGAGATGTACTGCGCGAGCGCCTGCGGATGATACGTCGCGCGCAGTGAGAGATCCGGCAGCGTGACCTGCTCGCCGTCGATCACGGTCTGGTTCGTGTCGGTGCCACTCATCCAATTGCGCGTGGCCATGCGCTGCGTGCGCGCCGTGAGCGTCATGCCGTACGGAAGCTTGAGTCCCGCGCTGATCGTCACGGCCGTGTTGCTTCCCGCAGTGCTCGCGAGCAACCCGTGATCGAGCAGGTAGCCGCGGGTCCCGATGAACCCGAACTGGTAACCGAGTCCGGGCGCGTACGGCGTGCCGTCGAACGCCGAGTTCAGCGTGCGCGAGTAGTTGAAGTCGACGGGAAGGAGCGTGTTGTTGAGCTTGCGCAGCCACACGGAATCCGCGGTCCACGCGCGCGCCACACGCACGAGATCGAGCGCGGCGCCCGTGTTCAGCGACTGCATGGCGTTGAGGCGCGCGGGAAGCCGGTATGCCGCGGTGCTGTCGCCCGCATGCAGAAGCTGCGTGGTGTTCGGGTCGCGCAGCATCGCGTAGCCGGAATAGAAATCGAATCGCGGCCGAAGCCACCCCTTCAGCCGCGGCGTGAAGTTCACCGCCGTATTGATCGACCGCTGGCGCTCGAGGCCGCCGTCGAGGCCAAGAAAGCTGCTCCTTTCGTTCGTCGCGGCGACGCCGGCAAGCGTGCTGTCGCCATAGTGCCGCAAGTCGAGAAGCGACGAGAACTCCCAGCGTGCGTTCAGCGCGTCGAATGGACGCAGTTCCAGCGCGATGGCATTGCGCCAAACATTCGCGAGCGATGCAACGATGGACGCGGTGTCGGTGAGCGACGCCGCCGGCTTGGTGAAACTCGACCGACGGTCGTCGCTTTTCGCGTACATGCTGCTGAGCCGGAAGATCGCGGGATCCGTGTGCAGCTGCGCGTTCTTCATTTCCTGCGCGAACTCGGACGTCTGCAGCCACGCCGGGAGTCCGTCGAATGCGCGGCTCCACCAGCCGGGCATCGGCTGCAACTGCGGTCCGCCTCCCACCGCGTAGCCGAGGCCGGCGGTGAACAGCGAATGACTCGCCATCGAGTACTCGTCGCGTGACGTCGCGGTGTTGATCGATGTGGTCAGCGCAAGGTTGTTCACGATGGGCGCGATCCAGCCGTCCTGCAGCGGTGTGGTTCTGCGAACGCCGAGCGAGACGCTCGTGGCTTCGTCCCTGGGCGTGCGAAGGCCGGCGATGCCGTGCGCGAGGATGTCCGAGTTCGACAGGTACTCCGGCGTGCTCACGATGGTCGAGTGCGTGACGGTCACCGGCAGCGCGTATCCGAACCCGGGGCCGAGGAAGCGCTCGAGCCGGACCGTCGTGCTGAGTTCGACGTCGTCATCCGCGACGTTCGACGCCGCCTCGCCCAGCTGGCGGAAGTTCGCGTCGCGATGCGAGAGGTTCGCGTGGAACGATCCGAGATCGGTCTCGAGATCGACGCCCACCTGCCCCGCGTACCCCGGCGTGTTCACGCTGTTCGCGAGCCGGATGTCGTCCACCCATACCTCGAGCGTGTCACCCGGCATGATACGCGTGGCGCCGAGTCCGGAGCTGTCCACGCGGATGATGCCGACCGCGAGTTCCTGCACGGCGCGCAGGTTCGGCGCGCTGACGCCCGGGTCGACCGTATACACCATGTAGCCGTTGGCGCATGCGGCGAAGCGACGCGAGATCTGTCCGGCCGGCAGCACGCTCTGCGCGATGAGCGCCGCGTCCACGCCCGTGCACGAGAGCGTGTCCTTGCTGTTCTGCAGGTACGCGTTCTGCAGCTTGAGGCGCAGCGCATTGAGCTGGTCGAAGTCCACCACCACTTCCGGGAGCCATGCGGCCTGGCCGACGCCCGAGTTCACCGGACTGCGATAGAAATAGAAGTTGTTGTCGTCCCTGCCGATCTTCACGTAGAACTGCAGGTCGCCGTTCTGGCCCCATCCGTTTCCCCGGCCGCGCGCCCACGCGCGCAACTGGCGGTACTGCATGAAGTTCTTCGCGCCCTCGGGGAACCGGTAATACGCCTCGGCGCGCTCGTACCTCGCGAGCGCCGTCGTCGTGAGGCGCATCGACTGCTCGTTGATGACGATGCGCTGGTTCTCGAGGCCGCTGAGCTTCTGCTCGGATTGGTCGACCACACCCGGCGGCGAGTCGTACACGAGGCCGCTCGTGGAGTCCTTGTCGGCGGTGCCGATCGTGGATGCAGCGACGACGCCGATCGAGGTGCGCTCGCCCGCCACGCCCGCCAGCGACTGCTGCGAGCGCTTCAGCCAGCTCGCGCCGGTGAACTTGAATCGTGCGATCGGCACCTGCGTGAACTCGTTGTCGGCGGCGGCGGCGCCGGAGATCATCGTCATGCGTACCGTCCGGATGCGCTGAATGTTGGGCCCACCGCTGATGGTGTCGAGCGGCGTGCCGAACGGGATGCGCACGAGCACCCAGCACTTGCGCTCGCCGGCGACGCCGAGCGAGTCGGTTGGCGACGCCGCGCAGCCGCCCACGCGCACGTAGCTCTTCGGGTCGCTCAGGTCCACGGAGTAGCGCAGCAGCCGTTCCTGTTCGCGCTGTGCCGAGCCGAAGTTGAGCACGTTGTCGCCGTCGAGATCCCATTCGTCGAGACGGCCGTTGTTCACGGTGCAGTTCGTCTTCGTGTCGCCGATCTGGCGCAGTTGGGTATTGCCCTTTGAACAGATCTTGAAGTTCCTGATCGTGCCCGACGAATCCGGCGAGGTGAACGCGAGATTCGGGATGACGTCGCCCGGAAGGCCGGTGTCGTTCTTCGACTGGTCGAACGCGCGCGAGAACGGATCGCGTTCCGACTGGAGCGTGTCGCGCCCGTAGATCGCGCGACCGCTGTAGGTGGAATCGGGCCCCGTGCTCCCGCGGGAGACCGCGAGGTTCGTGGGTCCGACCGCGACGGTGTTCTCCGAAATGTCACCGACGTCGATCACGAGCACCGGATTGTGCTGCCGGCGCGCGAGCGCGGTGTCGACGAGCGCCCACATCTCGATGTTCTGCGCGTGCGAGAGGTCGGTGCCGGATGTGCTGAGCGACTGGCGAATCGAGCGCCAGCGCCGCCCCGCCGGTGCGCCCGGCGTGAGCCACTGATAGCGCTTCGCCTGGTCGTTGTATGCACCGCCGATGCCGAGCGGATAGAGCGTCATCCAGAGCACCGGCTCCGGCTGCTGCAGGCCGGCGCCGACGATGTCGGTGAGCGGGTCGATCTGCTGGAGCGTGAACGTCACGGACTGCCCGGCGGGATTCAACCCGTTGTTCTGCCACGCCATCGATGACGCTCGGTTGAGATCCAGCGTGGTCGCTCCGCCGATCAGCGATGCGAGCCTGTTGCCGAGCGCCGGCTGGCTCGAGAGGTACCAGTTCGGGTCGGACAGCGGGATCGTGATGCCGCCGTTTCCCTCGAACGTCTCGAGGTATGCCTGCGACGATCCGCCGATCTGCGGCCGGCTCGTGGCGACCTCGAAGATCGTCCGCAGGCGCGCGGGCGCGTTGTGATTCGCGCCGGGGAGCTTGTCGACCCAGTGCGCGACCCGATCCGCGTTGAACGTGAAGTTGCCGTTGATGCCCGCGATCAGCGACGACTGCGCCTCGTAGCCAAGCGGCGGCCTCGTGAACGTGGTGTTCTGCGACTGCCCGAGCGCGATGAAGTTGATGTCGCCGAACCTGAGCGGCAGCGTCGAGGCGAGTCCGAAGATCGACGTCGGCGCCGTGACGAAGAGCGGATTCTCCTCGTAGCGCACGGTAACGTTGCGCGGCTGGGCGAAGAGCGTGTCCGGGTGGAGGAACGTCACGCGCCCGAGGTCGTAGTCCATGGCGTAGTCGACGTCGCGTTTGAGCAGCGTGCCGTCGTCGAGCGTGAGGCGTTCCGAGAGCGGACGCAGCTGGTTCGCGCCGAGCGTGATGCCGGTGCCGTCGCCGCTTCCGTCGGACTGGTACTTCAGGTGAATGCGAAAGACCGGCTGCGGATGCTGCGGCGAATACAGGTAGATATCGGGCGTGGTGTAGATCGCGTCGTTCGCGGGATTCCCCGCCGGCTGGGCGAGCCCGGCGCGCGCGAACGGCAGCAGCGACGGGAACACGAGGAACTGGTCGGTCGCGCCGGTGGCCGATGAAACAGTGCCGGCGCCGGAGATCGGCGCGATGCTGAACCCGGGATCTCCCGGCCGCGGCCAGAGCCGGTTGTCGGTGTCGAACGATCCCGGATTCCCCGGCTGGGCGACGCCGAAGAGCTGGAGGAAGGTGGCCGCGATGCCGACGGCCGGCTTCTCCTGGTCGAACGTCGTGCCGGTGACGATGGTGATGCCGACCGAGCCGCGCTGCACGTCGGACCCGCCGACGCGGTACACATTGCGCAGCTCGCGGAACGACGAAGGGTCACCAGGCTGGACCTGCGGATCCCAGAGGAGGTTCGCGTACTGCGGTCGCGACGCGACGTAGGTCATGTCGGGCGTGCCGCCGGTGCGAGGGTTGGTCGCCTCGACGCCGGCCGCGCGAACGGTGTACGCGACCACGAGCCGCTCGTTGTTCACGTTCAGCGGCTGCGTGAGCTTCACCCACAACTGCGAGGGATCGACGATGTAGTCGACGTTCTCGCGCAGCACCTCGTACACCTGTCCGCGGCGCGAGTTCGGATCGCCGACGAGCTGGAACTGCGGCCCGTTGGGATTCGGCGGCTGCCCGCCGATCAGCAGCCGGTAGAGCACGATGTGAACGGGACGGATCGAATCGGGCAGCGACGCGGCCAGCGACCGCATCTGCACCTTGTTGAGGATATCGATGTTCGGATATCCGCCGAGCGCTCGCGGATCGACGGTGAAGAAGAACCGCCGCGCCTCGATCTGGTAGTCGTCGATGTCGCGCGTGACCTGGGCTTGCGTCTGCGACCCGCCGCCGACGGTGAACACCTTGTTGGCGACCACGTTTCCCTTCTGCTGCGCGGCGATCGCGCGGAGTGTGAGCGAGCCGAACTGCGCGATCGCCTGCACTCCGTAGTTGCCCTGCGGAATTCCCGTCGTGATGTAGCGCGAGACCGGCACGGCGAAGGTGACGTTGCCCACGTCCACGCGCTGGAGCCAGTCACCCTTCTTCCCTTCGTAGTACAGCGAGATGTTGTTCGACGCGTCGAACTCGCGCGTGGAATTGTAGTCCACGTTGACGTGCACGCGGTCGGCGAAGGTGCCGCCGGTCTTCACGCCGAACTGAAAATCGAACACCGGCTGGAACGACGCGTTGCACTGCGCGGCGACGCTGAAGAACTGGCTCGAGACGCAGCGCTCGTTCTGGGTCTTCTCGAGCTTGGACTCGAACCGGCCGTTGAACTGGAACCCGAGGTCGGTCTTCTGGCCGAAGAGGTCGGTGACCCGGCCCGTGTCGGACCGTGACTTGGCGGAGTCCGCGCGAGTCTTCAGGGAGTCGGGTTTGGCTCGCGACGTGTCGGCACCGACCTGCGCCGCGGCGAGCGCGGGAGCGGCGGCGATCACGACGCGGAGAGCGAATGGGAGCCAGGGAAGTCGCAGTGGGCGCACCCAAACTCGAAAACGGGGGTATTATCGACCTTGCCTTCGAGCGGTCGCCGGGTGGAATATACGAGCGACCCAAGACCCTACAACCCTATGTGGCGCGCGGATTTCCTCCGACAAGGACAATCCGGACGCGTGCCCCGGGCCGAGCGTAAGAAAAACCGGTGAAGATCCTCACGAAGTACATACTCAAGGAGCACTTCGCGCCGCTGATGTTCGCGCTTTCCGCGCTGACGTCGCTGCTGTTGCTGAACTACATCGCGAAGCAGTTCGGCCAGCTGGTGGGCAAGGGTCTTCCGTGGCACGTGATCGCCGAGTTCATGCTGCTCTCGGTGCCCTTCACGGTGGCCATGACGCTGCCAATGGCCGTGCTCGTCTCCACGCTGCACGCCTTCAGCCGGATGGCGTCGGAGAACGAGATCACGGCGTTCAAGGCGAGCGGGATCGCACTGCAGCGGCTGATGGTGCCCGTGATCATCGCCGCGAGCGTCCTGACGATCACGATGGTCTGGTTCAACGACCAGGTGCTCCCGGCCGCGAACCACCGGCTCACGACGCTCACGAACGACATCGCGCGCAAGAAGCCGACGTTCGCGCTGAAGGAACAGGTCATCAACGAGATATCCCCCAGCCGGATATTCTTGCGAACCGCGCGACTGTTCTCCAACAACCGGATGCGGGACGTCGCGATCTTCGACATGAGCGACCCGCAGACGCGCACGACGATTCGCGCCGACAGCGGGCTGCTCGAGATGTTGCCCAACCAGCGGGACCTGCTCCTCACGCTGTTTCATGGGTCGTGGACGGTGCTGAAACCGGAGGACCCGACGCGCCTGCAGCGGGTGTTCTTCAACACGGATTTCGTGAAGGTGCGCAACGTCGGCAACACGCTCGAGATCGACACCGTCGGCGGCGGGGAGAAGAGCGACCGCGAGATGACGGTGTGCGAACTGCAGCGACGCGTCACGCGCCTCGTCCGCGCGCGTGACAGCGTCTACCGCGTCCTGAAGGCGATCGACAGCAACGTCGCGAAGACGGTGCGGGCGAGCGGCGTTTCGAGCGGGCTTGGCGGCCTGTACTGCCACCGCCTCTCCGGCATGTCGGTGGTGCGGACGGCGAGCGCGATGGAGGTGCGGGACCAGCAACCACCGCAGCAACCACCCCAGCAGCCACCGCAACAAGGCCGTGTGCTCACGCCGCTCCCGGAAGCGCCGACGACGAACCCCGACATGCGGGCCGCCCAGGCCGCGCAGCTGAAGATGCAGATCGGCCTCTCACAGAACACGATCGACGGCGACCAGGTCGAGATCGAAAAGAAATTCGCGATCGCGGCCGCGTGCGTGATCTTCGTGCTGCTCGGCGCGCCGGTCGCGCTGCGCTTTCCCCGCGGCGGCGTCGGTCTGACGATCGGGGTCAGCCTCGGCGTGTTCGGGCTCTATTACACCGGGCTCACCGTCGGCGAGACGCTCGCGCGCGGCAACCTGATCCGGCCGTTCTGGGCGATGTGGTCGGCGAATTTTCTCCTGCTCGCCATCGGGCTCGCGCTGACCTCGCGGCTCGGCCGCGAGGGCGCGACGTCGCGCGGTAGCGAGACGTCCGAGTTCTTCGTGCGGGTGCGGGAGTGGTTCGCGCGGCGCGGGAGAAAGGCATGAGAGCCCGCCTGCTGCGACCGCTCGACTGGTACGTGCTGAGCGAGTTCCTCAAGATCCTCACGGCGACCGCGATCGGTTTTCCGATCCTCGTGATCGTCATCGACGTCACGGAGAGCCTGCAGAAGTACATGCTCAGGAATCTGCCGGCGATGGACATCGCGAAAGCGTACGTGTACGGCGTGCCCGAGACGATGTTCCAGGTGCTGCCGGCGGCGGTGTTGTTCGCGACGGTATTCTCGATCGGCGGCTTCACGCGTCACTCGGAGATCAGCGCGGCGAAGGCCACCGGGATCAGCTTTTACCGCTTCATCGCGCCCATCTTCTGGGGCGCGGCGATCGCGACGGTGCTCGGGCTGCTGCTCGGCGCGGCGATGCCGGTGGCGAACTCGCGGCGCGACGTGCTGCTGCAGGAGAAGCGGTCGGGCGAGGGAGTCACGCGCTCGAACTTCACGTTCGCGACCGAGGACGGACGCGTGTACAAAATCGCGTCCGCCGACGCGAGCACGGGTTCCCTCGACCGGGTGGAGATCGATCGCAAGGGCTACTGGCCCGGCTATCCGGGTTACGTGATCTTCGCGCGCAACGGCAAATGGTCGCAGCGGAAGGGGTGGATGCTGAAGAACGGCGTGGTGCACGTGCTCACGGGCGACTCGTCGAACTTCACGGTGAGTTTCGATTCGTTGCGCGACCGGCATCTCACCGAACCCCCGAAGAACCTGCTGGCGAACCAGAAGGCGCCCGAGGAAATGGGCTTCGTGGACCTGGGCAAGTACATCGAGTCCATGGAACTCTCGGGAACGGACGTGAACCAGTTGCGCGTGGAGCGCATGCTGAAGATCGCGATTCCGGCGACGTGCATGATCATCATGCTGTTCGGCGCGCCGCTCGCGACGAGCAGCCAGCGCGGGGGCGCGGCGTACGGCGTGGGCGTGAGCCTCGGGACGACCGTTATATTCCTGATGCTCGTGCAGCTTACGCAGGCCGTCGGCAGCAAGGGACTCGTGAACCCGGAGCTGGCGGCATGGTTGCCGGGGATACTGTTCCTCGCGGTGGGCGCCGCCCTGCTGGCGCGCGTCCGCACGTAGGCCCGAAGAGAAACACCCGGCAACACCCTGAACCTGCGCACCCGGCACGCGAATTGACCGACGAGATCTCCTACCAGCCCACCGAGACTTTTCCGATCGTTGCGCGCGGCACCATCCGGTTCTTCCGGCGGATGTCGCGGGCGACGATCGGCACGTTCAGGGGCGTGGGACAGCGCGTCCTTTTTCTCCGCGACATCCGCCGTGCCCTGCGCGAGCCGCAGACGTACCTGCCCCTCGTCATCCCGCAGATGCGTGCCATCGGCGTGGACTCCGTGCCGCTCGCGATCATGGTGGCCGCGTTCATCGGCGGCGTCATCTCGATACAGATACGCTACCAGATGTTCCAGGGGATCCAGCTTTCGATCGTCGGCCTCTCGGTGAGGCAGATCGTGATCCTCGAGACGGGACCGCTGCTCACGGGCTTGGTCCTGGCCGGGCGAGTCGGTGCAAAGATGACCGCTGAAATCGGAACGATGCGCGTGACAGAGCAGATCGACGCGCTCGAGACGCTGGCGTACGACCCGGTGGCGTATCTCGTGGTGCCGCGCATCATCGCGTCGATCGTCATGCTCCCGATTCTCGTCGTGTTCGCGGACGTGTTCGGTGTGCTCGCGGGGATGATGGCGGCGGTGCTGGTGGCCGACGTGCAGATGTCCCAGTTCATGGAGGGCGTCAAGCTCGGCTTCGACAACTTCCAGGTGACGTACAGCCTCATCAAGGCCACATTATTCGGGGCGGCCATTGCGTACCTCTGCACGTACGAGGGGTACCACACCAGTGCCGGCGCCGAAGGCGTGGGCAAGGCCACGGCAAAGGCGGTGGTCATTTCGTCGATCTGGATTCTCGTGCTCGACGCGCTCACGGCCCTACTTCTCGCACCCTACTTGCAAGGATGAAGCGAAGCAACGAAGTCCTCGTGGGAATCACGGCGACGGCCGCGCTGATCCTCGCGGTCATCGGGTCGCTCTACCTCGCGCGCGGGGGGCTGCAGCCGGGCTACAAACTGTTCGCGAAGTTCACCTGGGGCGCTGGGCTCAAGGAGGGGCAGCCCGTGCTGCTCTCCGGGGTGAACGTCGGATTCGTGAACGGGGTGGAGATCCGCCCGGACGGACTGTTGATCGTGCAGCTGCGCGTGCGGAAGCAGTACCGCATCCCGCGCGGCACGACGGCGACGATCGAGCCGAACGGATTTTTCGGCGACCAGCTCGTGGCGCTGCACCCCGACAAGCCGAACCCCCAGACGTACTCGCCCGGCGACACGCTCCTCTCGGGGCACGCGACGCCGTCGATCGGCGACGTGCTCGCCCGCGTCGATACGATCGCGGCGAACATCTCGGTGATCACGATATCGCTGAAGAAAGAACTCGTGGAGACGAACGGGCTCGCCGATCTGCGCCACGCCGTGAAGACCGCCGACGCATTCATGGCGGACATTTCGAGGCTCGCCGAACAACAGAACATCGAGCTCACGAAGACGCAGGTGGCATTGCGGAGAGCGGTGTCGGCGGTGGACTCGACGGCGGTCGACTCCACGCTGCGCTCGTTCCGGAGCGCCGCCGCGAGCCTGAGCTCGCTCACGGCGGACCTGAAGGAGACGTCGGCGAAGCTGAGCTCGACGCTGGACCGGGTGAGCAGCGGTCCCGGGTCGCTGGGGAAACTGATGAACGATCCTGCGCTCTACAACGACGTGAGGTCGCTGGTGACGCGGCTGGATTCGCTGACGGCGGACTTCAAGAAGAATCCGCGGAAGTACATCAAGCTTTCGATATTCTGATTTATAGATGCTGGGTGCTGGATGCTGGGTGCTGGATGCTGGGTGCTAGATGCTGGATGCTAGGTGCTGGATCCCAACATCTAACGTCTGCCCCTCCTTCGCACGGTGCGAAGAAGCGCCGTCAACATTTTGATGAGCGATTCGACCTCCGGCAGGAGGGTGTCGCCGTGCTCGGCTGTGAGGCATTCGATATCGCGGGCGAGGAGAAGATGGCCCTCGAGCTCGTACGCGGAGGCGAGCGCGATTCCGAGGTACCGGGCAAACATCGGCTGCGAGTCAGTTCCCGCGCCTTCCGCGATGTTGGCCGCTATCGAAACCGCGCTCCGGCGCAGTTGATTGACGAGCGATCGGTATCGCTCGGACTCACTGAGCACTCCGGCACGATAAGTGGTCACGGCGAGGGAATGCGCGCGCTGCCACACAGAGAGGCGACGGTAGGGAAACACTGTGGATGGCCCAAGATCCCCACACTAACCGCCGGGTAGTCGCCGAGTATCATCATCGCATTCCCACTCGCATCCATTTTGGGATGCTGGATGCTGGATGCTAGGTGCTCGATGGCAAGTGAAAGTCGAGTGCCCGGACCGCGTGAATCGCAGCCCGGGCACTCGACTTAAATCCAGCATCTACCATCTACCATCTACCATCTAGCATCTAGCATCTGCCATCCAGCATCTGCCCCTAGAACGAATACCTCAGCGACACCTGCATCCTGTAGTTCGAGCTGATATTATTCGCCGTCGTGTAGATCGTGTTCGGATCGAACGTGAACTCCGGCCGCGCCGCGACGCCGGTGGGGCCGATTAGCGACTTGCCGTTCCGGTTCTCCGTCGTGACGTAGGTGAGCAGGTTGACCGACTGGATGGCGCCAGTGTATTGCTGCAAGCCCCAGCCGGAGTTGATCAGGTTGGCCAGGTTGAACACGTCCAACTGCACGGTGACGTTGTCGAGCCGATGCGTGTTCAAGGCCGACCCGATCCCGAGGCCCGCGAGGCTCTGGCGAAGCGACACGTCGATTTCGTGAATCCACGGAGCGACGCACGAGTTGCGCTGCATGATCGTCCCGGCCTGCGAACTAAGGCACTTATTGCCGGCGATGAACTTCTGCAGAGCCGCCGCTTCCGTCGCGGTGGTCGTCGTGCCGAGCGGAACGAGGAAGACCTGGTTCGAGTCCGTCGTGCTCTTTGGAACGTAGACCAGATCGTTGCCGGTGAAGCCGTCGCCATTCAGGTCGCCGGAGCCGCCGCCGTACACGTAATCGTAGTGGTTGCCAGAGCGACCTGAGTAGATCAGCGAGATGTCCGTCAGCGTCGGCTGGAATCGATACGTGCCGCTCATGATGATGCGGTGATCCTGCTGGAAGAGCGACGTGCCGAGCGTCTGGTCTTGCAGGTTGCCGGCCCACGCGCGACCGAACTGCGTCTGCGAGGCCTGCGTGCTGGATGTCGGGTCCATCGACGTCTTCTCTTCGCTGCGCGTGTACCACGCTTCGAACTCGAAGTTGTCGCGGAACTTGCGCTGCACGCCGACGGTCCAGTTGTAGCCCCAGTTCTTGTTCGTGTTCACGGCCTCGAGGACGCGGTTGCGCGCCAAGATCTTGAGGATGGGGGTGTTGACGAGGGAGCCGTACATCACACGCCCGTTCGGGTCGGTACCCTGGGGACCGGCAAGCGCGATGTTCTGATAGAAGAAGTCGTTCAGGTTCTGCGTGAGCAGTCCTTCCACGGTTCCGACCCAGCCGTTGCCGAGATCGCGATCGAAGCCGATCGATTCGCGCTGGGTCTGCGGAAACTTCACGTTGCTCTGCATCAGGTCGATTTCAGAGCCCGCGGTCGCGGTGACGCCGTTGCCGCACACGGTCGGCGGATGCGCCGCCGAGGTGGAGTTGAACTTCGGAGCATAGCTGCCGAGGCAGGTGAGCTGCGCGAAGCCGGAGAGTCCGCCCGTGTTACCGAACATGTTCGACATCCAGACGAATGCCGGACGGCCGGTGAAGATGCCGGCGCCGCCGCGCAGCTGGTTCCGCTGATCGCCCGTGACGTCCCAGTTGAAACCGACGCGGTACGAGAGCAGCGACTGGCCGGACGGGATACTGGAAGTGTTCTTGCCGAAATCCGTGAGGACTTCCTGGTTCAGCGGCGGCTTCGTGCCGAAGCTCGGGATGTCGACACGCAGACCGTACGTCACCGTCAGCCGGTTCGTAGCGTTCCATTCGTCCTGCACGTATGCCGAGACTTGCTGCGCCGACGGCGACACGGCGCCGCTCGTCCCGTTCGCTCCGACGCCGACGTTGTACGACGACGGCTGGCCCGACGCGAGCGAATCGAGGTTCGCGAACGTCCAGTTGCCGTAGATGTTCTGGCCGAACACGTTCGACCACTGGTAGTTCAGGAAGTTCTGCGAACCGATCGTCACGCGGTGCGCGTTGCCGAGCGGGAATGTGAAGTTGTCCGTCAGTTCGGTGTAGTTCTGCGCCAGCGAGTTCGCCTGCGACGACCGCTCGGAGCCCGTCACCAGGGTCGCGCCAGGCACCGTCACGTTGAGTTGCGGCGCGATGGCGACCGGAGCGCGCACGTCACGAATCGTCGTGTAGCCGAGGAATAGTTCGTTGTACGCGCCGTTCTTGAAGTTGGAGCGAAGCTGCGCGACCAGTGCGCGCTTGACCGAAATGAACTGGTACTCGTTCGACGACAGCGGGAAGCTCGGCGTCGAGCCCGTGCTGCCGCGACTGAATACGTCCTGCGTGGCGCCGCCGTAGTTGTACCGCACCATCAGCGTGCTGTTGAACGGCAGGTCCTGGAAGTCGAGGCGCGCGAAGATGTTCGTGAGCGGGTTCTTCGTGAATATCGGGCCGGCGCTGCCGGTCGGCACTCCGTAGCCCGTCGCAAGCGTCTCGAAACGCGTGAGGTCGGCCTGCTGCAGGTTGCATCCCGTCAGGCCGATGTAGCAGCCGCTGGAGGGTGCATTCTGGAGCTGATACTCGGGATTGACGAAGAAGAAGATCTTGTCTTTCACGATCGGGCCGCCGAGCGTGAAGCCGTACTGCGTCTGGTGATAATCCGAGAGGTACGGCTGGGAGCGCGTCAGCGACTGGCTGCGGAACGCGTCGTAGATCGAGCCGTGAAACTCGTTCGTCCCGCTCTTCGTCACGGCGTTGATCAGCGCGCCGGCGAAGTTGCCCTCGCGAACGTCGTACGGGGAGAGCAGCACCTGGTACTGCTTGACCGACTCGATGCCGATCGACTTGCCGCCCGCCTGTCCGCCGGGCTGGCCGGTCGATCCGAGGCCGAACAGGTCGGTCTCGCTCGCGCCGTCGATCTGGATGGTGTTGTAGCGGTTGTTCACGCCGCCGCCAGAAAGACCAGCACCGTTCAGCGAGACCTGCGGCGTCAGCGCCACCATGTCGGTGAAGTTGCGGTTCAGCGTCGGCATACGATGGAGGAGCGAGTCCGACACCGTGACGCCGACACCGGTCTTCGACGGAGCGATGACCGGGTCCGTCGTCGCGATGATCCTGACGCCTTGCAGGGTCGTCGCGGCCTGCTTGAGGGAGAAGTCAGCGCGCGTGGTGGTGCCCAGCGCGACGGACTGCTCGTTGCGGGTCTGGGCTTCGAGGCCGATGCGACGAACGGTGACCGAGTATCCCGATCCAACCTCGAGGCCGAGAATCACATAACGGCCGTCGGCATTCGTGAGTCGGGCGCGCACAAGGTTCGTCTGTGCATTCTTGACCTGCACCTGGGCGCCTTCGATCGGCTTGCCCGATTCGTCCGTCACGCGGCCGGAGATGTTGCCCGTCGTGACCTGCGCCCCTGCCGTTGACGCGAACGCAATGAACGCGACGAACGCAGTGGCGACCGCCTTCAAACCAAATCTCTTCATGTTGCTCGTTCCTGATGAGGGGTGGGCCGCAGTCAGTGCGGCAAACTTACAGCCCGTTGCGCCACGCGGTCAACGATGATCTTCGTAACCGACTCGTCACGCTTCTTGACAACCGAGAAGGTGTACGGCGTCTCCCCACAGCTTTTTGGCGCGCAACGGCTACTCCAGCCGGTTGCCGCGCCTGCCGACGGTCAAATAGTAGACCGGAATTCCGGCGACGAGCACGCCGAGCACCGCCAGCGTGCTCATGCGGCTCGACTCCTGCACGATGGCGTTGCCAAGGAGGTAGAGGACGGACACGATAAACAACAGCGGCACTATGGGATACAGCGGCACGCGAAAGGTCGGATTGTATCCCGGCGTGCCGCGCAGCTTGAACACCGACGCCACCGCGAGCATGTAAAACGGCAAAAAAGCGGTCACGAACGTGTCGGCGAGCTTCTCGAACGGCAGCAGCAGGACGAACACCATCCCGAGCGCCGCCACGACCGTGATGGCCACATACGGCGTCCCGAATTTGGGATGCACTTTCGCGACCGGGCGAAAGAACAATCCGTCGTCCGCCATCGCGAAGAACACGCGCGGACTCGTGAACAGCACGGTGTTCAGCGTGCCGAACGTCGAGATCATCACGGTGATCGCGACGAATGTCACGCCTCCCGCTCCGATCACGCGCTGCGCCACATCCGCCGCGACGAGCTTTGACGTGCGGATCTCTTCGATCGGCAGCACCGCCATGTACGCCAGATTTGCCGCGAGATAGATGCCCAGAACCGCGAGCGTTCCGCCGATCAGTGCGCGCGGTAGATTGCGGCCGGGATCCTTCACCTCCCCAGCGTTGTACGCGAGATCCGCCCAGCCGTCGAACGCCCAGAGCGTGGACACGAGCGCGAGCCCGAACGCGGGAAGCGTGATGCTCCCCGGCGGAATCGCCGGCGAGAAATGCGACAAGCCGTAGTGTGGAAGGCCCAGTGCCAAAGCAACGATGATGATGAACAGCAGCCCGCCATACTTCGCGATGACCGTGAAATTGTTGACGTTCGCCGCGAATCGCACACCCACATAATTGAACGCGCCCGTGAGTGCGATCGCCCCGGCCGCGGTCCAATGCACGGTCGACGCGTTTTCCGGCGCGAGCGGATTGATGCCGAGCACCCGGAAGAAGTATTCCGAGAACGTGATCGCGATTCCGCCGAGCGACGCCGCGCGGATCATGGAAATCTGGCCCCAGCCGAACAGGAATCCTGCGAGATCGCCCCACGCATCGCGGCAGAACACGTACAGTCCGCCCGTCCGCGGCAGCGCGCTCGCCACCTCGGCCATCGTCAGCGCGCCGCACATCGCGAAGATGCCGCCGGCGATCCACACCGCCATCATCGGAAGCGGGCCGGGGAGCTTGTCGGCTATTCCAGCGGGCGAGCGGAAGATGCCGGACCCGATCGTCGATCCGATCACGACCGCGGTGGCGCTCCAGACTCCGAGTTTGCGCTGGAGTTCGTTTTTGCGCGGAGCGGGCGGGACGGCGGGATTGGACATTCGGCAACCTTATCCCCGGCGCCGCTGATTCGCGAGAGGGCGATGTGTCGAACGGCGATGAGCAACGGGTGAGGGCTTCGTCGCTTTTTGGAAGCACTCACCCGTCGCTCGTCGCTGATCCAACACTCGAAGTCGAACACCCTTCCCCGCCGTCCTCCAACCCGCGAACTTTCGTGGAGCAATGCCCACCCCCATCGCCGAATTCCTCTTCTGGACCGCCGCCGCGGTCATCGTGGTCGCGCAAGCGCTCATTTTGCGCTCCACCCGCCGCGGCATGAAGATCGGACCGCCGGGATCGGGGTCGGCGCTCGAGTGGGCATTCGCGATCGTGCCGGCAATCTGCCTGGCGGGCCTGCTCGTGTGGACGTGGTACGCCATGCACTCCGGCACCTTCACGTTCGACGCGAAGACGCCGGCCGCCGGGGTAAGCGCGTGACGGCCGACGCCGCCACCGTGGCGCACGGGGAGCAGAGCTTCGCGTCGGACCTGGTTTCGCTCACGAAGCCGCGCATCATCTCGCTGCTGCTCGTGACCACGATCGCGCCGATGTTCGTCGCCGGAACGCCCACGTGGTCCGCCGTGCTGTGGGTGACGATCGGCGGCTACCTGATGGCCGGCGGGGCGAATGCCGTGAACATGTACCTCGACAGCGACATCGACGACGTCATGGCGCGCACGCGCCTCCGCCCGATTCCGAGCGGCCGCATGACGAAGCGCGCGGTGATGGCGTTCGGCATCCTGATCGCGACGGCGGCCACATACCTGCTCGCGAATTTCGTGAACGTGCTCACCGCCGCGCTCGCGCTTTCGGGATTCTACTTCTACGTGTTCATCTACACGCGCTGGCTCAAGCGCAGCTCGCCGCAGAACATCGTGATCGGCGGCGCCGCCGGCGCCTTCCCGCCCCTCGTCGGATGGGCAGCGGTCACGGGGCGGATCGACCTCGCGTCGATCTTCCTGTTCCTGATCGTGTTCTACTGGACGCCGCCGCACTTCTGGGCGCTCGCGCTCAACAAACAGCGCGACTACGACAACGCCGGCGTGCCGATGGCGCCGCTGGTCTGGGGCGTCCGCGAAACGATCGACCAGATGGTGTACTACAGCTTCCTGCTCGTCGCGCTGACCGTGCTTCCGGTGTGCTTCGGCGTGTTCGGCCTGGTCTACCTCGGCTCGGCGCTTGCGCTCGGCGCCCTGTTCATCGTGGGCGTCTGGAAAGTGCGCGCCGCGCGCGACGGCGGATGGGAGAAGCCGTCGTGGTGGGTGTTCAAGTACTCGCTCCTCTACCTGGCGCTGTTATTCGTCGCGATGGCTGTCGATCGCCATTTGTAGAGCACGACGCCGGCCACGAGCATTGCGGTGCCGATCAGGGACATCCGCAGCGCCGACACATATGCGCTGACGATCCCGACGGCGGCCGAGAGCACGAAGAACGCCGGCAGCCACGGATAGCCGAGTACGCGGTAGGGCCGATGCAGATCCGGACGTGTGCGGCGCAGCACGAATACGCTCGCCGCGCCCAGTCCGAAGAAAATCCAGTCCGCGAACACGACGCCGCTGAGCAGCGTCCCGATCTTGCCGCGCGTCGCGACGAGAAGAACGAGCGACCATCCGCCGAGCATCACCAGCGCGACGTGGGGCGAGCCGAATCGCGGATGCACCTTTCCCGCGCCGGGCAGGAACGTGCCGTCCTGCCCCAGCGCATAGAGCACGCGGGCGTTGGTGAGGAGCGCGACGTTCACGAACCCGAAGATCGAGAGCATCGCCGCTACGGTGATGGCCGTCGCACCCGCCGGACCGATGAGTCGGCCGGCCGTGTCGGCGGCCACCGCGGTGCTGGCCGCGAGCCCGTCGCGGCCGAGCGTCTTCAAATACACGACGTTCGCGCCGAGATACACGGCGATCACGATCGCGATTCCCAGCCCGAGGGCCTTCGGCAGCGTGCGCCCTGGATCGCGAATCTCGCCGGCCACCATGTTGGTCTGCTGCCATCCGCCGATCGTGAACAGCACGGCGACGAACGCGGCCGCGACTCCGTTCGCGATCGGCGGCGCCGCCGG
>JADGQS010000167.1 GCA_017881585.1 Gemmatimonadaceae bacterium | reverse complement strand
GCCGATGATGACGGCGGGGAGCAGGATTTTCGGTGCGGTGCGGAGGCGGCGCATGTGATGGAAGATGGCGCATGCGCCGCCGGCTTGCACTCGGTCCAACCAGTGCTCAGTCGGCGCCCAAGGCGAGTGCCGGGTCAACCTGGCCCGCCCGTAGCGCCGGCACGGCGCAGGCGACCGTCGCGACCACGATCAGCACCAGTGCGGTGGCCGAAAGCGTGCGTGGGTCGTGCATGGACACGCCCGGCGCGAGCGCCGCGACCCAGCGCCCGAGCACGAGGAACGCCACCAGCCCCGTCGCGATTCCTGTTCCCGCGAGGCCGAGCCCGCGCGCGAGGACGCCGGAAACGATCTGGACACGCTGCGCCCCGATGGCCAGGCGGATACCGATCTCGCGCCGCCGCAGCGTGACGAGATACGCGAGCAACCCATACGTGCCGACGGCGGCGAGCGCGAGTGCGACCAGGCCGAAGCTCTGCAGCAGGATCATTTCGAACCGTGGCGTGTTCAGCTCGCGGGCGAGCAGCTCGGGCATCGTGCGCACGGTGCTGATGCCGATGTCGCCGTCCACTTCTTTCACGCGGGCGCGAATCTCCGTCGCGAGCGAGGCCGGCGCGGCCGTCGTGCGCACGACGACCCACGTGTAGGGGCGCGGGTTCTGCCGGTTCGACCAGTACATCTCCGGTTCCACCGCCACTCCGGGCGAGAGCGACGGAACGTCCGCGACGACGCCGACCACGGTGTAGGTCGCGCGCTCCTTGCCCATCGGAAAGACGATGGTCCTGCCGATGGGGTCGAGTCCCGGCCAGTAGCGGCGCACGAGCGTCTGGTTCACGAGGCACACGAGCGGGGAGCCATCCACGTCGTGCGCATCGAGCGCGCGTCCCTTGAGGAGCGCGACGCCGAGTGCGTGGAAGAAGCCCGGGCTCACGTCGAACCAACGCACCGAGGCCTTATCCTCGGGCGATCGTCCCTGCAGCTCCATTTCCCACGTCTCGCGCCCGCCGAAGAGTGGGCCGGCCGACGCGGTGCCGACGGCCGCGACGCCGGGAATGGCGCCGAGCTGGCTCTCCACCCGGTCCCACAGCGCGGCGAGTTTCGCCGGCGAGCCGTAGCTCGCGGTGGGTGGAGAGAGGGAGAACAATGCGAGATGCTCCCTCTCGAATCCCGGTTTCCACGCCGTGAATGCGGCGAAGCTTTTCATGAAGGTGACCGCGCCGGCCAGGAGCAGCACGGCCATGGCCAACTCGGCGGAGACGAGTACCGAGCCCAGCCGGCTGCGGCGCGCCGGGCCGGATCGCCCGCCTTCGCGAAGTGCCTGTGCGAGATCCACGCGCGCCGCGCGCAGGGCGGGCACGAGGCCCACGATCAGCGCGGTGAGCACGGCGAGCGCCGCGGCGAACGCGAGCACGCGCGCGTCGACCGCGACATTTTCGACGCGCGGAGTGCCGGCGGGCGCGAGCGCACGAAAGGCTCTCACGGCGCCGAACGCGATCGCGATGCCAACCGCCGCGCCGGCGCCGGCGAGCACGAGGCTCTCCACGAGGAGCGAACGCACGATGCGGCCGCGACTGGCGCCGAGCGCGGACCGGGCCGCCATCTCCCGGCCGCGCGTTGCTCCACGGGCGAGCAGCAGGTTGCTCACGTTCGCGCAGGCGATGAGCAGCACGACCGCGACGGCGGCGAGGAAGAACACGAGCAGCGGACGAACATTGCCCACCACGAGGTCACGGAGCGACAGCACGGAGAGGTCCCAGCCGCGCGTGGTGGCGAAGTGCTCGCGACGGAGCGATCCGGCGATGGTGGCCAGGTCCGCGCGCGCCTGCGCCAGCGACACGCCGGGCTTCAGGCGGCCATAGGCCACGAAGCCGCGCCAGTCGCGGTTCTGTTCGTCACGTGGGTCTACGTGCAGCGGGCGCCAGAGCTCGATGTGCTCGAACCGCGGAACGTGGAACCCCGGCTCGAGAATTCCCACGATGCGCACCGGGTGGTTGTCGAGCGAGATGATGCGCCCCACGATGCCGGTGTCGCCGCTGAACTTCGCCTGCCACATTTCCCAGGTGAGGAGGGCGACGTCGCTCTCGCGGCCGAGGAGATCAGCCTTGGTGATGAGCCGCCCGCGCACGACGCCGACGCCGAGCGCGTCGAAGAGTCCGGGCGAGGCGATGCCGCTCGCCACGGGCTGCGCGCCCGCCGGCGTGGTGAGGTGGGCGGACCATCCGCGCCCGACGCCGATCGCTTCTATCGAGCGCGACCGCGCGGCGATGTCCTCGACATTCGGCGGCGAAACGCTGCACCAGTCGTTGGGCGCTCCGGGGTACTGCTCGCAGAGCGTGATGAGGCGGTCTTCATGGGGAAACGGAAGCGGGCGGAGGAGCACGCCGTTCACGATGCTGAAGATCGCCGTGGTGGCGCCCATGCCCAGCCCGAGCGTGATGACGACGGCGATGGTGAAACCAGGTGCGCGACGCAGTGCGCGCAACGCGTGGCGGAAGTCCTGCAGCACGGACTCGATCGTGCGGAAGCCCCAGCTGTCGCGGCTTTCCTCGCGAATGCGGGTGGTGTTGCCAAGCTGGCGCCGTGCGGCGGCGATTGCGTCGTCGTGCGAGAGGCCGAGCCGCTCGGCGTCGCGGACGAGGAGTTCGAGATGCTCGTCGAGCTCCGCGGAAAGCTCGCGGTCCAGTGCGTCGCGCCGGTTCCAGAAGCGCAGCCGGCGCCAGATCTCGGCGAGCGTCATGATTCGGACTGCCGCAGGACCCGCTTGATGGCGGCGACGGAGTCGAGGAAGCTCGATTCCTGGAGACCGAGCTGGCGGCGGCCGACCGCCGTGAGCTTGTAATAGCGGGCCTGGCGCCCGGTGGGCGAGCGCTTCCACTCCGAGGAGACGAACCCCTTGGCCTGCATGCGCTGCAGCGCGGGGTAGAGCGAGCCCTCCTCCACGCGCAGGGCATCGCTCGACAGCTTCTGGATGTGCTGCGCGATGCCGTAGCCGTGGAGCACGCCCATGGAGAGCGTCTTGAGGATGAGCAGGTCCAGCGTTCCCGAGATCAGTTCCGAGCGGCCGACTTCCATGCATAGACTCCGTTTACTTGTCACGTCTATGTATAGGGACGGCAGGCTATCCTGTCAAGTTGCGCGGAGCGGACGACGCGCAGTCAGCAGTGCTGCGGGATCGATGCCGTCTATTTGATCTTGTCGAGCTTGTCCTGGATACGCTTGGCCGTGGGGAACCTCGCCGCGAGCGCCTTCAGGATCGTGCGGGCCGCGTCCTTCTGCCCGGCGCCGACCAGCGCGTCCGCGCGATCCATCTCGTAGCGCGTGTACATACGGGCGCTGTCGGGCGGCGTGGGAATGCGCGCCAGGCTGGCCAGTGCACCGGTGAAGTCCTGCTTGTCCTGCATCAGCGATTCCACCTGGAGCAGCTGGACGGTCGCGTCGTTGGGGAACTTCGCGGCGAGCTCCGCGAACGCCTGTGCGGCTCCGTCGGCGTTCTTCTGCGTGCGGTCGAGCTGCGCTCGGTCGTACATCGCCGCGAGCAGCAGGCGATTCACGTCGGTCGAATCGCCTGAGCGAATGCCCACGCCGCCGGCGTATGCGTACACGAGTTCACCGCCGAGCCGGCCGACGTCGTAGATCTCGTACGCGCCGCCCACGCCGACGATCGCCGAACCGATGAGGATCATCTTCTTCCATTTGCCGAGCGCGGGGACGAGCGCCGCGAGTTCGAGCGCCGCAATGAGGAGCAGCACGTTGCGCGTATCTTGTCCCGCGTCTTCATGGAGCTGGACGGCCCTGGCGACTCCGGGAATCCGCTCTGCCGCGCCGTGCGCGTCGGCGCCCGACGTCACCGCGAGCCACGCGGCCACGGTTCCGAGCAGGATGAGCGCCGTCGCGGCGCCGTTGGTCCAGGTGAGTTTGCCCGTGAGCGAGAGCCAGCGGAAGAAGATGCCGAGTCCCGCGCCGGCGATCACGAAGTGGACGATCTGAGGGTGGAAGTATCCGAGATTGGGCATCGTGGACCCGGGGAAAAAGTGATGGAACGAGCTGCCTAAGGTGCCGCCGTTTTCTTCGCCGGCAGGTTCTGTCCGTTCTGGTGCAGGACGAGCTGCGTCACCACACCCTGCGCGTCGCGGACGAACGTGACCTGCGCGTCGACCCCCTTCAGGAAGAAATCTAATTCCGTCTCGGGCCACAAGCGATTCGTCCCCTGACCGGTCGCTTGTGCGTAGAGCGCGCCGTCAGTCAGGGTGATGGTGAGAACGAACTGCGGAGCGAGCTGGTACACGCCCACGTAGCGCGCCAGCACGTCGGCCGGGAGCTCGATCGTCGTGCGCTGCTTGGGCGGCACGGGCTTCGGCGTCAGCGGAATCGCCGGATTCAGGAGATGCATGCCGATGTCGTCCGCGCCCGCGCCGCCGGAATTCGTCATGACGACGACTGCCGTCTTGTTCGAGGGATCGAGCCCGAGAAATGTGCGGTAGCCGCCGGTGCCGCCGTTGTGCCAGACGATCGTGTTCGTGCCGGTGTGCTGAATGATCCAGTTCAGGCCGATCGACGTGTTCGGACCTCCCGCCGACGCGCGCGCCTCGTGCGCGAATGCCATCGCCTCCTCAAGCTTGCCGCGCTCGGGATGCAGATTCGCCGCGGCGAACTTGAGCATGTCCACTGTGGTCGAGCGGATGGCGCCGGCGCCCGCGAATGTCGGCAGGTCCCAGTTCGACACCACTTCGCCCTTGTCGCCGTGACCGAGTGCGAGGTGCTGCCTCATCCAGGGCGTGAGAGTGATCGCCGTGTTCGTCATCTTGAGCGGCTCCCACACGCGCTTGCGTTCCATCTGCTCGTACGATTGTCCGGTGGAGAGCGAGAGCGCGTGGCCGAGCAGGCCTACCCCGAGATTCGAATACTCGAACAACGCGCCGGGATCGCGCGTGAGCTGATAGCCGGAGACGAAGTCGTACATCTGCTGCATGGAATAGTCCGCGTACGGATTCGCCGCGTCTGCCGGATGAAAGTTCGTGGGCATCCGTGGAAGCCCCGAGTTCTGCTCCGAGAGATTGCCCAGCGTGATCTGCTTCTCGCTTCGCGTCGGCAGGTGAACGCT
>JADGQS010000053.1 GCA_017881585.1 Gemmatimonadaceae bacterium | reverse complement strand
GCGACCGGCCTCACCTGCGCGACGCCGGCCGAAGCGGGTGTGATGAGCGCCGTGTGCGATGACATCCTGCTCGCGTATCCGGCGATCGGCCCCAAGCTCGCGCGCCTGATGGCGCTGCCGCGTGAGCTTTCGCTCACCGTCGCGCTCGACTCGGCGAAAGCCGTTGACGATCTCGCCCGCGCGGCGCGCGCCGCGGGCCGACCGGTGCGCGTGTACGTCGAGCTCGACGTCGGCATGCATCGCGTCGGCGTCACCGCGTGGGACGAGGCGATCGCGCTGGCGCGCAGGGTTCGCGACAGCGCACCCCTCGAATACGCCGGCATCGCGTTCTATCCCGGCCACATTCGCACCGATCTCGATTCGCAGGACGCGGCGCTCGCGGCGCTCGGCGCGGCGATCAAGAGCGCCACCGACGCGCTGGGCTGCGCCGGGCTCGCGCCCGAGGTCGTGAGCGGCGGCTCGACGCCGACCGTCTGGCGCACGCACGAGATCGGCGGAATCACCGAGATGCGGCCGGGCACGTACGTCTACAACGACCGCGGTACCTCGGAGATCGGCGCGTGCGCGCCGGAGGATTGCGCGCTCACCGTGCTCGCGACCGTCGTGAGCACGAGCGTCCCGAATCAGGCGGTGATCGACGCCGGGACCAAGGCGCTCGGTCGCGAGCCGATGCGCGGAGTCGAAGGAGAAGGGTGGGGCGCCCTGCTCGACCGGCCCGAGATCCTCGTCACGCGCATGAGCGAGGAGCATGGCATTCTCGATCTCTCGCGAACGGACTGGCGGCCGGCCGTCGGCGAGCTCGTGCGTGTGGTGCCGAATCATGTCTGCATCGTCGTGCATCTCAACGATCTGGTGTATGGCGTGCGCGGCGAGCGAGTGGAGAAGAGCTGGCGGGTGGATGCGAGGGGGAGAGGGCAGGGGGAGGTGGAAGAGAACAACGGCAACGCCCTCAACTGACACCTGTCAGTTGAGGGCGTTGCCGTTGGTGGTTCGCTACTTCTTTACGACCGGAACCGCAGCCACCGGCTTGGGCCACGGTTTCTTGGCGACTGACGAGTACATCGCCGGGATCTCCACCTGAATCACACGATTGAGATCGGCGATCGCCTTCATCGCGTCCTCCAGCGCGAAGTCGATCTGCCTGCGCTGGTCGAGCGTGGCGGCTCCTGACCACGCCTCCACCGGCCGGACCGCGCCGTTGGTTGCACCGAGCGAGCGATCGACGTCGGCCTGAAGGCGCGACACGCGCGCGATGAGCGAGTCGGCCTTCGCGCCGCCGCCGGCGAGATCACGCTTGAGGTCCGCGGCCTGCGCGCCGAGCGCGCGCGCCGCCACGTGCGCGCCGGCGAGCGACTTCTGCACCGAGTACACGCTCATCACGAGCGCCTGCCGTGCGCGACGGTCTGCATCGCTGAAGTTCGTGAGCGGATCGCCCTCGACGATCATCTCACCGCGCAGATCGCTGGTCACTCCCGGAACTTTCACCAGCACCTTGTACTTTCCCGGGAGCACGAGCGGGCCCGTCTGTGCACCGCCCCCGCGACCGCCGCCGCCGCCACCACCGCGACCGCCGCCGCCCGCGATCAGCGTTCCAGCTTCTTCCTCGGAGAGCGCCGCCGACATCCGCAGGTCCCACGTCACGCGATTCAGTCCCGTCGCCGTGGATCCCTTCAGCGTGCGGATCGGCGCGCCCGATGCGGCATCGCTGATTTCCACCGACACGGGGCCTGATGCCGCATCCCGCAGATAGTACGTGATGACGCCCCCGAACTCCGGGTTCGGCGCGAAGAACTCGCCGTGGCCGTACCACGCCTGCGGCGCCCACGTGCTCATTTCGCGGGCGCGTGGAATCGGCGCGAGCGCCGCCGCCGATTTCATCGCGTCGGCCGTCAGCGCCTCGAGCGGTCCGACGTCGTCGAGAATCCAGATGCTCCGTCCGTGCGTGCCGACGATCAGCGCGTTGTCGCGCGGATGGATGATCGCGTCGTCCGTTGGAACCGGGGGCATGTTCGTCGAGAGCGAATTCCACGTCGCGCCGCCGTCGTTCGAGAAATGCACGCCGCGTGAGTGCGCGAGGATCAGCACGTGCGAGTTGTGCGGGTGCTCGCGAATCCGGTTGATCGACGTCTCCGGCAAGCCGGCGACGATGGAGCGCCAGCTCTGCCCGAAATCGTCGGTCACGTACGCATACGGTTTGTAATCGTCGTCATAGTGCCCGTCGAAGGTCGCGTACGCGCGTCCCGCCGCGTAGCGCGACGCAACGACCGTCGTCACCGGCGTTCTGTTGGGAAGGCCGTCGATGTGCGACGTGACGTTGGTCCAGGTCTTGCCGCCATCGCGCGTCAGCTGCACCTGGCCGTCGTCGGTACCTGCATAGACGACGTTCGCCTCCACGGGCGACTCGCTCACCGACGTGATGGTTCCATAGCTCGTCACGCCGTCGTGCCTCGAAAGCGCCGCGGGCCCGACGCGCGCGCCCATCATCGTGAGCGTGTCGCGATCGATGTGCAGCGTGAGGTCTGGACTGATCGCCTTCCAGCTCGACGCGCGGTCGGTGGACTTGAAGAGCACGTTCGCGCCCATGTATACGGTCTTCGCATCGAAGCTCGACGGGACAATCGGCGAATCCCAGTTGAATCGATAGCCGCTTCCCCCTCCGCGTCCCGCACCCGGCACCGCGCGCTCGCCCGATCCCGGACGCACGCCCTGATGCTCCATCGTCGTGAGGTTCACGCGCGCGACGTTGCCGTCCTGCGATTCCTCGTACGCGAAGTTCTGGTCGAACGGATCGATCTTCGCATGGAATCCGTCGCCGCCGCCGATGTTCCAGCCGTCGCGGTCCGCGATGCCATTGCGATTGCGCACCGCGCTCGGCACGCACCAGAGCCCGTTGTCCTGCAATCCTCCGCACACCGTGTACGGCACCTTGTTGTCCACGTCCACTTCGTAGAACTGTCCGATCGGCATGTTGCGGCGGAAATCCCACGTCACGGCGCGATCCCACGAGATCGAGACGCCGCCGTCGCCGCCGACGATCAGGTGGTTCGGATCATCCGGATCCACCCACAGCGCGTGATCTTCCGAATGGATGTTGCTGAACCGTTCCGTGAAAGTCTTTCCGCCATCGTCGGAGAAATAGAAACCGCGGTTCGATCCCAGCATGTAGATCCGGTTCCGGTCCTTCGGATCGAGACGGATCTGGCTGTAGTACATCGGCCGCGCGTTGAGCGGCGAGAGCTTCTCCCAGTTCGAGCCGCCGTCCACCGTGCGATACACACCGCTTCCGGGCGGTGCCGCTTCGACCGTGGCGTACACGACGCGGCTGTCGCTCGGGAAGAGGTCGATCCCGATACGGCCCTTGTCGCCGGCCGGAAGACCGTTCGCCAGCTTCGTCCATGTCGCGCCGCCGTCGATCGTCTTGTAGATCGCGCTTCCCGGACCGCCGCCGTTGAAGCCCCACGCCTTTCTCTGGTGCTGGTACGTGGCTGCGTAGAGAATGAGCGGGTTCATCGGATCGATCACGAGGTCGGTCGCGCCGGTGTTCTCATCGACGTACAGGATCTTCTTCCAGCTCTGTCCGCCGTCCGTCGTCTTGAACACACCGCGTTCGGGATTCGAACCCCACAGGTGCCCGGCTGCCGCGACGTAGACGATATCGTAGTTGCCGGGATCGATCACGATGCGCGAAATGCTGCGCGTCTCCTTCAGTCCCATGTTCTTCCACGTCTTGCCGGCGTCGGTGGTCTTGTAGACACCGTCGCCCCAGGACGAGCTTTGCCGATTGTTCGCCTCACCCGTTCCGACCCACACGACGTTCGCGTTCGACGGCGCCACGCGAATCGCGCCGATCGACATCATCGCGTCGACCCTGTCGAACACCGGATCCCACGACGTGCCGCCGTTGGTGCTCTTGAACACGCCGCCCGTCGCCGTCGCGACATAGATCTGGTCGGGCTGTCCGCGCACGCGGCCGACCGAGAAATCGTCGATGCGGCCCGAGGTGTTCACGGGTCCGATGCTGCGCCACTTCAGGGCGGACAGCACCGTCGGATCGATCTTCGCTTGCGCCTGCACGCTCGCGGCGAGTGTCAGCAACGCGAGGGCAACGGCGGGACCGGAGATCTTGCTGCGCATGGCGAGTCCTCTTCGACTGGCTGGGGAAGGATTAAAGTACCAGGATCGTCAGCCGCGGGACAGAAATCGCGCGACATTCTCGACCGCGCGTCGCAACCCGAGGTCGATGACTTCCGCCGTCATTCCAGCGTCATGCGGCGTGAGAACGACGTTCGGCAGCGACAGCAACGCATCGTCCGCGCCGACAGGCTCCTGATGGAACACGTCGAGCGCGGCCCCTGCGATTCGCTCGTGCTGCAATGCGTCGATCAGCGCATCGCGATCCACCAGGCCCGCGCGAGCAGTGTTGACGAGAAACGACGAGGGCTTCATCAAGGCGAGCTCCGCGCGGCCCAGGATGCCGTTCGTTTCCGCGGTGAGCCGCATGTGCAGGCTTACGATGTCCGACTCGCGCAGCAGCGTCTCGAGCGGTACGTGACGCGCGCCGACCGCCGCCGCGCGTCCGTTGTCGGGACTCCACGTCGAGACCAGCAGCCGCAAGCCGAACGGCCGCGCCAGCGCGGCAACCCGGCTCCCGATCGCGCCGAGCCCCATCAGTCCGAGCGTCTTTCCCTCGAGCTGGGTGAGCAGTCGCCGCGGCCACTGGCCCCCGCGCACCGCCGCATCCATCGCGGGAATCGCGCGCGTGGCTGCGAGCATGAGCGCCAGCGCATGCTCGGCGACAGCGTGCGCGTTCACTCCCGGTGTGCTCGCGACAACGACGTTTCGTGCGCTGCACGCCGCCAGATCGACGTTGTCCGTGCCGGTTCCCCAGATCGAGATGAGGCGCAGGGCCGGGCAGGCCGCGAGAACGCGCTCCGTGAATTTCGAGTACGCGCGAATGTTCAGCACTGCATGCGCGGCGCCGACGCGCCGGATCAGCTCTGCTTCATCTTCCGTGCCGCGCTCGGTGAACACGGTGACGTCGCCAAGCGCACGCAGCCGGGCCTCCGCGGCCGAACCCGTGAACACCGAAGGGAAATCATCCGGCACGACGATCGATGGGTTCATGCGTTCTCGTCGGCCGGTGCACCGCGCGCGAGCAGGACGGTGGTTGCCATCTGGCTCGTGACGTTGAGCAAAGTCTTGAACACATCGGGGATCGCGTCGAGCGCGAGGAGAATCCCCATCCCCTCGATCGGCAGGCCCACCGACACGAAGAACGGCGCGATGATGAACAGTCCGCCGCTCGGGATCCCGGGAATGCTGAAGCTCATCGCCACGGAACAGGCGCCGAGGAAGGCGATCTGTGCCATCGTGAGGGGAACGTCGTACAGCTTCGCGACGAAGAGCGCGGAGACGATCCACGTGACCGCCTGGTTCAGCCGGAACACGGACACGCCGAAGGGCAGGGCGAACCCCGCGACTTTCATGGGGAGGTGCATCACGCGGTTCGCGCCGTCGATCATTGCGGGGAGCGCCGCGACCGACGAACGCGTGCTGATCGCCACGATCTGCGCGGGGATGAGGGCGCGGGCGAAGAGCGAAAGCGGAACATCGGAAAACACCTTGATGACGATGTAGAGCGCGATCGTTGCGACCGCGAGGAACCCGCTGTGCAGGACGAGGTAGAACGCGACTGCGCCGGCCACGCCCACTCCGACGCGAACCGCGAGTGCGACCGAAAGGCAAAACACGCCGACGGGCGCGACCATCAGCACCCACCCGACGATCACGAGCATCGCGTCCGCGATCCCCCGGAAGATCCCGGTCGCCGCCGCCCGCCGTTCCGGCTCGATGCGCGCGAGCGCCGCCGCGAACGCGACGGCGAAGATGATCACGGGGAGCATCGCGCCGTCGACCGCGGCCTTGACCGGGTTCGCGGGCACGAGGCCGACGAGCCAGCTCGTGAACGACGGGAGGGCGGGTGTGGTGCCGGCCGCCGAACTCGCGCCGCGGAGCGAGGCGGCCGACGACGCATCGATGGTCATCACGGAGAAGAGCGGAGGCGCCGCGAGGAACGTCAGCAGCGCGACCGTCGTGAGGATCACCGCGTACAGTGCGACTGCCCGTCCGCCGAGTCGTCCAACGGCGCGAACATCTTTTTCCTCCGCGATCGTCGCGATGAGCAGCGAGACCACGAGCGGAATGACCGTCATGCGGATCGCGTTGACCCACACGGTGCCGATCGGTTCGATCGCCGTCGCGAACGCGTGCAGCCCGCTCGACGACGTCGCCGAGATCACCACGCCGATGGCGAGGCCGGCGACCAGGCTGAGCAACGTGCGGAGAGCGGCTGTGGTCACGGGGAGAAACTACGCGTTCTGGATTCTGCGCGCTCCGTGTCGTACTGTCTCCCACTCAATCTCTCCTTTGGGATCAGGTCACTTCATGTCTTCTCTCGGCGACGCCAAGTCGTTTCTCCTCCTCGCGCTTGGCGTGATCGCCGTGGTCTACGTCGGCTTCCTCGCCAGCGAGCTCGTGCGTCGCCGGCGCGCGCAGGCCGCGAGCGGAGGTGCCGTCGATTCCGACGCGCCGACCCCAGGCGGAATCGTCACGGGCTTGGTGACGAACTTCTTCGACACGCTCGGTATCGGCTCGTACGCGCCGACCACCTCCATCTTTCGGGTCTGGAAGATGGTGCCCGACGAACGGATTCCCGGCACGATGAACATCGGTCACACGCTGCCGACGATCGTGCAGGCCTTCATCTTCACGCAACTCATTCCGGTCGATGCCCGCACGTTGATCCTCATGATCGCCGCGTCGGTGGCGGGCGCGTGGATCGGGGCGGGCGTGGTCGCGTCGTGGCCGCGCCGCATCGTGCAAGTGGGAATTGGATGCGCGCTCCTCGTGGCATCGGCGCTCATGTTCGCGAGCCTGGTCAAGCTCATGCCGGCGGGCGGCGAGGCCCTCGCGCTCTCGGGTACGCAGCTCGGCGTCGCCGTCGCAGTGAACTTCGTGCTTGGCGCGCTGATGACGCTCGGCATCGGACTCTACGCGCCGATCATGATCCTCATCAGCCTGCTCGGCATGAATCCCGCAGCCGCGTTTCCGATCATGATGGGATCGTGCGCCTTCCTCGTGCCCGTCGCGAGCGTCCGATTCTTGCGCAGCGGGCGATACGACCCGCGCGCGCTGCTCGGCCTGCTCGCGGGCGGACTGCCCGCGGTGCTGATCGCGGCGGGCGTCGCGTGCTCCTGATTCGCTGCTAGGGCAGCTTCCGCAGCAGCGCCCGCTCGATTCCGCCGGGATCGAGTCCGAGTGCATGCCGCACCATCGCGAAACGTTCCCGCAGGCGGCGCGAGAACAGTGCCGCGCGATCGGCGACCGGAATCGGCCGCTTTTCGAACCGCGCCTCGCCGATAGTGGAGGAATCGAACCGCTCGAACACCGGGAACGGATAGAGCGCGAGGTTGGGCACGCCGTGTCTCCAGTACTTGTCCATATACGCGTCGACGGGGCAATCGATCCGCCGCGCGCACTTCAGCAGCCGCTGCGCGCCGAGGCGGGTGATCAGATACGCCTGCGTGCCGAGCGCGAAGCTCGTGATGCGAATGAGATGATGATACCGGTCGAGGAACGGGCTCCTGAGCCTGCGCCACCGCACCGGTATTTTGGTGAAGAGTCGCATGTAGTCGATCCCGATGGCCGAGAAGTCCATCCGGCCGAGCCGCGAGATCAGCGGCCAGTCCACCACCACATCGTCCTCGAACACGATCAGCTGCTGATACTGTGAATCAAGCAGCCACTCCCACGCCGCGACGTGGCTCGCATAAGACCCGAGTTCGCCCTCGATGAGCGTGCGGCCGTGCACCCGGCGGGCGGCCGACTCGTCGTAGTGGAGCGGCGGCGCGATCGCCGTGCGGGCGTCGAAGAACGACCACGGAACGCTGGTGTCTGCCGCGAATGCCGCGAACGCCGCGCGTCTGTCGTGCGCGGCACGAAGGCTGATGATCCCTATTGCGGTTGTCTCGACGTCTGTCATGGCACGCGGTCTCCTTGCATGTCTGACGCTCCGTCGCGTCGCCCGTTTGGTGTCTGCGCGAAGTAACCATCGGACCGGAATGGAATCGCGCTATATTCCGCCCGCCATGATTCTACCCCTCGTCCTCGCATTTCAGCTCGCCGCCGGGCGACCCGCCGTGTTCCACGCCCTCAAAGGGCAGACCGAGGCCCGTGCGCCTCGCATCGACACCACCATCACCATCGACGGCCGGCTCGACAAGCCCGTGTGGCGGCGCGCCGCGATCCTCACCGGTTTCTCCGAGTACGCCCCGGTCGACCAGCGTCCGGCGCCCGACTCCACCGAAGTGCTGGTCTGGTACTCGCCGACGGCGCTCTATTTCGGCATCAGGGCGTACGAGCTGCACGGCATAGTCCGCGCGACGCTCGCCGACCGCGACAAGATCACGAACGATGACAACGTCGAGCTCCACCTCGACACGTTCCGCGAGGGACGCAAGACGGTGGTGTTCATCGTCAACCCGCTCGGCGTGCAGGCCGACGGCACCAAGAACGAGGGCGGCGGATTCATGCCCGGGTCGAACGTCGCGCCCGGCCAGAACGACCTGAGCGCCGACTTCCAGTGGGAGTCGAAGGGACATCTCACCGACTACGGCTACGAAGTCGAGATCCGGATTCCCTTCTCGAGCCTTCGCTATCCCGAGGCTCGCGAACACCGGTGGGGGCTGCAGATCGACCGGCACACACAGCACAACGGGTACGAAGAGACGTGGACGCCGGCGCGCAAGGCGTCGGCCAGCTTCATCGCGCAGGAAGGCGAACTGCGCGGCATCACCGGCATCACGCACGGCCAGGTGTTCGAGATCAATCCCGAACTCACGGACGCGATCGCTGGAAATCCACCGACGACGGGCACTGCGTGGAGCTATACGTCCAAGGCACAGCTCGGCGGCAACGTGAAGTGGGGCATCGGCAGCAACTTCGTGCTCAACGGCACCATCAAGCCCGATTTCTCGCAAGTCGAGGCCGACGCAACGCAGATCGCAACGGACGCGCGCTTTGCCCTCTTTTATCCGGAGAAGCGTCCGTTCTTCGTTGAGGGAAGCGAGCTGTTCAACGTGCCGAACACACTCATATACACGCGTCGCATCGCGCAGCCCGATGCGGCCGTGAAGTTCACGGGCAAGCTCGGCCAGAACGACATCGCCGTGCTCTCCGCCCTCGATGCGGGATCCACGACGCCGAACGGCGAGCGTCCGCTCGTCGACATCGTACGCCTCCAGCGCGACATTGGCCTCCTGTCGACCGCGGGGCTCCTCTACTCCGACCGCGTCGGCGGCGGGCGCGACAACACCGTGGGCGGCGGCGACGTGCACATCACGTTCGGCAAGATGTATTTCGCGCAGTTCCAGGCGCTGATGAGCAGCACGACCGCAGGCGGAAGCACCGCGGCCGGACCGATGTGGGAAGCGGTCGTCGACCGCACCGGGCGCGCGTTCGGCTTTCACTACAACATCCTCGGCATTCATCCCGACTTTCAAACCGACAACGGATTCGTTGCGCGCACCGGGGTCATCCAGCCGGGAATCGCGAATCGCTTCTCATGGTACGGTCCACCGGGCGGCTGGCTCGAGCGCTTCAACGTGTACTTCCGGCAGACCGGCACGTGGAACTACGATGATTTCCTCGCGGGCCGGCACGTGCTCGAGGAGAACTTCGCGGCGAACAGCCAGTTCACGCTGCGCGGCGGCTGGAACGTGAACGTCTCGCCGTCGGTCGGGAGTTATGCATTCGACTCCGCCGCGTACGGCGGCGTGCGCACGACGATGGCGGGCGGGGCCGTGGTTCCGTTCGTGCCCGGCGGGCGGCTCTCGAATTCGCTCGTCAACCTGAGCATCTCGACGCCGCAGTATCCGCGGTTCGCCGCGTCGGTCGGGACGACATTCGGCTCCGACATAGACTTCTTCGAGGCCTCAGCGGTGCACCGCACCGACTACAGCGCTTCGCTCGACCTGCGGCCGGACGACCGCCTGCGCGTGAGCGCGACCTACGTCAGCTCCACCTTCACCCGCCAGAGCGACGGTGTGCGCACCCTATCGACGCGCATCCCGCGCGTGAAGATCGAATACCAGCTTGCGCGTCCGCTGTTCGTGCGCGTCGTCTCGCAGTACACGGCGAACGTGACCCAGCCGCTCGTCGATCCCACCACCGGGCGCACGCTGCTGGTCTCCGACGGGAGCGGCGGATTCGTGCCTTCCATGGAGCAGATCGCCAACACACTGCGCGCCGATTTTCTCGTCTCGTATCGTCCCTCGCCCGGCACCGTCGTCTTCGTGGGCTACGGCAACAGCCTCACCGAGAGCGACCCGCTCGCGTTCCAGCGCCTGCGTCGTGCCACCGACGGATTCTTCGTGAAGCTGAGTTACTTGTTTCGCGGCGTCGGCGCGGCGGACTGAGCGGCCGTCGCACCGCAATCCGGCGCCCTCACTCCCGCCGCTGTCACGATCGGCTGGAGATCGTTCCTGCTCATCGTCGCATTGAGTTCCGTGAGACCCGTTGAATTGAGCGCCGCCCAGGTCGTCACGGCAGTGCGCAGGTCACGGCACGCCGCGGCGTAGCCGGCGAGCATCGCCTCGGTCGGCGCCTGGTCGGCGTTGTCCTGCGCGGTGAGCTGACCGACCAGTCGCGCGTTCATCGCGAAGAAATTGGGCGGCGGCGTGCGGCCTCCCGGCGGGCCGCCTCCGCCGGCGTTGCCACCGACCGTGTCCACCTTCGCCCGGAATCCATTGATCGCCTTCGCCGCGTCCGACGTCGAGTCGGAAGGCGTGCGAGCCTTCAGCGCGATGCGCATCGCCTCGACTTGCTGGTACCCGTCCCATGCGGTCTTCACGCCGTCGTTGATCTTCCGCAGGAGCGCGTGTTGCCCGCGAATGTCCGCGCTCGTTGCGGGAGATCTGGGATCGTTCGTGAGCGTCACCTGCTGCGTGAAGCTCCGGCCGCTCACCGTGAGCTTGATCGTGTACGTGCCCGGCGGCGCCAGAATGCCTTCAGGTGTCGCGGGGGTGAGGCCGGGATTCGCGTTGATCTCAAACGAGTGCGTGAACGCCGGCGGTGCGTCGAATCGAAAATCCCAGTTCGCGCGATTCAAGCCGACGGCCGACGGGAGCGACTTCGGTGGCGCGACCCAGAAGTTCGGGTGCGGCGGTCTCGCCGCCTCCTTCACGGGCTCACCCGGCACGCTCGACATGTGGCGCAGGTTGGTGCCCGCCGAGTCCAGAACATCGAGCGTGATCTCTCCCGACGGCTTCGCGTCGAGCGAGTAGAAAATGATCACGCCGTCGGGCGGGTTGAGCGCGTGCGGAACCTCGGGAGGGAACGGCGTGTCGAAGTTCGTGTTGCGCCGTGTCCGTACGGTTGCGTCCGGCTTGAACAGGTGCACCGGCTCAGCGGCCGCGGCCGGCGTCAGCTGCCGGAGCATCGCGTAGTCGTCGAGAATGAAGATTCCGCGGCCGTACGTGCCGACCACGAGATCGTTTCCGGCGAACGCGATGTCACGATACGATGTGTTCGGCAGGTTGAGCTGCAGCGACTGCCAGTTGTCCCCGTCGTCGAACGAGACGTACATCCCGCTCTCGGTGCCGGCGACGAGAAGGCCGGCTTTCTCTTTGTCTGCGCGAATCACTCGCGCGAAACTTCCACTGGGCTCATTGGCGGGCAGGCCGTTGGTGATGCGCACCCACGTCTTGCCGTAGTCGTGCGTGCGGTAGAAATACGGCGTGTAATCTCCTGCGCGCGAGACATCCACCGCGACGTACGCGCCGCCGGCGTCTGTATGCGACGCGTCGATTATTGAAATCAGCGCGCGCGCCGGGAATGGCAGATTCGGAATCGAGACGTCGTCCCACGTCTTGCCTTCGTCCCTCGTGACCTTGATCAGCCCGCTGCTCGTGCCGGCCCAGATCGTGCCTCGGCCGACGGTACTCGCCGAGATCGTCTCGATCGCGCCCGCGGGCCATGAGCCAGGCGGACGCGTTGCCGTGTCGGGCAGCGGCGTCATTCCCTTCGGATACGTGAGATCCGGACTCAGCTTCTTCCAGTGCGCGCCGCCATCCGTCGTCGCCATGAGGTACTGGAATCCGGCGAGCAGCTCGTGTTTGTTCCACGGCGCAAACGCGATCGGCTGCGAGAATGCCGTGCGCAGGTGCAGGTCCGCGTTGGCCGCGGGGCTCACGCTGATCCACTGCTCGGACGGGTAGCTCACTTTCTCGATGCCGTTGCCGCTGGCGAACACGGTGTTCGCGCTGAGCGGATCGGGCACGATGGTGCCCCATTCCCATGCGGGCACGGCGCTCCAGTCGAGCGGTGTGATCTCACCGAAGTTTCCGCGGCTCCGCGTGCGAATCGCGCCCGCGTCCTGCTGCGTGGCGTATACCCAGTACGGGAAGGAATTGTCGGCCGAGAGGTGGTATACCTGCTCGGTGGACTGATTGTACCAGGAGCTCCACGTCTTGCCGCCGTCGAGCGTCACGATCGCGCCCTGGTCGACGCCGAGGAACATCCTGTTGCTGTTCGTCGGATCGAGCCACATCTGCTGCGGGTCGTCGCCGCCGGGCGCGCCCTTGAATCCGGTGAAGCTGTTTCCGCCGTCGGTCGAGACGTAGCTGGACGTGTGGATCGTGTAGACGACGTCGGGATTCTTCGTGTTCACGTACACGCCGCAGTTGTAGCCGCCCTGGCCGTTGCGGATTCGCTCGTCGTCCTTGTCCATCTGGCGCCACGTTGTGCCGCCATCGTCGGTGCGGAAGAGGCCGTCGTTGCCGATGACGAACACCCGTTGCGCGTTGGTGTTCTGCGCGACGGCGACGTATTCACACCCGTTCAGTCGCGGCAGTCCGCCGCCGGTCACCTCGGTCCAGGTGAGTCCCTCGTCGGTGGACTTGTAGAGCCGGGTCGCCGACTGTCCTGCAGCCGGTGGTGCGCCGGCCCCGGGAGTGGGCGGCGCCGGGAATATTCCGGACGGCGGCACCGGCGCGTTGTAGTGACGGATCGTCGTCGCGAAGATCACGTCGGGACGGTCGAACGCGCGCGCGATTTTCTGCACGCCGGTCGAATCATTGATGAACAGCGTGCGCGTCCACGTCCTGCCGCCGTCGGTGCTCCGATAGACGCCGCGCATTTCGCTTTTCGCGACGAGGTTGCCCTCGGCAGCGACGAGCACGAGATCGGGATTCTTCGGATCGACGAGTATCGACGGAATCACCCGCGAGTCGTCGAGCCCGAGGTGTCGCCACGTTGCGCCCGCATCCTCCGACTTGTACATGCCGTTGCCGACATTCACGCCCCCGCCATTCACCTTGTCGCCCGCGCCGGCGTAAATGATGTTCGGATTTGACGGTGCGACCTCAACCGATCCGATGGACGAAACCTCCTTGATCGAGTCGAACACCGGGTACCACGTCTCGCCGGCGCTCGTGGTCTTCCAGATGCCGCCGGCAGGAAGGCCGGCATAGAAAACGCCGGTCTCACCGATGGCTCCCGAGACGGCGGCAATGCGACCGCCTCGGAACGGACCGACGTTGCGCCAGACGAGACCGGCGAGAAGATCGGGCTTGATCGGCGCGGCGGCGCCGAGCGTAAGCAGCACGGCGAGGCAAAGCACGGCGCGTGCCGTCGAACTCGGCGAGAGGGAGCGGTTCGGCATCGTGAATGTTGGTGAAGTTGGCTGGGAAGATACCAACAATTGCGCGTTCGGTTAGACACACGCGGAAGCCGGGGGGTTGGCGCTCGGCTCATCGAACCGGGCGGCGTGCAGCAGCCTAGTTCTGAGCCTTCTCCGGCTTCGGGCTCTTCGCGTGATGCACGACCGCGTCTCCCGGCATCTCGAGATGCAGTTCTTCCAGGATCATCAGCAGGGCGGCCGCGATCGGGAGGGCCAGAAGCGCCCCCAAAATGCCCATCAAGGTTCCTCCGGCCAGAAGGGCCAGGATGACCACGGTGGATGAGAGCCGCAGTATCCGACCATACACCCTCGGTACGAGGATTCGACTCTCGAATTCCATGTACACCAGCAAGCCAACGAGCACCACGGCGGCGATTGGCAGGCCGCGGGGGATCGCGGAAATCACCGCGGGGATGATCACCAGCAATCCGCCGATGAACGGGAGAACGTCCACCAGCGTGGCAAAGAGCGCGAGCATCAGCGCGTTCGGAACCTGGCAGACCAACAGCAGCACGAACGTGAACACGCCAATTGCGGCGCACGTGATGAGCTGCCCGCGAATGTACCCGCCTACGATCTGTTCGAGATTGACGAAGATGCGGGCCAGTCGCCTGTGGGACTGTCGCGGCACGATCGAATACACCACTCCTTGCGCGCGCTCGCCGTCCGCCAAAAGATAGAACGACAGCACCACTGTGGTCGCGCCGTATCCCACAATCCGCGCGGCGAGCGTCGAGTTGCCCAGCAGGTAGTTCTCGACCGACGAAAACGTCTTATCGAGTTCCGCCCGCTCGACCATGCCGGCGAACGGCGTGGTGAAGGCACGTTCGTTCAGAAAGGCGATCAGGCGTGTGCGAAAGGCGGGAGCGTGCTGAAACGCTTCCGAAATCTGGCCGATGAGCGGCGGGATGGTCAGCAAGAGGAGAATCGCCGTGACGATGCTCAACGCGGCGAACAGCAGCACCAGCGCGTACATGCGCTTGAGCCCGCGCTTCTCCATCCACTTGATCACCGGATGGAATGTTCCCGCGAGGATCAGCGCCATGACGAGAATCAGCCAGACGACCCAGAGCTGGTACGCCAGCCACACGCCCACGATCGTCGCCAGTACCAAAGCGACCGTGCGCGGCGCGATCTCGATCCGAACGATGTGCGGGTTCAGAGGACGCGGAGGAATGCGACGAGGTCCCGCTTCTCCTGCGCCGTCAGTCGGGTACCGAGAATCAAGTTGAAGAACTCCACCGTGTCGTCGAGCGTCAGCAGCCGGCCGTCGTGCAGATAAGGCGGCGAATCCTTGACACCGCGCAATGAGAACGTCTTGATCGACCCGTCGCCGAGCGCTCTCATGTTATTGATCAGGACCGGCTTGAAGAATCGCTCCGTTTGGAGATTGTGCATCAGGTTGTCGGTGTAGTACGGAGGCGCGTGGCACGTCGCACAGTTTCCCTTACCGAAGAAAACAGTCTGTCCGCGCAGCTCGGCCGGCGACGCCAGCAGGGAATCGAGCTTCCCGTACAAGTTCAGTTTCGGCGCAGGAGGAAAATCGAGGATCTCCTGAAACTCGGCCATGAAGTGAACCTGGCTGCCCCGGTCGAGGACATTGACTCCCTTCTTCAGAGCGATCACCGGATCTCCGTCGAAGTAGGCGCCGCGCTGCTCGAACTCGGTGAAGTCCTCCACGGTCTTTATCGCGCGCTGCGACCCGAACAACCGCTGGACGTTCACGCCGCGCAGCGTCGGCGTGTCCACCCGATGGCGGACCTCTTGCGGGCGTGCGTCGCCGGCCAGGTGCGTTGCGGCGTTGGTGTGACCGTTCTGGTGACAGTCGAAGCACGTTACGCCCAAGCTCGGCTGCTCACTGCGACGGTCGGCCGTTGCGTTGAACTGTTGCTGCGGAAACGGCGTTACCAGGAGTCGAAGGCCCTCGAGCTGTTTCGGATTCAGAATGCCGTTGAAGAGATCGTAATAGTTGTCGATCGTGACGAGTTTGCCCTGCGAGACGTCGCCCAGGTCGGACCGGGTCGTCAGATACATGGGAGCAGGAAACTCGGGGAGGAACCGGTCCGGAATGTCGAAGTCGAGGTCAAAGCGGGTCAGGTCGCGTCCAGTCTGCTTCTTCACCTCGGCAATCATGAACGAGGGAAAAACCATTCCCCCCTCGGGATGATTCGGATGGGGCAGCGGCATGAACCCGGCCGGGTACAACCCCTTTTCGCGGATCTCCGCGGGAGCCATTGCCGCGAGCGCGTCCCAGGTCAGGCCGGATGGAAGCCTGACGCGCACGCCCTCTTGCACCGGCTTGCCGCGACTCATCGTAGCGCCGGAAGCCGCGCGGTCGGCGAGGTCGTAGCGGAGGCCCAACAATTCCGCCTGCCGCTTCATGAGGTCCGTCCTGGCAGCGCTCATGCGCGCGATTACGATCCGAAAGTCCGCTTCATTGACGGATAAGTAGCTCGACTTCGATGGTTCCGCCGCGCCGCTCTGCGGGTATGCGCACACGGGAACCATGACCAGGCCGAAGCCAAGAGTGCAGATTGTCGTCGCGACGGAGTTCATGGCTGCAACGACGCCGGCGGCAGCTCGACGATCTCGAGCCAGTACCTGCAGAGTACTTTCATCGTTTTCACCAGCTCCGGGAAAGTGACCGCCTTGGTGATGAAGGAGTTCACTCCGAGCTGGTAACTGCGCTCCAGGTCCGCTTCGAGCCGCGAGCTGGACAACACGACGACGGGAATATCCTGGAGCGTCGGGTCTTCTTTGATCGCCTTCAGCGCCTCGCGTCCATCCATCTTCGGCATGTTGAGATCCAGCAGGATGAGGCCCGGGCGCCGGGCCTTCCCCGACTCCCCAGCGAACTCACCGCGCCGATAGAGATAGTCGAGCAACTGCTCGCCGTCGACGACAAATCGAACGCTGTTTGATATATGCGCATGCCCCAGCGCCTGCCGTGTAAGCATCCGATCGTCCTCGTCGTCGTCGCAAACGAGAATCGTACTCGGAATCTTGTACCAGTCATGCATCATGAGACCTGTCTCGTGGGCCCGCGGCGAAGAAATGCGAAACAGGCTCGATTCGCCCGTTGGTCGCGAAAGTCGGATGCGCTTCCACTCATGCCGGTCGCCGTATCGAATGATCGGTCGCTGACGCAGAGTACTGGATCGTCCGTCGGGCGCACAATCGCACCATCGTGGTAGTCCGGCGCGAATGACGCGATGGCGTGGCCAGCGCGTGTCCGAACCATTCATCCGCGGAATAATCGGCCGATCGCCCGCAATCCAGGAGATGCTCGCCCAATTGGCGTACATCCTTTATCATGCCTTTGGGCGATGTTCAGCCGGGCCGATCAGCTCTACTCTCCATCGCATGCCTCCAGAGCGGACGAGCCGGGGGGGCTACGCGTTGCCTTGATCTCAAGGCGAGCCGCGGATTCCCTCTTCGATGGTTCAGGGCGGAGCAGATATGGTCAAAGCAGTTCTGGCCGGAATGCTGGTGTTGGGCCTTGCAGCGTGTACCGGGGGCGCGGCGAAGGTGGCTCGCGACGGTGCGCCTTCCGAGCAATTGCTCGTTGGCGGTACACGCGTCACCGCGACGATTCAGGATTCGTTGTCGTCGCGAACGAACAACACGGGCGACACGCTTCACGCGATCGTGAGCGGAGATGTGAAGGGGCCTCACGGCGGCGTGGTGATCCCTGCGGGATCGAGTGCCAGCCTCACGATCGCGCTCCTCGAACCCGGCAGCGATCAAGTCAACCCCGAAGGGCGACTGTCGCTCGTCGTCAGCTCGGTGACCGTCAACGGAGAGCAGTATCCGGTCTCCGCAGACCTCGATTCGGTGCCGCACCATCTCCAAGTCCGCACCGCATCGACTGATCGAGACCCGGGGGGTCGAAGCGTTCGCCGCGATGTGGTCGTCTCGGCCGGCACCCCGATCGTATTTGCGCTCACGAATTCACTGAAGGTCTCGGCGAGATAGGGAATAGTCGTCCCTGTCGTCGCTTTCACGAAGGTTGCAGGAGGAATAGCAAGATGATGAATACCATGTTGAACCGAGTCCGTCGCGCGCTGTCCCCTATGGGACTCAGCGCGCGAGTTCTCATTTCCGTTGTCCTTGCAGGAGCGATCGTCTCGGCGTGCGACGTGCACGGGATTACCGCTCCCGGAACTCTGGTGAGCATGACCGTGACGCCGGACGCGACGCTGACCGTGGGGGCCACGCAGCAAATGACCGCCGTGGGCTACGACGCCGACGGACACGTCGTTCCCGTGTCCCCGACCTGGTCCGTCGCCAAGGGCGGCGGCACCATCGCCTCGTCGGGGCTCTTCACCGCGGGCGCCACCCTGGGCCTGTTCGCGCACACGGTCGTCGCCTCCGTCGGCAGCATCTCGGCGAACGCGTCGATCACCGTGATCCCGGGCGCCTTGGCGACGATCGTCGTCGTGCCGACGCCGGTCACGCTGGCGGTGACGAGCACGCAACAGTTCATCGCCGTGGGCTACGACGCGTTGGGCAACATCGTCCAGTTCACTCCCACCTGGTCCGTCGTGAACGCGACGGCCGGCAGCATCAATGGCAGCACGGGGCTCTTCACCGCGGGGACGGTGGCCGGCACGTATTTGAAGA
>JADGQS010000166.1 GCA_017881585.1 Gemmatimonadaceae bacterium | reverse complement strand
CGAAAGGGACTGATCCGTTTCGAGGGCTTTCACTCGGAGGGCACGGTGCAGGCTCGAGTCGAAATAGACCGTTGCTCGCTTGGAAGTGGGCATGCTGAAGTATGACGTCAGGACGTTATAACGTCAAGACGTCACCGCGACGTCACTTCTCCGCGCGTCTCTCCACCGCAGGAACGCCTCGCGCGTCGTCATCGCCGGCGCATACCCGAACACCTCCTTGAGCCGCCGGTTGTCGAGCACCGGCCGGTAGCGCAAAAAATCAACCTGCGCGGGCCCGTACTGCGTCAATCCGAGCGGGTGCAGCACCGCGAGCGCGCACCGTACGAGTGACGGCGGCAGCTCAACCGTACGCTTGCCGAGCAACGCGGCGATCTCGCGCAGCGGCAGCGCGCCGTCTCCAGCCACGTTGAACGCACCCGTTGCCGCTGAATCGACGGCTCGCACGAGGCAGTTCACCACGTCGCGATCGTTGACGAACACGAAGGGCGACGCGCACCCCCGCAGCACCAGTATTCGCCGCCGCTCGAACAGCGCGGTGATCTGGTTGTTCACCGACGCGCCGAGGATGGTACCCACGCGGAAGATCACCTGCTCGAGTGCGGGATGCTTTCGGCGATACTCGGCGAGCATCTCCTCCACGAGTCGCTTGTGCCAGCTGTAGGCGAAGCGCTCGTTGCCGCGGAGGGGTGTGTCTTCGCCGATCCACTCGGGATTGTCGGCGTGGTAGCCGTACGCGGCGCCGCTCGACGTGACGACGATGCGCCGCACGCCCGCCTCCACGCAGGCGTCGAGCACTCGGCGCGTGCCGCCGACGTCCACCGAGTATTCGAACTCGCGCGTGCTGCCCTTGGACGGAGTGACTATCGAGGCCAGGTGAATCACGCAGTCGACAGCGTGATCTCTTAGAACGGCGGCGAGGCCGGGGTCGCGGATGTCGTGCTTGAAGAACTGCGAGCCGGAAGCCGGAAGCCGGAGGCCGGAAGCCAGAGGGCGAATGTCGGTCGCGATCAGGGCGCCGATGCGGCCGGCCGCGAGCGCGCCGCCCAGCTCGGCCACGAGCAGGCTGCCGATGTACCCGGACGCGCCCGTCACGAGTATCCGCGGCGCGCCCGCCCGCGTGGCCGTCACGCGGCCGCCACCGCCGCCACCGCCGGCGCGCCGCCACCCGGCTCCCGCCGCGACCACCACGTCGCCAGCGTCAGCCCCGCCACGATGTGCCAGATCCCCCACCACGCGGCGACGATCGCCATGCCACCGAGGCCGCCGAAGAACGTGAAAATCAGGATGAGGCCGAGTCCCGAGTTCTGGATGCCAACCTCGAAACTCACCGCGCGGCAGTCGCGCTCGGGCAGGCGCAGCGCTCGCGCCGTCCAGTACCCGGAGAGAAGCGCCGTCGCGTTGTGCAGGAAGACGGCCAGCACGACCCACCGCACGTACTCCACGAAGTACTGCCAGTTGCCCACCAGCGCGAACAGCAGGAACGCGGCGAAAATCGCGATCGAGATCCGTTTGAGGGGCACACGCACGGCGTCGGCGAATCGCGGCCAGCGGCGTGCCACCATCACGCCCGCCGTGAGCGGCAGGCCGAGCAGGATGAAGATCGTCACGAACATCTCGAGCGGGGGCACCGCCACGTCGCGGAGGATCGTCCGAGTGGGCTCGTACATCGAGCCCCAGAAGCGCAGCACGAGCGGCGTCATCACGATGGAGAGCACCGTGGATGCCGAGCTGATGCTCACGGAGAGCGCGGTGTTGCCGCGCGCCAGGTACACGAGAAAGTTGGAGATGTTGCCGGCGGGACAGCTCGCCACGAGCATCATCCCCAGCGCGATGCTCGGCGCCGGCCGGATGATCAGCACCAGCGCGAAGGTCAGGGCGGGGAACACGAGATAGTGCCCGGCGAGCCCGATCAGCACGGGCCGCGGATTGGCCACCACGCGCCTGAAGTCGTCGGCGCGCATGTCGAGCGCCACGCCGAACATGACGACCGCGAGGATGGCGTTCAGCGTGTGGAGCGTGTTCGCGCTGAAGTTCAGCCTGACGGCGTCGATCCCGTTCACGCGCGCCGCGGTTGGTCGTGCATCTTCACGCGTCCACCCACACCGCGCGTATCTTCACGAGCCCTTGGGTTCCTCGTGCATCGACTTGAAGTGCATGAGGCCCGGCGCCCACATGTGCACGGTGGGATTCACGTCCACGTGAATGAGGGCGGGACCGCCGCAGGCGAGCGCGCGCTCGACGGCGCCGCGCAGTGCCACTGGATCGCTCACACGCTCGCCGTGCGCGCCCATCGCCTGCGCGACCTTCGCGAAGTCGATGTCGCCGAAGTCGGTCCACATGTTCTCGTCCGCGTCGAGCCGCTTCCTGATGAGCATCTTCAGCGGCCGGAGCGCGATGGACTGCGTCATCTTCACCATGCCCCACTGCTTGTCGCAGAGCACCAGCCAGACGATGCGCAGCTTGTGGCGCACCGCGCTCTCGATCTCCTGCGGGTGCATGCCGGCCGCGCCGTCGCCGATGATCACGGCCACGGGGTGATCGGGCACGGCCACGGCCGCACCGAGCGCCTGGCCCATGCCGGCGCCGAGCATTCCCATTTTCATGGTCGAGAGGAGCCGGGCGGGCGGCCGCGCATGCGTGTAGAACATCGCCCACACAGCGGTGTTGCCGCCGTCGGCAACGATCGGGCTGCCGGCGGGGAAGAGCTCGCGCACCAGCGCCGGCACGTGCGCGGAATGCACCGGCGAGCCGCGGTCGGCGAGCGCGCCCTCGAGCTTGGCCTTGTAGCGCCGGATATGCGCGCGATACTTCTCGAGCCGCTCGCGGCGCCTGGTGCGATCCATCCCTTCGCCTTCCCGCTGGCGCGCCCTGATGCGCACGGCAAGCGCCGCAAGAAAAACGCCGACGTCGGCCTGAACCGCGACATCAACCGGCCGGTTGGCGCCGAGCATCGCCGCGTCGATGTCCACCTGCACCGTGCGCAGCTCGGCGGGCGAGCGCCAATACGGCGCCTTGCCCCAGCGGTCCGTTTCGCCGAGTCGCGATCCGAGGATGAGCACCGCATCGGCCTCGTTGCGCACGAGCGCGTTGAGCTTCACGTGCGTCATTGGGATCGCGAGCGGCGAATCCTCGTCGAACACACCGCGCGCGGCCCAGCTCGTGGTCACCGGCGCCTCGAGCAGGTCGGCGACCTCGCGCAGCGCATCCCATGCCCGCGCGTGCACCACGCCGCTCCCCGCGTGGATGATCGGCAGGCCGGCGATGAGCATCACATCGGCGGCGCGCTCCACGTCGGCGGGATCGGCCGCGAGCGGCGTGGTGCGCCGGTACTGCGAAGGTTGCCAGATGGCGACGTCGGCCTTCACCTCGCGGTTCATGAGGTTCTCGGGGACGTCGAGGTGCACCACGCCGGGCCGGCCGCTCCAGCACTCGCGCAGAGCGGCGCGCATGAGCTCGGGAATCCGTTCGAAGCTCGGCGCGGCGCGGCTCCACTTCGCGAACGAGCCGACCACGGCTTGCTGATCGAAGCCTTGGTAGGTGCCGGTGCGGAGCGGATACATCGCGCCGGTGCGCCGGGCGCTCGAAATGCAGAGGACGCGATTGCCCTCCGCCTGCTCCACCACGAGACCGCTCAGGATGTTGGCGACGCCCGGGCCGTTGCTCGCCATGCACACGCCGAGCCGCCCGGTGAGTCGCGCGTAGGCCGCGGCCGCGTGGGCGGCACTGGCCTCGTGGCGGGGCGTGACGAGGCGAATGCCGAGGCGGTGGAGGGCGGAGTAGAAGCCGAAATAGGTGCCGTCGATGATGCCGAAGACGACATCGACGCCCTCGGCCTTCAGCATGCGGGCGAGCACTTCGCCGCCAGTCGTGGTGTTCACGGTGTCTCCGCGGTTTGTCCGGGTCGGGGCGAAACGTAAAGGCGGAAACAGGGGATCGTTAGCGGGAGGTGACGTAAGAAGGTCACCTCAGAAACTCCCCTACTCCCAATCAGGGTGCGCCTTACAGACTCGCCGCGCCGCGCAGTAGATCTTTCGGCACGACTCACGAGGAGTCTGCATGCAAACGATGGGAACGCCGATCGTCTACGACGCGCGTAGCGGAAACGCGAAGGCCGTTGAAATGGAAATCATCCGCGCCCCTGGCGGTGCCGAGGCTGGGGAGATCCGCCGCGCGGGCAACGGCCGTGGCCTGCGCGGTTACTGGCGATCGCTCCGCAAGGTGATGCTCCGACCCATCGCCGGCGGCAATGCCACCGGTGCGCGAGCAGGAGTTGGGAATCCCGGCATGCACCACGCCACCAGACACAAGCGTTCGATCGTCGCCGGAAAGACGGACTACACGAATGTTACGCTGCCGGATATTGTCGCGGACATTCACGATTGGAGCCGGGCCTGCGACGCCGTCAGCGCGCACCTCGTTCTTTGCCGGAATGAAATCGTTCAGCAAGGCCAGTCCACGGCGGAACGTATAGCCGAACGCTTCATCGATCACTTTCTTGGTCTGATGTCGCGTTACCAGCGCGATCTCGATCGGCTCGCCGCTGAACTGCCGAACGGTGTTCAACAGCATCACATCGAGATCGCGACGCAGTTGCATAAAAGTGCGTATGCGGAGGAGAGAGTCTGCGCAGATTTCGTGCGAGATCTCAACTTGCAGCCCCAAGATTGCCGCAAGGCATTCCGCGAGGCGCTCGAGGACGCGTATCTGTGCGCCCGGGAATCCGTGATTGATATGCGTGACCTTGGCAATCTTGTGACTCGGCTGCGCGCGCTTGCTGCATAGCGGCAGGTCGGCCTGACGTCAGCGCCGCCGCGCCGAAGACACCGCACCCGGCGCGAGCGCCTTTGCCATGGCGGTGCGCACCGCGCCCTGATCGCCCGGCGCCAGCCGCCCGATCCGCGCGCGCACGATCGAGTGGTCCAGCGTGAACAACTTCCAGCGCACGACGGACGCGGCGCTGAGTCCGGTAGCATTGAGATTGCCGATGGCCACATCGTGAGGCCACGCGGCATTCTCGGCGGAGGTGATCATCGCGAGCACCACCGTTCCCGAGTGCGCCGCGAGCTCCGCGCTCGAGAGCACCAGCGCCGGCCGCCGCTTGCTCGCGCGCCGGTCGGTGAA
>JADGQS010000165.1 GCA_017881585.1 Gemmatimonadaceae bacterium | reverse complement strand
CGCGCGCCGCTGAAATCGGCGGACGGCGACATTGAATTCCAGGACGTCTGGTTCGAGTACCGGGAGAACATTCCGGTCATCAAGGGCGTGAGCTTCGTGTCGAAGGAAGGCACGACCACGGCGCTCGTGGGGTCGAGCGGCTCGGGGAAGAGCACGCTCATCTCGCTCATCATGGCGTTCGCGCGCCCGCAGAAGGGGCGGATCCTCGTCGCGGGTCGCGATCTCGGCAGCATGCGGCTGCGCGACTACCGCGCGCACATGGGCGTGGTGCTGCAGGACAACTTCCTCTTCGACGGCACGATCACGGAGAACATCGCGTTCTCCAAGCCGGGCGCGACGATGGAGGAGATTCGCGCGGTGGCGCACGTGGCGCACTGCGACGAGTTCATCGCCGAGTTCCCCGACAAGTTCGACACGATCGTCGGCGAGAGGGGCGTGAAGCTTTCCGGTGGACAACGGCAGCGTATTGCCATCGCACGGGCGATCCTCGCGGATCCCAAGATCCTGATCCTCGACGAGGCCACGTCGAGCCTGGATTCGGAGAGCGAGCAGGAGATCCGCGACGGCCTGCGCGCGCTGCGCACGGGCCGCACGACGTTCGTGATCGCGCACCGGCTCTCCACGATCCAGAGCGCCGACCAGATTCTCGTGCTGGAGCACGGCGAAATTGTGGAGCGCGGCCGTCACGCGGAGCTTCTCGCGCGCAACGGCCGCTACAAGCAGCTGTACGACAAGCAGTATCAGGTCGAGCGCGACCAGTTCATCAATCCCGGCGAGGATTTCACCGAGCCGAAGCCGCTGTAAGGACCCCTGGCGCTACGGGCTCTTCTTGCCGGTCAGGTTCGAGCCATCATTGGCCATCGACCACCGGCCGGTGATGTCGTCGCCCTTCACCCACATCTCGATGATCGCCTCGCTGCCGTCCGGCGCGGTGATCGTGAGCTTCACCTTGTTGCCGGTGACCGTCACCGAGGTGACGGGAAGCGGCGGAATGCCGTCGCCGTTCACCGAGCCGGTGTAGGTCCCGTCGGCCTTCTTGTCGATCCGCGTGGTCGTCGTCATCGCGTTGCCCTGCGCGGTGAGGTAGACGGTGTAGGTGCCGACGGGGTCGATGTCCTTCGTGGTGTCCGTCACGGCGGCAGGTGCGGCAGGTGCCGCCGGCGGGACCGGCTTGTCCGGAATGGCCTGCGATGAAACGAGGCGCGGCGCCGCGCTGGCAATGGTCGCGGCGGCGGCGAGGACGAACAGTCGTGGTGTCATGGTCGCCGGATCTCGGGTGAATGTGGTTTGACGCTGGCCGATAAGTTGGCGACGGAACGCGTTCGGCGCCATCGTTCTGGCGGCTCGGATCGCCCCTTCGCCGATGGATGACCGTTGGACACCGCTGGTAAGCCGAAGGATTCACATGCCCTGGCCGCAACGCTACGACCCGTTCGGATCGCAGATCCTCTCCACGCTCGTCGCGCTCGCGCCGGTGGTGCTGCTGCTCGGGCTGCTGGCGTCGCGGCGCGTGCGAGCGGAGTGGGCGGCGGTCGCGGGACTCGCCGCGTCGATCGCGGTGGCGGTCGTCGTGATCGGGATGCCCGCCGGGATGGCCGTGCGTGCCGCGCTGATGGGCGCCGCATACGGCCTCTTCCCGATCGGCTGGATCCTGCTCAACGTGCTCTTCCTGTACCGGCTGACGGTGGAGCAGGGCGCGTTCGACGTGCTGCAGCGCAGCATCGCGCAGCTGACGGCCGACAAGCGTCTCCAGCTCGTGCTGATCGCGTTCTCGTTCGGCGCATTCTTCGAGGGCGCCGCCGGTTTCGGCACGCCCGTCGCGGTGACGGCGGCGCTGCTCATCGGCCTGGGATTCGCTCCGATCGAGGCGTCGGGACTCTCGCTCATCGCCAACACCGCGCCGGTGGCGTTCGGCGCGCTCGGCACGCCGCTCATCGCGCTGCAGGGCGTGACCGGACTCGACCTGCACGAGCTCTCCGCGCAGGTCGGGCGCCAGCTTCCGGTTTTCAGCGTGATGATTCCGTTCTGGCTCGTGGCGGTCTTCGCCGGATTCAAGAAGACGAAGGAGGTGTGGCCGGCGCTCGCGGTCGCGGGCATTTCGTTCGCCGTGCCGCAGTACCTGATCTCCAACTTTCACGGGCCGTGGCTCGTGGACGTGGTGTCGGCGGTCTGTTCGATGGGGGCCCTCGCGCTGTTCCTGCGCGTGTGGCGTCCGAAGGGGGCGCCCGAGCGGTCTCCCGCGCACACGGACATTCCCCGTTCCGACATGCTTCGCGCATGGATGCCGTGGGCCCTGCTCTGCCTCATCGTGTTCGCGTGGGGCACGCCGCAGGTGAAGAGTCGGCTCAACGCGATCTCCGACCCGAAGATCGTCGTGCACGGACTTCACGAGCAGGTCCTGCGCCAGCCTCCGGTGGTGGCGGCGCCGAAAGCGGAGCCCGCCGTATTCGACTTCAACTGGCTCAGCGCGAGCGGCACGGGCATCGCGCTCACCGCGCTCATCGGCGGACTGCTGATGGGCTGCAGGCCGGCGCAGATGGCCCGCGCCTACGCGGGCACGCTGCGCCGCATCGGTCCTTCGCTCCTCACGATCTCCGCGATGATGGCGCTCGGCTACGTCACGCGCTTCTCCGGCACCGACAGCATCCTGGGCCTCGCGTTCGCGCACGCCGGATTCATGTATCCGTTTTTCGGCACGTTCCTCGGCTGGCTCGGCGTCGCCCTCACCGGATCGGACACGTCGTCGAACGTGCTCTTCGGCGGTCTGCAGGTGGTGACCGCGCACCAGGTGGGCGTGAGTCCCGTGCTGATGGCCGCCGCGAACAGCTCCGGCGGCGTCATGGGAAAGATGATCGACGCGCAGAGCATCGTCGTCGCGGGCACCGCGACGCACGCACACGGACAGGAAGGCGCGATTCTGCGCTACGTGTTCCGGCACAGCCTCGCGCTCGCCACGCTGGTGGGACTGTGGGTGATGCTGCAGGCGTATGTATTTTGAACTGATATGAGCTTCACCGTCCTCGGCGCCCTGCGCAGCCTCGACGAGCCCCGGCACCGCGCGGAACTCTATCGCGCGTGGAACGCCGGGCTCGTCGCCGGCCTGACATCGCATGTCGTGCTCGACCAGATGGGGCCGAACGCGTTTCCGTCCGTCGAGGAGGCGCGCCGCTACCTGGCGGTGGGCACGGGCCAGGGAAAATCGATCGCCGCGCTCGAGAAAGCGCGTCCGAAACTGTTTGCGCCCTTCGAGGGAGCCGTGCTCGCCGCGGGAGACGAAGGCGGAACGCTGAACCAGTCGCTCCGTCTGCTCACGGATTACTTCACCGGCGACTTCAAGCGATGCCTGAAGGTCCGCGATGCGCTCGGGTATCCCATCTTTCTCGGCCTCGTGGCCGCGTTCGGCCTGCCATTCGTGCTGCTGCCGAAGAGTCCGGCGAGGACGTATTTCACGGCGATCGTGATCCTGCTCGCGGGCTTCCTGCTGCTCGGTGGCGTGTTCATCTCGGTCCTCGCGTCGATCCTCCTGAATACGAACTCGCTCACGCGAGCACGATTCGCACGCGTTCTCGCGTCGACACTCGAGGCGGGTCTCCCACTCGGCCGCGCCGTGCGGCTCTCGGTGGACGCGTCGGGAAACCGGGGATTGAAAGAGCACGTGAAGAAGCGAACGGAGCGGGAGTTCGCCACGACGCCGCTGGCGAAGCTGTTCGCGGGGTGCGAGGAGGTGCCGGCGGGGTTGATAGGGCAGATGATGGTGGCGGACGCGACGGGGGACTACAAAGGGACGCTTTCCGTGTATGCTCGGGAGCTTGAAGAAAGGCAGAAGTGAGAGGAGAGTCGGCGATGTGCGACGGGTGAGGGGCGATCTGGCGAAGAGCGACGCGTGAGCGGCAAGGAGACGTTCTCCTCACGCCTCACGCGTCGCTCTTCGCCAGATCGCCCCTCACCCGTCGCTCGTTGCCGTTTCGACCCCTCACCCGTCGCGCGTCCCGGAGTTCAGGGCTTCCCGCCAGCCTTCCACTCCGGCTTGGGTCCATCCGTGAGCAGTCTCACGGCTCGAGCACCGGCGTTGATAACCCCCGCCATGTGCACGAAATCCACCTTCGTGATGTCGTCCGACGGCTGGTGATAATCCGTGTGCAGGTTGTACGACGAGAGCGTGTGCGCCGGAATCCCGCGACGGGCGAACGCGATGTTGTCGCTGCGCTCGAAGAAATTCTTGTCCAGGCGCTTGTCCGGAACGATCGGAATGCCGTTCGCGGCGAGCGCGTCGCCCATCGTCGAGCGATCGTAACCCGTGAGCCATGCACGCCCGACGCCGCCCGCGAGCGAGTCGGGGCGGCCGATCATCTCGATCTCGAGATTCGCCGCCATCTTCTCGAGCGGGATCGCCGGATGCGCGATGTACCAATTCGTGCCGAGGAGCCCCACTTCCTCGCCCATCATCGCGGCGAACACCACGGTGCGCTTCGGCTTCGGGCCCTTCATCATCTGCCGCGCGATCTCGAGCACGGCCGTCACGCCGGAGGCGTCGTCGTCCGCGCCGTTGTAGATCGAATCGCCGTTCACCGGCCGGCCGATGCCGAGATGATCGTAGTGGCCGTCAACAAGCACGTACTCGTTCTTCAACGACGGGTCTGATCCGCGGATGACGCCGACGACGTTCACGGCGGGCGGGCGTCGCACCGCGGGAAGCGAGTCCAGGTCGGCGAAGCTCGCGCGGACGCGCGGGCGCACCGACATGCGCGGTGGTCCGTCGATCGGCACGGCGATGATCTTCGTCGAATCTTTCGGATCGCGCATCCGCCGCGTGGTCGTCTTCACCGTATCCATCGAGAGCGGAACCCGCTGGAAGTAGCCGGAGTCGCCGAGCGGTACGAGCCCGATCTTCTTCATCTCGCCGCCGATGTATCGGGCCGCCCGCTGCGCGCCGGGCGTGCCGCTCGCGCGCCCTTCCATGGAATCGTCGGCGAGCGCCGAGAGTATGCGCCGCACGTCGGCCGGCGTCGTGGTGGGGCCGCCCTGAACAGGAGCGGAGGTGCTCGCCGTGAGGCCCGCCACTGCGGCGAACGCAAGGAGAACTGCCGGGAATCGTTTCGTCATACCCCCGAATTACGCGGGAGACCTTGCCGGACGCCAGCCGGAAACGCACAATGCGGCGATGCCAACGGCACCGGTGACCATACCTCCGCTCGG
>JADGQS010000052.1 GCA_017881585.1 Gemmatimonadaceae bacterium | reverse complement strand
GCGCAGATTCCGCTCTACATCTGGCTGCCCGACGCGATGGCGGGTCCGACGCCCGTCTCGGCGCTGATCCACGCCGCGACCATGGTCACGGCCGGCGTCTACCTGATCGCGCGCAGTTCGCTGCTCTTCTCGCTCGCACCGGTCGCGTCGCTCACCGTCGCGCTCGTGGGCGGGCTCACGGCGCTGTTCGCGGCAACGATCGGCCTCAAGCAGTGGGACATCAAGAAGGTGCTCGCGTATTCGACGGTCTCGCAGCTCGGCTACATGTTCGTCGGCGTCGGCGTCGGCGCGTACACGGCGGGCGTGTTCCATCTCGTGACGCACGCGTTCTTCAAAGCGCTGCTGTTCCTCGGATCGGGCTCCGTGATCTTCGCCATGCACGCGGCGTATCACGCGACGCACAATCACTCCGATGACGCGCAGGACATGCGCAACATGGGCGGCCTGAAGAAGCACCTGCCGGTGACGTGGGTGCTCATGTGGATCGCCACGCTCGCGATCGCCGGCATCCCGGTGTTCTCCGGCTTCGTCTCGAAGGACGCGATTCTCGGCGCCGTGTTCGAGCGCGCGCAGGGGTCCACGCTTGCGAGCGCCTCGTTGCTGGGCATTCCCGGAAGCACGCTGCTCTACGCGGTCTACGCGTTCGGGCTCGCGGCCGCGCTGCTGACCGCGATCTACATGACGCGCATGATGCTCTACACCTTCCACGGCCCGAGCCGGACCGGCGAGGCCGCGGAGCCGCACCTGCACGAGGCGCCGTGGATCATGACCGGCCCGCTCGTGGTGCTCGGGCTGCTCAGCGCCGTCGGCGGATGGCTGAACCTTCCGGCGTTCCTGCCGCTGGGGCCGCAGGGCGTGTTCGACAAGTGGCTCGAGCCGGTCGTCGGCGAGGCCACCACGCGCATCGCGGCCGGAGGCGGCGCGCTCGCGGGATCCACCGAGCAGGCGCTGATCGGCATCGCGGTGGCGGTCGCCATCGCCGGCATCGCCATCGCGCTCGTGCGGCTCAAGCCGGCCGCGCTGGTGCCCAAGAAGGATTCTCCCGCATCGACGGGCTTCGCGAAGGTCCTCGAGCACAAGTACTACGTGGATGAAGCGTACGATCGTGCGATCGTGCAACCGGTGGTGAACGGGTCGAAGTACATCCTGTGGAAGGGTGTCGACGTCGGCATCATCGACGGCCTGTTCGTGAACGGCAGTGCGTTGCTGGCACGCGCGATGGGATGGATGGGGGCGCAGCTGCAGTCGGGGCAGATCAGCACGTACGCGTGGGTCCTGGTACTCGGCGTCATCGCGCTGCTCGGCGCGTTCGTCCGCGTCCACTGAGCGCCGACAACCATATGAATGATTTCCTGACGACGCTGAACTACAACAGCTGGATCCTGCCGGTGCTGTTGCTGCTCCCGATGGCCGGAGCCGCGGCGGTGTGGCTGCACGGCCGACTCTCGCCGAGTGCGACACCCGAACAAGCCGCGGGCACGACGCGTCAGCTGCGCCGCATCGTGTTCGGGATTTTCGTCGTGGAGGCGGTGCTCTCGCTGGGACTGTGGTGGTCGGTCGACACGACGTCCACGGCGTGGCAGGCGTACTACAACCGCTCCTGGATCCCGATGTGGGGCATGCACGTCACGCTCGGCATCGACGGCATCTCCCTGATGCTGATCCTGCTGACCACGCTCATCATGCCGCTCGCGGTCCTCGGTGGCTGGACGAGCGTGAGGGAAAAGCTGCACGCCTATTTCGCACTGCTGATGGTGCTCACCACCGGCATGCTCGGCGTGTTCATGTCGCTCGACCTGATGCTGTTCTTCGTGATGTGGGAGCTGATGCTCGTGCCGATGTACCTGATCATCGGCATCTGGGGCGGACAGCGCCGCCTGTACGCGAGCCTCAAGTTCTTCATCTACACGATGCTCGGATCGATGCCGATGCTGGTCGCGATTCTCTATATCGGCGTCCGCACGGGCGATCCGTTCGGCCGGCCGAGCTTCAGCTACGACTGGATCCTGGCCCACGCCACCTTCAACGGACCGACCACGCTCTGGCTGTTCGCCGCGTTCTTCGTCGCGTTCGCGGTGAAGGTGCCGATATGGCCGTTCCACACGTGGCTTCCGGATGCGCACGTCGAGGCGCCGACCGCCGGCTCCGTGGTCCTCGCCTCGATCATGCTGAAAGTGGGAACGTTCGGATTCCTGCGCTTCGCCGTGCCGCTTTTTCCGGGTGTGGCCTCGTACCCGCCGGTGCGATTCGCGATCCTCACCCTCGCCGTGATCGGCATCGTGTACGGCGCGCTCGTCGCGATGGTGCAGCCGGACTTCAAGAAACTCGTGGCGTATTCGTCGGTGAGCCACCTGGGGTTCGTGATGCTCGGCATTTTCGCGATGACCGTGCAGTCGGTGCAGGGCGCGCTGTTCGTGAACCTCGCGCACGGTGTCTCCACGGGCGCGCTGTTTCTTCTCGTGGGGATGATGTACGAACGGCGCCACTCGCGCCTGCTCGACGACTATGGCGGCATCGCGAAGGTGATGCCGGTCTTCGCTACCATTCTCACGATCGTCTCGTTCAGTTCGATCGGCGTTCCGGGCACCAACGGATTCGTGGGAGAGTTCCTGGTGCTGGTCGGATCGTTCCGCACGCAGCCGATCTTCGCGCTGATCGCGTCGACGGCGGTCATCTTCGCGGCGGCGTATCTGCTGTGGGCGCTCCAGCGCATCATCTACAATCCACTCACGAAGCCGGAGAACAAGATCCTTCCCGACCTGAACTGGCGGGAGATCGGCCTTCTCCTGCCGCTGCTCTTCGCGATCGTCTGGCTTGGCGTGTATCCGGCGCCGGTGCTCGACCGGACGCGGGAGGCCGCCGCGCGCTTCGTGCATCGAGTGGAAACGTCGTCGCTGAATCTCGGCCTCGGCCCGAACGTCGAGATCCGCTGATGACCTTCGACCTTTCGATCCCGTCGCAGTTGATGCAGGCGCTGACACCGGATCTCGTCCTGATGGGCGGCGCGATGGTGCTCATGCTCGTCGCCGCGTGGCGCCCGGACAGCGACCGGCACCAGCGGCTCGTCGGCTACGGCAGCCTCGGCGTGCTGCTCGCGACGCTCGTCCTCGTGCTCTGGTTCGCCGGCAGGGGACTCTCGAGCGGACCCGGCGTGATCGCCGTCGACGGATTCCGTTTCGCCGCCGATGCGCTGTTCATTCTCGCCGCCCTCGGCGCGATCGCGCTCGGCATCGAGTACAACGGGCGCGAGGGGATCTGGAGCGCCGAATCGCACGTGCTCGTGCTGTTCGCGACGTCCGGCATGATGATCATGGCCGCCGCGCGCGACCTCATGATCGTGTTCCTCGGCATCGAGATGATGTCGATCGCCGTGTACGTGCTCGCGGGCATGAACCGTCGCAGCCCGCGCTCGGCGGAGGCCGCGCTCAAGTACTTCCTGCTTGGCGCGTTCTCGACCGGGTTCCTGCTGTACGGGATCGCGCTCGTCTACGGCGCCACGGGGTCGACGAATCTGACGACGATCAGCGACCACATCGTGCAGTACCAGCTCGGGCATCAGTCGATGCTGCTCATGGGCGTGGGACTTCTGCTCGTCGGGTTCGGCTTCAAGGTGGCGGCGGTGCCGTTCCACATGTGGGCGCCCGACGTCTACGAGGGCGCGCCGACGCCGATCACCGCATACATGGCCGCCGCGGTGAAGGCCGCCGCGTTCGCGACGTTCCTGCGCGTGTGGCGCGAGTCGTTCGACGTGCTCGACTACGCGTGGCTCGTTCCGCTCTGGTGGATCGCGGCCGCCACGATGGTCTACGGCAACGTCGTCGCGCTCGCACAGCGCAACGTGAAGCGCATGCTCGCGTATTCGAGCATCGTGCACAGCGGCTACCTGCTCGTCGCGATCGCGGCCGGCACGAACAGCGGATCCGCGGCGTTCCTCTTCTACCTGCTCGCCTACACGCTCGCGACCTTCGGCGCGTTCGCCGTCGTCTGCGCGATGAGCCGCACGGGTGACCGCGACCTCGAGATCACCGACTACGAGGGTCTCTGGCGCGTGCGGCCCGGTCTCGCGATCGGGATGGCCGTCTGCATGCTCGCGCTCCTCGGCTTCCCGGTGTTCGGCGGTGCAGGCTTCTGGGCGAAAGTGTACGTCCTCGCGGCCGCCGAGGCGACGCCGTTCCGCCATCTCGTGCCGCTGACCGTGCTGCTCGTGCTCGCGTCCGTGGTCTCCGCGGGGTACTACCTGCAGGTCGTGCGGGTGATGTTCATGAAGCCGCGCCCCGACGGGGCACCGGAGCCGGCGCCGATGGGCGCGCTGACGCGCCTCGTGCTCGCCGTGTCGGTCGTGCTCATACTGCTGGTGGGACTCGTTCCGTCGCGCGTCGTGAGCTGGGCCCGGGACAATCAGCCCGTGCCGCCCAAGGCGCTGAAGTCCCTCAGCATCACGAAGGCTCCCTGATACCGCCGGGAATCTTCCGGGAGTACGACATCCGCGGGGTGGTGGGGAAAGACCTCACCGTGGAGGCCGCGAACGCGATCGGGCGCGCGTTCGCCGCACTGCTCACCGAGCGGGACGTCCCGCTCGTCGTCGCCGTCGGCCGCGACAACAGACCGAACGGCGAGGGCCTTCGCGACGCGCTGGTGGGCGGCCTGGTCGCCGCGGGCGCGCAGGTCGTCGATATCGGAGTGGTGCCGACGCCGCTCCTGTACTGGAGCCTGCACAACCTGCCCGTCAGCGCCGGCATCCAGATCACCGGATCGCACAATCCGCCGGAGTTCAACGGCTTCAAGCTGTGCGTAGGCACGGCGTCGCTCTACGGCGACGGGATCCAGCGGCTGCGCGCGATCATCGACGCCGGCAGGTACCCATCCGGTGCGGGGAGCCTGCGGCACGAGACGGTGATCGACCGCTACGAAGACGACATCGTCGGCAGAATTGGAAAGCTCTCGCGGCCGCTCAAGGTCGTGTTCGATTGCGGCAACGGGGTCGGCGCGCTCGTGGCGCCGCGCCTGTTCCCGCGGCTGGGGATCGAGCCGGTGCTGCTGTACGCCGAAAGCGACGGGACCTTTCCGAACCATCATCCCGACCCGACGGTCGTCGAGAACCTCCAGGATCTCATCGCCACGGTGCGCCGCGAGGGCGCGGACCTGGGCATCGGCTTCGACGGCGACGCGGATCGGATCGGCATCGTCGACCGGCACGGCACGATCATCTGGGGCGACTACCTCCTCATCATCTACGCTCGCGACGTGCTCGCGCGCACGGGGAAGGCGAAGCCGGGCCAGCCGATCATCTTCGACGTGAAGTGCTCGCAGGCGCTGCCGAAGGCGATCGAGGGCGCGGGCGGCACGCCGGTGATGTGGAAGACCGGGCACTCGCTCATCAAGGAGAAGATGAAGGAGCTTCACGCGCCGCTCGCGGGCGAGATGTCGGGGCACATGTTCTTCAGCGAGGGTTTCTATGGGCACGACGACGCGCTCTACGGCGCCGCGCGCCTGCTGCGCATCGTGGCGAATTCCGGGAAGGGCGTCGACGAACTCCTCGCCGACATTCCGCGCTACGTGTCCACGCCGGAAATCCGCATCGATTGCCCGGACGACCGGAAGTTCGCCGTCGTCGCCGCCGCGGTCGCGCACTTCAAGGCGCGGCACGACGTGATCGAGGTCGACGGCGCGCGCGTGCTGTACGGTGACGGGTGGGGACTCATCCGGGCGTCCAACACGCAGCCGATCATCGTCGCGCGATTCGAGGCGCTCACGCAGCAACGCCTGGACGAGATTCGCGCGGACGTGGCAGGCTGGCTCGCGACACAGGGCGTCGCCTTCCCGGCAGGCTGACGTGACGCGGCGGAGCTGGGTGCTGGTCTCGCTCGCCGGCATTGCGCTCCTCGTGCTGGCCGGACGCCTCGTGGCCGGGGTGTACGCCGACTGGACCTGGTACGCCGCGATGGGCGCGCTGCCGCTCTACCGAAGCAAGCTCACGCACGAGACCGTGCTGCTCGGCGGCACCGCGCTCGCCGGATTCATTCTGGCGTTCGCCAACCTGTATGCGGTCCGCAGCTCCATCGTCTCGCTCGTCCTGCCGCGCCGGCTCGGCAACATCGAGATCGGCGAGGCCGTGCCGGGCCGCCGGCTCACCTGGCTCGTGTTCGCGATTGCGGCGGTCATCGCCATCCTGTTGTCACTGCAGCAGGACGACTGGACCATTCTCGCGCTCGCGAGAGTCGGCCTGCCGTTTCACGAAACCGACCCGTACAACGATCGCGACTTCGGCTTCTACGTCTATCGTCTGCCGTTCGAGCGTTCGCTGTTCTTCTGGACGGTCGGTGCACTCGTCACGGTCGGCGTGGTGGTGATCCTCCTCTACGCGATCACTCCCAGTCTCCGATGGGAGCAGGGGAAGCTCTACATCTCCGCATACGTGCGCCGGCATTTCGCGGCGCTCGGCGCGCTCGCGATGCTGCTCGTCGCCTGGAACTACCGGCTCGAGAGCCTGTCGATCCTCGCGAACGGTTCCGGCGTGCTCGGCGCGTTCAGCGCGTTCGACAGCCGGATCGCGCTGCCGCTGCTCACCGGGCTCTCGTTCGGTGCGCTCGTCGCGGCGCCGCTCGTGCTCTGGTCCGGATGGCACGGGTACCGCCGCATCACGCTCGGCATCGTCGTCCTGCTCCTGATCGCGGGTCCGGGAGCGCGCAGCGCCCTCCCCGTGCTTGCGCGCTGGTCCCTGACGGACGCCGACGCCCGCATTCGTGAGAAGCCGTACGTACGCACCCGCACGCTGTTCACGCGCCGCGCGTTCGGCCTCGAGACCATCGTCGACTCGGACTCCGCGCAGGTGAGTCCCGTGTCGCGCGACGCGATGGCGCGCGGCGTTTCCTCATGGGATCCCTCCGCACTCGTTCGCACGTCGTCATTGGACCGGCGTGGCCTGTCGGTCGCGGCATTCGCGTGGGTGCCGGAGCCGGGCGGCCTCTCGGCCGCGATCGCGCAGCGCGCGCCGAATAGCGCCGCCGGCGCGGGCGGCGCCTGGACGCTGACGAGCATCGATGCGACGAGCGCCGACGAGCGCGGGCGTGCGCTGCCCCGGCTCGCGGACTTCCCGGCCACCACCGAGGGCGGAATGCCGGCGGTCATGGTCGACGAGAACGCGTCGGGCTGGTCCGTCGTCGCCGACAGCTCGGGCAGGCTCGCGGCGCCGCCGTTCGGCACGTGGTGGGAACGCCTCGCGCACGCGTGGCACCTGCAGAGTCCGCGCCTGATGGCGATGGACGTGCCCGAGCCGCGTCCGCGCATCGTGTTCCATCGCGACGCGCGCGAACGGATCGAGGCGCTCGCGCCGTTCTTCACCGTCGGTCCCACGCTCCTGACCGCGGTGCGCGGCGACTCGCTCTATTGGGTCGCGGACCTCTTCGTCGCGAGCGACGACTATCCGCTTTCCGAAGCCGTGATGTTCGCGGGCTCGCCGCGACACTACGTGCGCAAGGCCGCGACCGCGTTCGTTCAGGCGCAGACGGGGCGCGTGACGATCGTGGCCGAGGCGCATCCGGACGTCGTGACGCAAAGCTGGATGCGACGATTCCCGTGGCTCTTCGTGTCGCACCCGGAGGTCTCCGCGGGACTCGACGCGCTGCGGCCGCCGTCGGTCGACTGGGCGACGGTGCAGGGGAACGCGCTCGCGCGAACGGGCTTCCCGCGCGACAGCATCCTGCCGCGGTCGCTCGCCCCGAACGACGACGCGGACGCGGAGGTCACCGACAACGGTCCGACCTTCTTCGCGCCGCTCGGCGACCGCGGACCGCTGGCGTGGTCGCTCGGCGTGGTGGACGCCAGCCAACGGGTGCTCGGCACGCTCGTCGCGCGAGGAGGAGACACGCCGCGCACGGAGTGGCACCGGACGCCTCCTTCGCTGCGATGGAACGAACTGCTGGAGACGCTGCAGCGCGGAGCTGACAGTGCCGGCTTCGGTCACCAGCGGCGCTACGCCCGGCGCGGCCGCGTCCAGCTCATCCCCGCGGCAACCGGGATGGCCTACGTGCAGACCTTCTACGAATGGCCTCCCGATGCGCCGCCCTCGATCGCCGGCGTCGTCGTGCTGCAGCGCGGCGAGATCAGGACCGGCGCGTCGCTGAGCGAGGCGCTCGGCGTGACCCGTCCGATCCCCGCCGGCGGAACCGCGTCGCTTCGCTCCAGGGTCGCCGCGCTGTACGACGCGATGAGCGCGGCCATGCGGCGCGGCGATTGGCGCGCGTTCGGTGACGCGTACTCCCAGCTGGGGAGACTTCTCAGATCGGCACCATAAGTTAGATTTAGAGCCATGAATCTCCACGAATATCAAGCGAAAGAAATCCTCCGCCGATTCGGCGTTGCGATTCCCCCGGGTGAGGTCGCGACCACACCTGCACAGGCCGAGGCGATCGCCACGAAGTTCGGCACCGCTGTGATGGTGAAGGCGCAGGTGCACGCCGGCGGCCGCGGGAAGGCCGGCGGCGTGAAGTTCTGCAAGACGCCCGCCGACGCGAAGGAAAAGGCCGCCGCGATCCTCGGCATGAAGATCAAGGGACTGACCGTCGAGAAAGTCCTCGTGACGGTCGCCGCCGACATCGGCAGCGAGGCCTACGTCGGCATCATCGTCGATCGCGCGTCGAAGAAGCCCGTCTTCATGGTGAGCGCCGCCGGCGGCATCGATATCGAGGAAGTTGCCGCGAAGACGCCGGAAAAGATCCGCTATCATCCCGTCGACGTGCGCTACGGCCTGCAGACGTACGAAGCGATGCAGCTCGGCTTCTTCCTGTACAGCGACGTGAAGCTGGCGCGCGCGGCGGCGAAGGTGATGCAGCAGCTGTACGCCGCGTTCATCGCGAGCGGCTGCTCGCTCGCCGAGATCAACCCGCTCGTCGTCACGCCGCAGGGCGAGATCATCGCCGTCGACGGCAAGATGGTGATCGACGACAACGAGCTCGATCGCCGGCCGGATATCGAAGCCCTTCGCGATGAATCGAGCGAAGAGCAGAGCGAGGTCGATGCGCGCAAGCACAACCTCACGTTCATCAAGCTCGAGGGCAACGTCGGCTGCGTGGTGAACGGCGCCGGCCTCGCGATGGCCACAATGGATCTCGTGAAGTATTACGGCGGCGAGCCTGCGAATTTCCTCGATATCGGCGGATCTTCGAATCCCGAGAAAGTGGTGAATGCGCTGCGCATCATCACGGAAGATTCGAATGTGAAGGCGATCCTGTTCAATATTTTCGGCGGCATCACGCGCACCGACGACGTCGCGAACGGCATTGTGACCGCGACGAAAGCGAACCCGCTCAAGGTGCCGCTCGTCATCCGCCTCACCGGAACGAACGAAGAACTCGCGATGAAGATCCTCACCGACAACGGCTTCACCGCCTCGAAAGACATGGACGAAGCCGTTCGCCACGTCGTGGCGATCGTGAAGGGGGAGAAGGCCGCGTGAGCATCTTCATCGACAAGAACACCAAGGTGGTCGTGCAGGGGATCACGGGCCGCGACGGCTCGTTCCACACGAAGCAGATGATCGAGTACGGCACGCAGGTGGTCGCCGGCGTCACGCCGGGCAAGGGTGGCCAGAAGTTCGAGGCGGTCTCGCCGAGAGGCGAGGCTATCATGGTGCCGGTCTTCAACACCGTCGAAGACGCCGTGAAGGCGACGGGCGCGAACACCAGCGTCATCTACGTGCCGCCGCCGTTCGCCGCCGACGCCATCATGGAGGCCGCCGCGAGCGGAGTGCAGCTCGTGGTGTGCATCACCGAGGGCGTACCCGTGCTCGACATGACGCGGGTCTATCCCTTCGTGAAGGAGCGCGGCGTGCGGCTGCTCGGGGCGAATTGCCCGGGGCTCATCTCGCCGGGGCAGAGCAAGGTCGGGATCATTCCGGGCCGGATCTGCGCCGAGGGCAGCGTCGGCGTCGTGAGCCGTTCGGGCACGCTCACCTATGAGATCGTCTACCAGCTCACGCGAGCAGGGATCGGGCAGACGACGTGCGTAGGAATCGGCGGCGATCCCATCAACGGCACGAATTTCATCGACTGCCTCGCCGCGTTCGAGAAGGATCCGCAGACGAAGGCCATCGCGATGATGGGCGAGATCGGCGGCACCGACGAGCAGGAGGCCGCGGCGTACATCAAGCAGCACATGACGAAGCCCGTCGTCGGATTCATCGCCGGACAGACCGCACCGCCGGGCCGCAGGATGGGCCACGCGGGCGCGATCATTTCCGGATCGGCGGGCACGGCGGCGGAAAAGATCGAGGCGTTCGAGGCCGCCGGAGTGGGCGTCGCCAGGCGGCCGATCGATTTCGTCGACCTCATCAGGGCGCGACTCAAGTAGTCCCGCGTCTCTCCCCACTTCCCACTCCCCGCTGCAGTTCATGTCCTCCAATCGCACCCTTGCGATCATCAAGCCTGACGCGTTCGCCGGCAGCAAGGCGGGCCTCATTCTCGCGCATCTCGAGAAGGGCGGCTTCAAGCTCATCGCCTCGCGCGTGATGAAACTGACCCACGAGCAGGCCGGTGAGTTCTACGCGGTGCACAAGGGCCGGCCGTTCTATCAGGAACTCGTGGAATTCATGACGAGCGGGTACTGCATGCCGATGGTTCTCGGGCGCGATAACGCCGTTCTCGCGCTTCGCGACTCCATCGGCGCCACCGACCCCGCTGAGGCCGCCGCGGGCACCGTGCGGAAGCTCTACGCCGAGTCGAAGGGGCGTAACGCGATCCACGCGTCGGACTCCGACGAAAACGCCTTCAGGGAAGCCCGGTTCTTCTTCGCGGAAACCGACCTGATCCGCTGAGGGGCGCGACAGCTAAGTCACAGAAACACGCGGAGTTGCCCGACGCGGGTGCATCGGGTATAATTCGCAGTTATGCTGTCGTTTCCAACCCAGTCGCTTGCCGTCGCGGCAATACAGGTCAAAGGCAGTTTGGACCGCGACGATCAGGTCTGGATCGAGGGAGATGTGTGTCCCGTCGAGGACGTCCTGGTCACCGGACGGCTTTCAACGGCTGGGGCGGGGCGGTACTACTTCCATGGCAAGTTTTCCGGTGCCACGCTGGGGGAGTGCCGACGTTGCCTGGTAGAGGTCAGGACCGAGGTTGTCGGCGACGCCAACCTCATCTTCGCCGACACCGAAGCTGAAGAAGAAGGCGGCGAAGATCCCGACGTTTTCCCACTGGGCCGAGGGCGCAGCGGGGCGGAAGTCGATCTGCGTCCCGCGTTGCGTGAACAGTGGCTACTCGAAGCTCCCGCGTTCGTTCTGTGCCGCCCCGACTGCAAGGGGTTGTGTCCGACGTGCGGTGCGAACCTGAACCTCGGCGCCTGCAGCTGCGCCCAGAATACCAAAGAGTGAACAATGGCCGTTCCGAAGCGACGTACATCGAAGCGTAAGAAGCGTGCTCGCAACACGCACAACAAGGCGGCGACCACCGCCATCCAGAAGTGCACGAAATGCGGCGCACAGAAGCGTCCGCACCACGTATGCGCTGAATGCGGCTTCTACGCCGGTAAACTGCGGGTAGCGGCAAAGGAAGCCTGACCTTGGCTCGCATCGCGCTCGACGCGATGGGAGGAGATCGCGCGCCCGCGGCAACTGTCGCGGGCGCGTTGCTCGCTCTTGGCGATTTTGGATCGAAACACGTGATCCAGCTCGTCGGGCGGGAACAGGTCATTCGCGCCGAACTGCAGCGCCAGCTCGCGGGCGACTTCGCAGGCCGCGCGACCGACGCCGCCCGCCTGCAAATCGTCCACGCGCCCGACGTCATCGCGATGTCGGACAAGCCGACCGTGGCGATCCGTGGAAGGCCGAAGAGCTCGATGGTCGTCGGGCTGCGCATGCAGGCCGATGGCCAGTCGGACGCGTTCGTCTCGGCCGGCAACACCGGCGCGCAGATGGCCGCGTCGATCTTCATTTTCAAGCTTCACGACGGGCTCACGCGGCCGGCCATTCCGACGCTCTTTCCGACGGCGCGCATTCCGATCGTCGTGCTCGACTCGGGCGCGAACGTTGATTGCTCGGCGGATGAGCTGGTGCAGTTCGCGCGTCTCGGCTGCGTATATGCCGAGGACGTGCTCGGCCGGAAGAACCCGAGCGTCGGCCTGCTTTCGATCGGTGAGGAGCCGGAGAAGGGGAACGCGGTGGTGAAGGAAGCGAACGCCCTGCTCGCGTCGGCGGGGCTGAACTTCCAGGGAAATGTCGAAGGCCGCGACCTGCCGATGGGCGCGAGCGATCGCGGCCCCGTGGACGTTGTCGTGTGCGACGGATTCGTCGGCAACGTGATCCTCAAGTTCTACGAATCGGTCGCACCGATGATCGTGAAGCTGATCGGCGAGCGCGGCGTGGCCCCGGAGGTGCTCGCGGGCGCGCTGGAAACCCTCGACTACGCGTCCACCGGCGGGGCGCCCCTCCTCGGCGTGCGGGGCGTGAGCATCATCGCGCACGGAAAGTCGTCGGCGACCGCGATTTGCAACGCGCTGCACGTGGCCGTGCGCACGTTCGAAACGGGGATGAGCGCGCATATCGGACAGCGGCTCGCACAGCGTGCGGCCGCGCAACAGGGGGTGATCGCGTGAAACGCCCGTGGGCAATGGTTGCCGGGACCGGCTATGCCGTCCCGAAGCGCGTGTTCCGGAACGACGAATTCGCGTCGATCGGCATCGACACGGACGACGCGTGGATTCGTGAGCGCACCGGCATTCGCGAGCGGCACATCGCGGGTCCGGGTGAGACGCTCACGTCCATTTGCACGGAGGCGGCGCACAACGCGATGGCCGCCGCCGGCGTGAGCGCCGCCGAGCTCGACATGATCATCGTCGGCACCTGCTCGCCCGACCGGCTGCTGCCCTCCGCGTCCGTCGAGTTGCAGGCGGCGCTCGGCGCGTCGCGAGCCGTGGCCTTCGACGTCGGCGCCGCGTGCAGCGGCTGGCTGTACGGCATGCAGGTCGCCGAGGCGATGATGGCCGCCGGCAGCGTCGAGACGGTCCTCGTCGTCGGCGCGGAGCTGCTGAGCCGTATCGTGAACTGGAAGGACCGCAATACCTGCGTGCTGTTCGGCGACGGCGCGGGCGCGACGATCGTGAAGCGCAGCACCAAGCAGCGCGGCATCCTCGCGAGCTACATGCGCAGCGATGGCACGCTCGCGGACCTGCTCGATCGTCCCAAGGGCGGCGCCGCATACCCGATGACGGCGGAGATCCTCGCCGAGGGTTCACACCTCGTGCACATGCGGGGGCGCGAGGTGTTCAAGAACGCCGTGCGATCGATGGCGGACGCGTGCGATCGCGCGCTCGACCTCGCAAAGCTCTCGTCGAGCGACATCGACCTGCTCATCCCGCATCAGGCGAACGTCCGCATCATCGAGGCCACCGCCAAGCACGCGAACGTGCCGATGGAAAAAGTGTTCGTGAACGTGGACCGGTTCGGCAACACGTCCGCGGCGTCGATCCCGATCGCGCTCGATGAAGCCATCGCGCAGGGACGCGTGAAGGACGGAACCATCGTGATGTTCGTCGCCTTCGGCGCCGGCTTCACCTGGGGCAGCATGGTAGTGCGATTCTAGCCGTTGGCCATTTACGAATAACCAACGACCAACGACCGATTACCCGTTTGGAAATTCTCCTGTTGTTTCCCGGCCAGGGCTCGCAAAAGCCCGGCATGTGCAAGGATGTCGCCGAGGCTTTTCCCGCCGCCCGGGACGTCTGGAATCGTGCCGACTCCGCACTTGGAACGAAGCTCAGTACGCTCGCGTTCGAAGGTCCGGCCGAGGAACTGACGCAGACCCACAACGCGCAGCCCGCGTTGCTCGCTCATGGAGCGGCCGTCTGGGCGGTCACCAAGGAGAAGGTCGCGCCGCACGTGCGCGCCGCCGCGGGCCACTCGCTGGGTGAACTCACCGCCTATCACACCGCCGGCGCGCTCTCGCTCGAGGACGCCGTGCGTCTCGTGCGCAGGCGCGGCGAACTCATGTACGAAACGGGCACGAGCCGCCCCGGTGCGATGGCCGCGATCCTCGGCGAGATGCAGCGGCCGATCGAAGACATCTGCCGGGAAGCCAGTGCAGCCGGCGAAGTCGTCCCGGCGAATTACAACGCGCTCGAGCAGGTGGTCGTATCGGGCGAGGTGTCAGGAGTCGAACGGGCGATGGAACTCGCGAAGGCCGCCGGCGCCAGGCGCGCGGTGCGGCTCGGCGTGAGCGGAGCGTTTCACTCACCGCTCATGCGGCCCGCCGAGGACGGTCTGAAGTCGGCGCTCGCCGCGGCGACTTTCGCCACGGCCAACTGGCCCGTATACTCGAATGTGTCCGCCCGGCCGGTCACCGCGCCCGCCGACGCGCGCGCGCTTCTGCTCTCCCAGCTCACGAGCCCGGTTCGCTGGGTCCAGGTCGTCCAGGCGATGGCCGCCGCACACCCGGGCGCACTTTTCGTGGAGATGGGACCGGGCAGCGTGCTCACCGGACTGCTCAAGCGCCTCGCCCCGAACAATCCTGCCATGACCTGCGGCACGGTCGCCGACGTGAACGCCCTCCTCGAGCGGGTATCACAATGAAGATTGATCTGACGGGAAAGAGCGCCCTCGTGACGGGGAGCACGCGCGGCATCGGCCGCGCCATCGCCGGCACGCTCGCCGCCTGCGGCGCGAAGGTCGCCGTCGTGGGCCGCGACAAGGCGAAGGCGGACGCGGTGTCCGCGGAGCTCAAGGACTCCCGCGGCTTCGCGTGCGACGTCGCGGTTCCCGCCGACGTGCTGAAGCTCGTCGAGGACGTCGAGAAGGAGTTCGGCGCGATCGACATTCTCGTGAACAACGCGGGAATCACGAAAGACAACCTGATGCTGCGCCTCAAGGACGAGGATTGGGACACGGTCCTCGACTCCAACCTCCGCTCGGCGTTTCTCGCCATCAGGGCCGCGAGCCGCGGCATGATGAAGCGCCGCTGGGGGCGCATCGTGAACATCTCGAGCGTCGTCGGCCTGATGGGAAACAAGGGCCAGACGAACTATGCCGCGAGCAAGGCCGGATTGATCGGACTGACGAAGTCGGTGGCCAAGGAACTGGCCTCCCGCAACATCCTCTGCAACGCCATCGCGCCCGGATTCATCGAAACCGACATGACCGGCGCGATGACCGAGGAAGCCCGCACGGCGCTCATGGCCCAGATCCCACTGGCGCGGCTCGGTACGCCGGCCGACATCGCGTGGACCACGGCGTTCCTGTGCTCCGAGTACGCCTCGTACATCACCGGCCAGGTGCTGGTGGTGGACGGGGGCTTGATAATGTGACGAATTCGCACTCCTCCAACTATATTTCCGCAGGTTGATTCACCCCTACGCACCGAGGATTTGAGTCATGGCTGACCATTCAGCGAAGGTCAAGGACATCATCGAAAAGGAACTCGGTGTCGAGCGTGAGAAGCTCACCAACGAAGCGAGCTTCATCGAGGATCTTGGCGCCGACAGCCTCGACATCGTCGAGCTGGTCATGGAGTTCGAGAAGGAGTTCAACATCGACATCCCCGACGAAGACGCCGAGAAGCTTCGGACGGTCGGCGACGCGATCAAGTATCTGGACTCGAAGATCGGAGCCTGATGAAGCGTCGCGTCGTTGTCACCGGAATCGGGTGCGTCACGCCCGTCGGAAACGACGTCGCGACGACGTGGTCCGCCATTCTCGGCGGCAAGTCGGGCGCGGCACCGATCACGAAGTTCGATGCGTCGGCCTGGCCCGTGCAATTCGCGTGTGAGCTGAAGGGTTTCGACCCGCTCGGCTGCATGGATCGCAAGGAGGCGAAGCGTTCGGACCCGTACACCCAGTACGCGATGGCCGCCGCCGTCCAGGCGATGCACGACGCGGGGTTCGGCGAGGGCGAGGGATACGTGCCGGAGGACACCGGCGTCATCATCGGAAGCGGCATCGGCGGGCTCCGCAGCTTCGAGGACGAGCACGACGTGTACCGCGAACGGGGGCAAAGCAAAATCTCCCCGTTCTTCATCCCGAGGTTCATCGCCGACATCGCGGCCGGAGTCGTCTCGATGCGCTTCCACGCGAAGGGGCCCAACTACGCGACGGTCTCGGCGTGCGCCACGAGCGCCCACGCGATCGGCGACGCGGCGCGCACGATCCAGTACGGCGACGCGGACGTCATGATCGCCGGCGGATCCGAGGCGGCGGTCACCCCGATGTCCATCGGCGGCTTCGCGAACATGAAGGCGCTCTCGGAACGCAACGAGTCTCCGGCCACGGCCAGTCGTCCGTTCGATGCCACGCGCGACGGCTTCGTGATGGGCGAGGGCGCGGGGATCGTGATCCTCGAGGAGCTCGGGCACGCAAAGCGCCGCGGCGCGCGCATCTACGCCGAGGTTGGCGGCTACGGCGCCACCGGCGACGCACACCATCTGACCGCACCGGCTCCCGAGGGCGAGGGTGCGCAGCGGGCGATGCGGCGTGCACTGAAGGACGCCGGGCTCGAGCCAAGCGGCGTGCAGTACATCAACGCGCACGGCACCTCCACGCCGGCGAACGACCTGAACGAGACCAAGGCCATCAAGGCGGTCTTCGGGTCGCACGCGGCCGGCGTCAACGTCAGTTCCACGAAGGGCGCCACCGGCCACATGCTGGGAGCGGCGGGCGCCGTCGAGTTCGTCCTCGGCACGCTCGCGATCCAGCACAACATCATTCCGCCGACGATCAACTACGAGACGCCGGACCCGGAGTGCGACCTCGACTACACGCCGAACAAGCCGGTGCCGCGGCGCGTGGACGTGGTGCTCAGCAACTCTTTCGGATTCGGCGGCCATAACGTCTGCCTCGTAATCCGGCGCTTCGCGGAGTAGCGTGTTGTCTCAGGTGGCGGACCCGGTCGTCACGCGCATAGCAGGCAAGATCGCCGCTGGTGAGCGGCTCGACGCCGCCGACGCGCTGGCGCTGTACGACTCGCACGACCTCATCGCGATCGGCGCGCTGGCGGACCGGGTGAATCGCGCGAAAAACGGCGACACGGTGACCTTCGCCGCGAACCAGCACATCAATCCGACCAACGTCTGCGTGCTGCGGACGACGTGCACCTTCTGCGGATACGCGCGCCTCCCGAAGGAGGCGGGCGCGTATCGTTACACGCTCGACCAGGTGCTCGCCGAGGCCGCGAGCGCGGCCGACGGACTGACGAAGGAGTTCCACATCGTCGGCGGTCTCGACATGAAGGCCGGACTCGCCTACTACCAGGAGATGTTCCGCGCGCTGAAGTCGAACTTCCCGCACGTGCACATCAAGGCGCTCACCGCGGTCGAGATCGCGCACATCGCGCGCATCGAGAAGATGACCTGGCGCGACGTGCTGATCGCGCTCCGCGAGGCCGGACTCGATACGATGCCGGGCGGCGGCGCGGAGACGTTCAGTGCGGCGGTGCGCGAACAGATCGCGGGGAAGAAGCTCGCGGGCGCGGACTACATCGGCGTGCATCGCACGGCGCACGAGCTGGGCATCCGCACGAACTGCACCATGCTGTACGGTCACGTCGAGACACACCAGGATCGCGTCGAGCACCTGATGATGCTCCGCAGCCTGCAGGATGAAACGGGCGGGTTTCTCGCCTACGTCCCGCTCGCGTACCATCCCGACGACAACGCACTCGGCACGGAGCTCCACCGCGAGGGGACCGCCACCTCCGGCGTCGACGACCTCAAGATGCTCGCCGTCGGACGGCTCTTTCTCGACAACTTCCGGCACATCAAGTCGCACTGGATCATGGTGTCGCAGCCGCTGTCGCAGATTTCGCTGCACTTCGGCGTGAACGATCTCGAGGGCACCGTGGTGCGCGAGAAGATCTACCACGCCGTCGGCGCGCACACGCCGCAGGGGATGACCCTCGATGGCCTGCTCGAGCTCATTCGCGGCGCGGGGAAGATTCCCGCCGAGCGCGACTCGTTCTACAACGTGCTCCGCGTGTTCGACTCGCCGGCACCGGAGCCCGTGGGCGCATGAATACACCCACCATGCGCGTCGGTCGCATTCCCTATATCAACTGCTATCCGGTGTACGGAGCAGTCGATCGCCGCATCGTGCCGCTCGCGGCGGAGCTCGTCGACGGAGTGCCGACCGCGCTGAACAAGCACATGGCGGACGGCACGCTCGATGTGAGCGTGGTCTCGGCGGTGGAGTACGCGCGCGACTGGGAGCGCTACCTGCTGCTTCCCGATCTCGCGATCTCCTGCGACGGGCCCGTGCGCAGCGTCATGCTCTTCTCGCGTCAGCCGGCGGAGGAGCTCGGCGGCCGGCAGGTGCTCGTGAGCCGCAGCTCGATGACCAGCGTGCACCTGCTCGAACTCCTGTTCGACAACGTGTGGAAGACGAAGCCGGTGTTCGTCGCCGGCGATGCCGAGGCATCGGACCTGCGCGAGCCGGATACGGACCCGTCGGTGGCTGCCCGTCTCGTGATCGGTGATGCAGCGCTCATGCTTGGAACCGGCGCGATATCCTCGCCGTACGAGCACGTATATGACCTTGGCCTCGAGTGGAAGAAATGGACGGGTCTCCCGTTCGTGTTCGCCGTGTGGGTCGCGCAGCGTACGGCCGATACCCAGCAGGCGCTCGCCGTGCACGGCTCATTGATCGAGTCGCGCAACTGGGGCCTGAAGCACCTCGACGTTCTCGCGCAGCAGGCGCACGAGAACACCGGCGTGCCGCTCGCGGCCTGCGAGGAATATCTGAGCGGCCTGGACTATGGCTTGAGCTACCCTCATCTGGGCGGACTGACCGAGTTCTATCGCAGGCTCACGCTCGCCGGAAAGGTCGCCCCAGGCCGTCTCGCATTCCTCTCAGCCGCCTGATGTC
>JADGQS010000008.1 GCA_017881585.1 Gemmatimonadaceae bacterium | reverse complement strand
GGCGGCCTTCGCGGCGGCCTTCGCGGCGGCCTTCTTTGCTGGGGGCGCTGGGGTCTTCTTCTTGGTTGCCATTTTATTGTAGCCTGCGCTCTCGCGCAGACCGAAAGTAGCCTGCGCTCTCGCGCAGACCGGATCCGATGCGATGGGCCGGAAACCGCCCTGACGGCGACCCCGGCCCGCAGAAGTTCACTCTATAGTTGTAGCTCCAATCACCTGAAGCCTATCCTAGTCCCCCCGTCAAGCCCTCGCAAGCGCAACTATATCGTCCACGACCTGCTGGAACGTCATCTTATCAGTGCTAACCGTATAATCTGACTGCAGATACAGGCTCTCCCGCGCCTCCAGAAGGCGGCGGACTTCCCCAACGGGATCGGGACGACTCAGAAGCGGCCTCTCGGCCGCTGCCGGCCCCATGCGGGCCAGAGCCAGCTCGGGGCGCACCTTGAGATACACCACGATGGCGGGCGGCCTGAGAAGCTCCAGGCAGCCCGGGTTGGCGATCCAGCCGGCCCCGGGAGAGAGCACCATTCCACCGGTCTCCTGCAGCTCCTCGGTGAGGGCGCGCTCGAGCCTTCGAAAGTGCGCCTCGCCCTGCGAGCCGAAGATCTCGGTGATGGAAACGTGCTCGCGGCGCGAGATCTCCGCATCGAAGTCGAGCACCTGTCGCACGAGCTTATCGCCCACCGCGCGGGCGACCGTGGTCTTTCCCGCACCGGGCAGCCCTACCAGGATCAGGTGAGGCCGCGAGGCGTCAGCCTTGGAGACGGGTTGCGATGTGCGAAAGGTAGGCATCGTGGTTGCGGCGCAATTCGGGTAGGGAGTCTCCGCCGAATTTCTCGACGAACGCATCGGCGAGCACGAGCGCAGCCATCGCTTCGGCGATGACGCCCATCGCGGGCACGGCGGTGACGTCGCTCCGTTCGGCGGTCGCGGCGGCGGGCGCGGCGGTCTTCGTGTCGATCGTTCCGAGCGGTTTCATGAGCGTACTGATCGGCTTCATCGCAACGCGAACGACGAGCGGCTCGCCGGTCGTCATGCCGCCCTCGAGTCCGCCCGCGCGATTCGTCCTGCGGCGCACGTTGCCGGTGCGCACGCGATCGTGCGCCATCTCGATCTCGTCGTGCACTTCGGAGCCCATGCGACGCGCGGCCTCGAAACCCATGCCGATCTCGACGCCTTTGACGGCGGGGATGGAGAGCATCGCGCCCGCGAGACGGCCGTCGAGCTTGCGATCCCAGCTCACATGACTGCCGAGCCCGACCGGAAGACCGTCGACGACGACTTCGCAGATACCGCCCAGGGTGTTGCCGTCGGATTTCGCAGCGTCGATGCGCACGATCATCTTCGCCTCGGCGTCCGTATCGAGTGTCCGCAGCGGCGAGCGGTCGGCGACGATGTTGATGTCCGCCGGAAACGGATCCGGGCGCTCGGCATCAATGCCGCCCAAGTGCACGAGGTGCGAGCCGATGGTGACGCCGAACTGCGCGAGCAGGTTCCTGCAGATGGCGCCGGCAGCGACGCGCGCGGTGGTCTCGCGCGCGGAGGCGCGCTCGAGAATGTCGCGCGCGTCGTCGCGATCGTACTTGAGGAGGCCGGTGAGATCGGCATGGCCCGGGCGCACGCGGGTGACCTGGCGCTGGCGTCCCTCCGCCGCATCCTCGGGGCGCGGCGCGGGGTCCATGATGTCCTGCCAGTTGTTCCAGTCACGATTCGGGATGAGCATCGCGATCGGCGAGCCCAGCGTTTCGCCGGCGCGGACACCGGAGAGGAACTCGACGTGGTCCTGTTCGATCTGCATGCGGCGGCCGCGGCCGTAGCCCTGCTGGCGGCGCACAAGCTGCTCGTCGATATCTGCGGCGAGGAGAGGCAAGCCGGCGGGACAGCCTTCGAGAATGGAGATGAGGGCTTTGCCGTGGCTTTCGCCGGCGGTGGTGAAGCGGATACTCAAGCGAGTAGAAAGTTATTGGTCATTGATCGTTGGTACTCGGCGAACTCTCCGTTTCGATCTTCCATCTTCGATCTTCCATCTTCGATCTTCCATCGTCCTTCCCGAAACTTCGCGGGCCCGGCGAACTCTCGCCGGGCCCGTCAAAGTTAGCAGGCTAACGTTGTTTTTACGGCCTCTTGACCGCCGGGCCGATCACCTCGCCTTCGTCGACGATGTGCGGCGTCACGAGGATCAGCAGATCCTGTTTCCGCTCCTGGCTGTCGCTCTGCGAGAACAGCTTGCCGATGCCGGGGAGGTTCATCAGGAACGGGATGCCCTTTCGATTCCTCACGATCTGCGTCTGCGTGAGGCCGCTGATGACGGCGGTCTCGCCGTCGGCGACCAGCACCTGGTTCGTGCTGTTGCGCTTGGCGACTGTGGGGCCGGCCACGGTGACGTCCTGAAGCACCTGCTGCTCGGCGTACACATCCATCAGCACCTGGCGATTGGCGGTCACGTGCGGCGTGACGCGGAGCGTGATCCCGATATCCTGTTTCTGGATCTGCGGCGCGACTGCCTGGATCTGCCCAGGAATGATCGGCGGCGTGAGCAGATACGCGATGTTCGTTCCAGCGAAGAGCGTGGCTTCCTTGTTGTCCACCGTCGTCACGCTCGGCTCGGCCTGTACGTCCGTCAGCTGCTGCTCGCTGAGCGCGTCGAGGAACGACGTGAGGTTGAATCCGCCCAGCGTCATGTTGTAGATGAGCGAGAGCGCCGACGACGACTGGTACTGGCGTGTCGCGTTCGCCACGCCGGCGAACCCGTCGCCGGAGAGATTCACGCGATAGTTGCCGGCCACCGGCTGCGTGCCGGCGGCGTCGATGAAGCGGGTCACGAGCTGGTTCGAGAAGGTGTTCGCGCTGCCGAGATCGTAGCTCAAGCCGAGCTGCTCCGTTCCCGTGCGATCCACCGAAATGATCTTTGCCTTGATCGACACCTGCGGCGTGCGGATGTCGAGGTCGTGGATGTAGCTCTCGATGTCGGCGAGGCGCGACGGCGTCTCGGTGACGATCACGGTGTTCGTCTTTTCGTCGAAGCTCGCCGACCCGCGCGCGCTGCACGTGGTCGCTCCGGCTGCGGCAGGCGCGGCCGCGCCACCACCCGCGGGGGCGCCGCCGCCGCCGCCGCCGCATCCTGCGCCCAGCAGCGACTTCACGGTGGTGGCCATGGTCTCGGCTTTCGCGTAGTTCACCGAGATGACGTGCGTGAAGAGCGGCTCCACTTTGGCGCGATCCGCGATGTTGAGGTAGCTGTCGACCGTGATGATGCCCGTGGCATCCTCGATCGCGTTGAGTCCCTGCGACTGCAGGATCGAGCGCAGCGCGACGTCCCACGGCTGGTCCTTGATGCTCGCGGTGACCAGGCCGGCGACGCCCTTGCCGACGACGATCGTGCGCCCGCTGAACACCGAGAACGACATGATCACATCGCGGATTTCGGTGTCCTGGAAGTCCACGCTGATGCGCGGCTCCTGTGACTGCTGCGGCTCCGACGCCTTGGGCGCGGCGGCCTTGGCCAGCGGCACGCTCCTGGCGGGAGGATCCATCTGCACCGCTGGTACTGGCGCGGGCGGGGCAGCGGGCGCAGCCGTGACCGACGCGGCAGCGGCCGATGCCGTGACCGACATGTCGGACACGACCGCGGCGCGCGCGCCGCCGATGCGCCACGCGGCAAAGTCGTCGGGCCCGTTCACGGAGACTCGCACGTCGTGTTCACCGCGCACCACCGAGTACTCGCGCGGACCGTCGAGGTCGAGCACGAGGCGCACGATCTCCGGCTTCCACTGCGCCATCCGGACGTTCGTGATGCCGCCGCGCGTGACCTTGTCGTAGAGCCGCGCCGGGATGCCGAGCGTGGTGCCCTTCAGGTCCACGACGATGCGGCGGGGATTCTCGAGCGTGAAGTCGATGATCTCGATCGATGGGCCCTCCACCGCGATGACGACGTCCGCGTGTCCGGATCCGGGCACCACGCTGAGCGCGGTGACCGAGCCGGCGGGCGGCATGTCGCGGCCGATCGCGGCGGCGTCTGCCACGCGACCGGTGATGGGCATCGAAAGCATTGCCGCGAGTGCGGCCGAACTCCAGACTCGCTTCATTGCGGTCTCCTGGCACCTGTCCGCGGATGTCGGTCGATCAGGAGCGTCTCCTGACGAGCGAACCCGAATTCTTCGATGTTCAACGTGATGTTGTTTTCGGAAATCTTCGTGACCTTCATGCGGCCGAGGAGGTCACCGGTCTTCTTGCGGTAGGTCTGGCCGCCGGCCGACGCATCGACCAGGATCGCAACGGAGTTCCGCCCCGATTCGTCGTATATGATTCCGACGAGCGTCAGGTCGGATATCATCGGACGCAGTTCGCCCGTCGCCATGAGCGACAGGAACGGATCGCGCCTTCCAGCCGCGTCGTACGAGAACGATTCGCGATAGAACGTCACCGAGCCCCTGGAACCGCTCTGCGAGACGCTGCCACGCTTCTGCGCCGAATCGACGGTCGTCGTGGTCTTCGTCACTGTGGTGGACGACTGCTTGGACGGCACACCCTTCTGCGCGCCGGACTGCGTCGCGGCCTGCGCCGCGGGGGCGGGCATCGAGGCGGCCTTGGCGCCCTGGTCGTTGCCGACCTTCTGCTCGTTGTTGATCTGCGCGCTCGTCTTGTTCGCCTGGCGCTTGGCGGCGTCGATCGGTCCCTTGATCGAAGGCGGCATCTGCGCCGACGCCGGAACGGCGCAGGCGACGAACGCGATTGTGCACATCACGCGGCGCATCATGCCCCGCCTCCATCCGGCTTCTTGGGCGTCGGCGAGCCGGGCGGCGTCGGACCCGGAGGAGCGGCCGTGGGAGGGCCGCCTGCAGCCGCGGCGGCCGCTGCCTTCTCGGCGTTCGGCGATTTCTTGCCACCGGGCTTCACCCGGGGCGACGTGCGCACCACATACGTCTGGATTTCAAACGTGGAAGCGAGCATTTGCTTGCCGGCGGCCGCACCTGCGCCGCCCGACGCGAGCGTCAGATGGAGGTCGAGGGACGACACGATGCGGTTGAGCGATCCGATGTTCGTCAGCATTTGGGCGATGTCGTGATACGACCCGTTCATCCGCATGCGATAGCGGTATGTGTCGAACAGCTCGCCCTCGATGACCGGTTCGGGCTCGAGCGCGCCGACGTCCAGGCGCGCGCGGCGCGCGGCCGTCGACACCTGGTCGATGAGGCTCGAGACTTCGTTCGCGGCCGGCACGAGCGTGCGCATGAGGTCGAGGTTCTCGCGCGAAGCGCGCGCCTGCTCGCGAATCTGCTCGACCGTGCCCTTCGCCATCTCGGACTTGGCCTTCTGGTTCATGTCGTCGAGCGTGTCGACGTGCGCGGCGAGCTTGTCGATGTCGGTGCTCTTGGGATCGTAGACGAAGTACCAGAAGAGCCCCACGAGCCCAACCGCGAGAATCGTTACGAGCATCATGATCTGGTCGCGCTGTTTCGTCGGGAGGATTGCCATGGTTACCTCACCGCGACGGAGAGCGGGACCCTTCTGATCGCGGACGAATCGGCCTTTTGCAGCTTCATGTCGAGCGTGAACTCGATGGCGTCCTTGTTGCCCGGCTGCACCGTCGTGTTCTCCGTCTTCACGAGGACGACGTTCTCGATCCAGGGCGACGCCTCGAGCTGCGTAATGAAGCGCGTGAGCGCCTGGATGTCGATCGTCTGGCCCACGACGCGGAACGAGAGCTGCGTGGCGGCCACGGCGTCGGAATCCGCCTTGACCTCGAGCTTCGTCTTGTTCTTCGCGTCGCCGGCGTCGAGTCCCGCCTCGACTTCGGGCGAGAGGCTCGGCACGGCGCTCGTCTGCGCGAGCGACTTCAGCCAGGTATACGGCGTGAGCGCGCGACTCACTTCATTGAGGATGTGCGGCCAGATGTATCGCGAGCCGTCGATCGCGCGAATGACGTTGATCTGCCGGATCACGGAGTCGCGCTGCTGTTCCGCGGCGCGGCGCTGTGCGATCACGTCGGCGTAGCGAGTCGAGTCCTGCGTGGACTTCGTCTCATGTTCCGTCAGCGCGCTCATCTTGCGATTCTGGTACAGAAAGAGCCCGCCCACCACCACGAGCGCGAGGACCATGCTCACGACGGCGGCGATCAGGAAGGGATCCTTGATCCGCTCGGTGACATTGCCAACGACGGCACCGAAATCGAAGGCAGCCGATCGGCTCCGCTTCTGCTTGCGCGCGCCAGGCAACAGGTTGATTTCAATCATTTTTCGCGAGTGACCGTCGTTGGTGTGGATTGCACGGTCAGTTGGGCAGGCGCAGGGCCAGCCCGATGGGGAGCATCAGGAGCGGAGCGACTTCGTCAGTGACGAGCGACTCGAGAGCGCCGTCACGCACGCGCAGGTTCGTCAGCGGGTTGGCGTGATCGACCTGCAGACGGAGGCGTGTGCCGAGCGCGTCGGAGAGCCCCGGAATGCGGGAGCCGCCGCCGCAGAGGTAGACGGCGCGAAGCGCGCCGGCCGATCGCGACGACGAAGCCAGGAAGGCTGCCGCGCGCTCGATGCCGACGGCGATTTCCTCGCCGCGTCCCTCGATCACCGCGTCGAGATGCGGCGAGCGATCGTAACCCTGGATGAGCGCGGCCGCGTCTTCCGGACTCAGGCCGCGCTCGCGCTGCAGGTCCTCGCGAAAACGGCGCGTGCCCACGGTGATGTCGCGCGTGAGGATCGGCACACCTTCGTCGAGAATGTTGATGTTCGTCACTTCATGCCCGATGTTCACGAGCGCGACCACGCCGGTCATGGCGTCGGGGTAGTTGACCTCGAACGCGTTGTGGAGCGCGAAGGCGTCGACGTCGACGATGGCGGGCGTGAGGCCGGCCTCCGAGAGCACGCGCAGCTTTGCTTCCACCAGCTCGCGCTTGGCCGCGACGAGCAGGACGTTCATTTCCATCCCTTCGCCGTCCGGATCGAGGATCTGAAAGTCGAGCTCGACCGACTCCATGTCGAAGGGCACGTGCTGTTCCGCTTCCCATCGCATCAGTTCACGCGCCTGCTGCTCCTTCACGCGCTCGATTTGAATCTTCTTGATGATCACGTCGCGGCCGCCAACGGCCGTGACGACCTCGCGGGTGGTGACACCCGCGGCGGCGAGGCAGCCGGTGATCGCCTCGGACACGATGCCCGGATCCATGATCTCGCCTTCGACGATCGCGTCGGCGAGCAGGGGCGTGATGGCGACCTTGACGAGCTCGGGTTCCGGCTTGGAATGATCGATCACGGCCACCTTGATGAGGCCGGAACCGATGTCGAGACCCACCGTGGTCTTCTTACGGGCAAAAAGTGCCATGAGCTGTCGCCGATCCGTGAGGACTGATGTTGGCTGCCGACGCCCACCACCCGCTCGAGCCTCGATGGCACGAACGGACGGCCTGTCACCATGACACGAATGGCGGGCGCGAGAGGTAACAGTTGGCCCGGAACAGACCTACGGAAGCTGGGCCCACCACCAGCCCGGGAGGCGCCGGTACCGAAGGCTCCCAGGGGATCCCGATGAGTCCGGGACAATGCGGACGAATCCGAGGTTTGCGGCGTCTCCGCGGACGCCGCCGGACCAGGCTCGGGCACTGGCCGTCACCCGAAGCATCCCGTTCCCAAGCGACTGGAGGGTTACACGCGTGGTATCGGCGCCGGCGGTGTTGGAACCGGACGCGATGAAGCCACGCGGCCTGGCGAGCAGCGCGCTGTCCGGGTGCGAGGCGAAGAAGTCGGCAAGCGCCGTGCCCGCGGCCGCCTGCGCCCGCGCGCCGGCGACGTCGCCCCGGGCGATGCGCAGCTCTTGCACGGCGCCCTCGAGCAGGAGCGCGACGAGCAAGGCCATCACCATGAGCATGAACAGGGCGAGCGGCAGCACGAATCCCCGGCGCGCGAAGCTCCCCGCTGCGATCACCGGGCCCCGGGGCCTCGATTTCGCAGCGTGACACGCAGAAGGGCCGACTCTCGTGGCGCCTCCGCCGATCCTGTTGACAGTGTCCGAAAGAACGCTTCGATGCGGGACTCGCTCGCGACGTTCGTGAACACCAGACCGGAATCCGAAGGCGCGGCAAACGGCCCCGCCACCGGCTGCGCGACGCCGCACGACGATCCGGTGCACCGCCGATACGACAGCGACCAGCTTCCATCCGCCGCGCGAGTGAGCGCGTACCGGCCGTTCCGCAGCACGCGCACCGGCGTGCCGACGATGGCGGCTGCAGTATCCAGCGATGATCGGAGCACCACGCGCATGACCGGGCGGCGGGCGGCGCTGTCCGCGGCCGAGAGCAGGCCACTCGACGGCTTGCAGCCCGCGCCGTCGGTGCGCGTGGAGGCGGAATCGACGACGGCCGTTCGCCACGCGCCGCCGCTCGCCGTGTCGAACACGGCGACGACATCACCGGTTTCTGGCGAGGCTCTCCACGACGAGTATGGGAGGCCGCCGGCCGCGACGTCCGGCGGGAGCACGAGAACGGTACCCGATGTGACACACACCACCGAGACGCCCACCAGGCCGAGAAAATCCACGGCGGTGTCGCCGCGAACGCGGACGGAATCCGAGGCGGCGGCGCGCAGTTCGGACGCGAGCACCGACTCGGCCTCGCGCAGTGTGCGTCGCGCGTCGGATGCGGCACGTGAGCGCCGCATGTAGCGCTCGGCGCCCGAGAGCGCCGCAACAGTTGCGGCCGACACGATCGCCGACAGGGTGAGCGCGACGATCATTTCCGCCAGTCCGGCGCCGCGCCGCGCCCTCAGTCGGGGCATACGACGCGCGCCTCTATGACGAGCGGCGCGGCCGACCGGCGGAGCAGGAGCGAGTCCGTGAGAGACCAGGCGAACTGCGAGGACGAGGCGCGCCAGCGCTCCGATCCCCATGCGGACGCGCTCGTACCGGATGCATCCGACGAACAGGGGAGCGCCGCGAGCAGCTCGAGCCGCTCGCGCGCGCGATCGGCGGCGAACGCCTGCGCGGCGGCCAGCTCGCGCAGCCGCCGGTCGCCGGTGAGCGCGCCGACGAGGCCCGCGGCCGCGACGCCCATCAAGATGAGCGCGACGAGGAGTTCGACGATCGTGAATGCGCGGCGTGCGCGGCGTGCGCGGCTTCGATGCATGCTGCACAACGTGCGAGTCCGCGGCTTCGGAAGCGTCACCGCCGCAGTGCGCGGCGAAGCGAATCAGCGCGGCAGCCGTTCGTCGCTCGCATGCACGGGAAGCACGATGTGAAACGCCGCGCCGCCCTCTCGGGAACGCTGGACCCACACGATCCCGCCGATCGTGTTCACGATGCCGCGCACGATCGCGAGACCGAGGCCGGTGCCGTGCTCCGCCGCCTTTGTGGTCACGAACGGCTCGAAGATGCGCTCCTCGTGTCCCTGCTCCACACCGTGGCCGCTGTCGGCGACGACGATCTTCACCACCTGCGCCATCTCGTGCGACGCGAGCCAGCGCTCCAGGCGTTCATCGCGCCGGAAGGGAACGGGTGCCGGATCGTCCCCAGCGCGGCGCAGCGAGCCGTCGACGAGCGTCGTGCGCGGCAGCCGCCGGGTCCAGAGGGCGAGCTGTCCGCCCGCCGGCATGGCATCGACGGCGTTGAGGAGGAGATTCGCGAACGCCTGTTCGAGCTCGAGCGCCGTGCCCTTCACGGGGAGCGCGGCGGTGTCGAGGCGCTCGTCGATCGAGATGCGGCGGAGCACCCCCTGCTCGCCGAGGAAGCGCAGCGTGTCGCGCAATGCGGCGTTGACGTCGGCCCCGAGCGTGCCCGCCTCCCTGGGACGCGCGTAGTCGATCAGTCCGTCCATCATGCGCTGGATGCGCGAGACCTCGCGCTGCAGGGACTGCATCGAGGGCCGCAACTCGGGCGCGACCTTGTCCTCGAGCGAGTGCGCGTAGTTCGTGATGGCGCACAGCGGATTCCCCACTTCGTGCGCGAGGCCGGCTGCGACGCGTCCCGCACCGGCGAGGCGCTTGGCCGCCTCACTCTCGGCGCGCGCCGCCCCGAGCTGCGACTCGAGCGAAGACACCCTGCCGCGAAGCCGGCGGCTGCGCAGCCAGCCGGCGGCCAGCACGACGGCTGCGGCTCCCACGGCGGAGAGGACCGACGTGCCGGCGGTGTTCATGTGCAGCAAATTACGACGCGGGCCGGGCAAGATCGCCCGGCCCGCGGCACATCAGACTGCGGTGTCGAAACGCCTACGGAGTGCAAATCGGATCGCCTTCGACCGTCGAACCGCCGCCGAGCTGGATCGAGCAGGTCCTCGCCGTCGAGTTGCTCATCGCGGTCGCAGCCCAGCCGGTGTTCGTTACGGTGCCGAGCGTAACCGTGATGCCGCTCGACGCCTTGTAGTTCGTGCCCAAGCTCCCCGTGCTCGCCGCGTACGTGCTGTTGTTGTCCGAGAAGTAGGCTTCCTGCGCGGTGATGAGATTGCGCAGGTCCGACTTCATCGAGGCGACGTACGCCTTTTCCTTCGTGTTCGCGAACTTCGGAATCGCGATCGCGGCGAGAATGCCGATGATGACGACGACGATCAACAGCTCGATCAGGGTGAAACCCTTCCGGTTCTGCGGCATCGCGAGACTCCTGTTCAATGAGAAAAATCGTGCATACGGCGGGACATCGGTGGTCCACACGACACGGTACAATGCAAACCCCTTGCCAGAGCTTTCGGAACCAGCTTAGTGCAAGGGAAGGAACGATTTAGGTACGGCATCCTTCACCGCCGGGGGACCGGTCGGACGGTGGAGTGCGGGACTGGTTGCAGATTGCGTGGTGAGGTCAGGACGACCGATTCGGTCATGTTGTCCGGAACTGCCATACCTCAGGGCTTCCGAGTGCGGTGCTTGCCGGTCCACTGGTTGATGCCGCCCCCGGAGTCCGTCGCGACCAGCGCGCTGTCGGCGATCTCGACCGTGAACTGGAATGCCCGCGGCGAGTAGCCCTCGGCTCGAGCCATCAGGGCCGCGAGCCGCGCCTTGCGGAACTGCGCGAGTTCCAGATAGCACGCAACGAGCCCGATGCGCGCGAGCGGGAGTGCCGGCTCGATCTCCAGCGCCTTGAGATAGAGGGGCACCGCCGCGACGCAGTGGTGGAGCTCCCGATACTTGTGCGCGAGATCCACGCGGACGGCATAGTAGTCCGGCATCAGCTTGATCGCGATGAGCCACTGGATTTCCGCTTCCCGCCCATGGTGCTCCTCAAACAGCATGCCGCCGTTCACGTAGTGCGCCTTGAAGCTGAGCGGCGCGTCGGCGACAAGCGTGTTGAACACGGTATCGCTGTCCTTCCAGCTGTAGGTGCGCTCGACGCTCCGGCCGATGCCGAGCGTCAGCAGGAGCGCGAACGCGCCGGCGGCGGCGATGCGTACGATGCGCGTCTGCTTGTTCACGCGCTCAAGCACCCACGGCACCAGCATGCCGACCGCGAGCACCACGCCCACGCTCGGCACCAGCAGAGTCCGCTCCGCAATGAGTATCCCGCTCGGAATGAGGATATTGGCCACGGGCGAGATCGCGATCACGAGCCACGCGATCCCGAAGGCCACCACGGGGGCCCGGCGCCATGAAACGAACATGAGGATCGCGACGCATAGCAGCAGCACCGCGCCGGGAATCAGTCCCGCGTGCCAGCCGCCATACCCGGGAACCATCTGCGGCGAGTAGTCGGCCGAGAGATGATCGGGCCACACGAGCAGCCGCCCGAACTCGGGCACCAGGCCGAGCATCAGCAGCGAGCGCTGTCCCATCGAGAGATGGCTCAGCGCAGGGTGCTCCGTGTCGCCGCCGATCTCGCCGGTAACGCGCAGGCGCACCCAGAGGTACGCCATGGCGAACATCGTCATCCACAGGAGCAGGGTGAAGAGCTTGTCCGCGCGCTCGCGCCACGGGCGCGTGTCGTGCACGAGGAACAGCTCGGCGATGACCAGCAGTGCCGGAAGGACGATGGCGTTTTCTTTGATCAGCATCCCGGCGACGAACAGCGCGACGATCGCGATCGCGGATCCGCGCGGGATCGTCACGCCGCCCTGACGTTCGCGAACGTAGATCAGCACGGCGCTGAGCAGCACGAGGCCGGTCCACAACTCGGCCTGGCCCACGACGTTGGCGACCGCCTCCACATGGACCGGATGCACGGCAAAGAGTGCCGCCGCGACCCATGCCCCGCTGCGCGGCAGGCACTGCAGTCCCAGCAGCAACACCAGCACGGCATCCACCACGTAGAGCGACACGTTCACGAGATGGTACAGGAACGGCGCGCCGCCGCCGAACACCCACTGCGCGGCGTAGATCAGGATCGTGAGCGGGCGGTACAGGGAGGCGCCGCGGCTCGTCGGCCAGTACGTGGAGCCGAACAGCTCCCACGGCCTGTTCAGCGAGTGCGCGTTCGCATTCTGCACGATGATCCAGCGGTCGTCGTACGCGAATCCGTTATGGAGTCCGACGCCGGACGAGAGCAGCGCGAGCGCGGCGATGGTCAGTCCGAGCCACATCCAGCCCCGCGGATCGTCGGCGCCGGCGTCGTACGGCCGCGGCGCGATGCTCACGCGAACAGGTTGAAGCGGAGGATGTGCCCGATGGCGGCGACGCCGTCCTTCCAGCCGATCTTCTTGCCCTCGGCGTACGTGCGGCCGGAGTACGAGATGGGCACCTCGAAGATGCGGAGCTTCGCCCGCGAGAGGCGCGCCGTGATCTCGGGCTCGAACCCGAAGCGGTCCGACGTGAGGCGGAGGGCGCGCGCGACGTCGCCGCGGATCGCCTTGTAGCACGTCTCCATGTCGGTGAGGTTCAGGTTCGTGAGCATGTTGCTGAACGTCGTGAGGCACAGGTTGCCGACGGAGTGCCAGAAGTAGAGCACGCGATGCGGGCCGCCGAGGAAGCGCGAGCCGAACACCGCGTCCGCGCGGCCGTCGAGGATCGGTTCGAGCAGGGTGGGCCAGTCGGCGGGGTCGTACTCGAGGTCGGCGTCCTGCACGATCACGACGTTGCCGGTGCTCGCGGCGAGCGCGGTGCGGATCGCGGCGCCCTTGCCGCGGTTGAGATCGTGGAAGATCAGCTTGTCGATCCGGCCCGCGTCCTTCATCCGCTGGAGCAGCTCGCGTGTGCCGTCGGTGGAGAAGTCGTCCACGCAGATGATTTCCTTGCGGACCGGCACCGCGTGCACCTGGTCGAGGATCAGCTCGATGGTGGCGCGCTCGTTGTACACGGGGATGAGCACCGAGAGCACGAGCGCCGATGGCGCCATCGGCGTCCGTCCGCGCAGGCGCGGGAGGGCGTCGATCGCGTTCGTCGGGGTCAAGCGGGAAGGAAAAGTCATGTACGGGTCTGGCGGACGGGAATCATGGCGAGGTGGGAACGTACAGCAGGATGCCGGCTGGCGAGATGCCACCGAAGCGGATGCGCGGCACGCTGGCATGCGCGAGGAGTCGCGCAGCTTCGAGCGCCTCGCCGGTACCGACGAGCAGGAAGCGGGGATGGTAAGCGTCGAGCATGTCCGAAAGCTGGTCGGCCGCCTCACGCGGGGTTCGCTTCCGGAGATAATTCGCGGCCATCAGCGGCAGCAGCGGGATGGCCTGGCGGCCGGTATAGAGGCTGACGAGCGCGTCGAATTCGCTTGCGACCAGACCGTCCGGGAGCTGGGCCGCGGTCTCCGACTCGGCGATCGCTAATTTCGCATTGTCGCGCGCGTACCCCTCCCAGGTGCGGGAGCCGTACGTCCCGACGTTGTACCGCACGAAGAGCAGCGCGCATCCGGCGAGGGCGGCGAGCGTGCTGTTGCGCGCAAGCCGCCTTTGCGCCGATGACGGCCTCCACTTCGCGATCTCCGACGCGCCGCGCGCAACGCCAACGAGCAGGAACGGCCACGCGGGCCACAGAAAGCGGTCGGGTGTGAACGGCCAGAAGAGCACGACGAGGAGATAGGCCGCGATCGAGACGACGCTCACCGGCGCGCTGCGCGCGAGCCGCACGGTGCCGACGGCCAGCGCCAGGAGCAGCGGCACGGCGACGATCGCGGCCATCGTTCCGCTCACGCCGAACAGGATGAGAACGGCGGAGAATCCCGTCAAGTTGGCCGCGAACACGCGCGCGAAGAATCCTGCTCCCTCCGTGTGAAGCGCCGTCCCCAACCAACTCAGGTAGGTGCCGTAGTCACCGCTGAGGATCGGGGGGATCTCGCCCCCGTGCCGCATCGTCCAAAGTTGCCAGGGCACGACGACCAAGGCGATCCCCGCCATCGAACTCGCGAGCTCACGCCCCTGCCTTCGAATGATGAGCGTGACCGCAATTCCGGCGCCGACTGCTATTCCGAGCGTGCGGATCATCGTGACGCCGCCGATGGCGAGTCCGGCGGCGAAGGCGATATGAGCGATCGGAGGTTTGTCGGCGGCCGCCGACTCCCGGGGCCGGATCGATCGTTCCGACACGATCAGCGCACCGCACATCGCGGCGATAAAAAACGGTTCGGAAAACAACACGCCGTCGAGGAAGAGGACGGGAGCAGAGCCGGCGAACGCGAGGGCAACGCCGGTCGCAGCCCAGGACGCGAGCTTCGCTCGGTCGCGCGCGAACGCGAATACCGCAGTTGCCGCGAGCCCGAGCATCAGCGCGTTCAGCGCCTTGAAGAGCGTCACGTTCGCCGGGAACGCTGGCGCGACTTTCCAGACGGCGGCCAGCACGAGCGGAAACGCGGGTGGAAAATGCGTGCCGGCCGGCGAACCGGGCAGGAGCATGAAACGATAGCCCGTGCCTTCGGCGATCGAGTGCGCGAGCAGCAGGTAGCGCGCATCGTCGCGAACGATGCCGATCGGCAGCGGGTTCATGGCGAACACTCCGAGCGCCAGCGCGAGCACGACCGTGACGACCGCGGGCCAGCCGATGGCCGAGCGGTTCACTGTGCCAGCACCACGCGATAGGCGGCGCCGCCGCCGGGAAGCGCGGTGATCCACTCGAGCTTCGGCGTGCCGTTCCGCCCATCCAGCATCGGCGCGGCGTCGCGCTCGCCGGCAGCCGCCGAGAAGACGGCGTATCGTGGCTTGCCAACGACGATCAGCGCACGCAGGTCGGCCGCCGCGCGCTCGAGCGGCGTGCCGGCGAAGTACTCGTCGGGCGAAAGAATGTGCACGGGAACGACCGTGCGGCCCGTGTGCAGGTAGATGAACGGTTCGCCGTCGACCGCGACCACGTCGTCCGGCCTCGTGTTCGCGTTGATCCAGTCAGCGACCGGGAGGAGCGCGTCGGCGTTGTTGCGCGCCTCGGCGTCCCGCCAATGGCGTGAGGCTCCGCGAATCGAATAGCCCGCGTGCCCTCCGAGAGCGAACACGCCGACGGCACATGCGAACGCGCTCGTCACGCGCACGCTCGGCACCGCGCCGTGCCGCGCGCCGAGGCGCCAGCATTCGACGGCGCCGCTCGCGAGCAGCATGCCGAGCAACGGCCAGATCGCCCACAGGAAGCGGTCCGGCGCATACGGCCACGCGAAGACGAGCGCGAAATAGAACAGCAGGAACAACAGCGCCGTCGTCGCGCGCCGGCGCGAGCGGATCAGCGCGATCGCGGACACCACGAGCACGAGCGTCACGAGCAGCGGGCGGATGTCGCGCGGCCCGAATGGAAAGAGCGAGATGCCGAGCGAGCGCATGATCGCGAGCAGGTTCATGCGCGCCATGACCAGGACGAACGCCGCCCCGCGCTCGCGGTACATGCCCAGCACCCAATCGAGATACGGACCGTAGCTTCCGCGGAACGGCGCGGCGAGGTCGTGCGCGCGCAGCGTGATCCAGAGCTGCCACGGGGCGAGCACCGCGAACGCACCGGCCGCGGCGACCACCGCCTCGCGCCGCCGGCGCGCGAGGAGCAGGGCGATGACGAGGGCGGGCAGGAGCGTGAGTCCGGCGCTTCGCACCAGCGTGAGGATGCCGGCGGCGACGCCCGCCTCGAGCGCGGGGCGCCAACCGCCGCGATCCGCGGCGCGATCGGCGAGCGCGAGCGCGATCAGCAGCACCACGAAGAAGAGCGGCTCCGAAAAGAGCACGCCCGCCATCACCATCACCGGCAGCGCGGCCGCGAACACGACGGCTGCCGCCGCCGCGACGAGGGGAGGAACGCGGAGCCGGTTCACGCCGTACCAGCACGCGAGCGCCGCGCCGGCCGCGAGCAGCAGCGGGTTCACGAGCTTGAGCAGCACGACGTTGCCGGGAAACGCCGGGCCCAGTCTCCAGACGACGGCGAGCACCGCTGGCCATCCCGGCGGGAAGTGCACCGCGGGCGGCGCGCCGGGCAGATGCAGGAAGCGATAGCCCGCTCCGGTCGCAAGCGACTTCGCGCCGATGAGATACACGCCGTCGTCCCAGAACACGCCGACGGGGACCGCGGTGATCGCCGCGAGCGCAATGGCAGCCACGATCGCGCCCGCGGCGAGCGGATACCAGGTCGCGCCGCGTGAGCGGCGCGGTCCGTCAATCACGCCTCGACACCGAATCGCGAGAGCTTGCGGTGCAGCGTGGACGGATCGATCCCGAGCACCTCGGCCGCGCGCGTCTTGTTGCCCTGTTCGCTCTCCAGCACCCACATGATGTAGGCCCGCTCGATCGTTTCCATCGTGGGGTTCGTGGCCGTCCGGTCGGACACGAGCGGCTCGGCGCGTCGCTCCGCGATCTTCTCCGGCAGCCCGTCGAGGGCGATGACCTCGCCCTCGGTGAGGATCACGGCGCGCTCAATCGCATTCTCCAGCTCGCGCACGTTGCCGGGCCAGGAGTACGACTGCAGGATCTCCATCGCGGAATCGCTGATGTGCTTCGGCGGCTCGCCGCGCTGCTCCGCGTGGCGCGCGAGGAAGGTCTCGGCGAGGAGCGGGATGTCGTCCGCGCGCTGGCGCAGCGGCGGCAGGTGCAGGGCGATGACGTTGAGACGATAGAACAGGTCGCGGCGGAAGTTGCCGCGCTTGATCTCCTCCTCGAGGTCGCGATTGGTGGCCGCGAGGATGCGCGTGTCGATGGGAATCGTGTCCGTCGCGCCCACGGGAATGACTTCGCGGTGCTGCAGGACGCGGAGCAGTTTCACCTGGGTGGCCGGCGTCGTCTCGCCGATTTCGTCGAGGAAGAACGTTCCGCCGGCCGCGGCCGTGAAGAGTCCGGACTTGTCGCGCACGGCGCCGGTGAACGATCCCTTCACGTGCCCGAACAGCTCGCTCTCGAGCAGTCCCTCCGGAAGGGCTCCGCAGTTGATCGAGAGGAACGGACCGTCGGTGCGATGCGAGAGGTCGTGGATGTAGCGCGCGACGACTTCCTTGCCCGTCCCCGACTCGCCCATGAGCAGCACCGTGCTCTCGGTCGGGGCGACGGCCTCGGCGAGCCGCAGCACCTCGAGCCACTTGCGATTGGTGCCGATCGGTGCGCCGGCCGCGCTGCGATCGCGGCGGCGGATCTCCTTCTTGAGCGTCGTGTTCTCGACGCGCAGCATGCGGTGCTCCGCCGCGCGCCGGAGGATCGCGACGAGTTCGTCGTTGCGGAACGGCTTCTGGATGTAATAGAACGCGCCCTCGTTCACGGCCTGCATCGCGGACTGGAGCGTGGCCTGCGCGGTCATGAGGATCACGGGCGTGTCCGGATCGTGTGCGCGCGCCGCCGAGAGAATGTCGACGCCGCCCACCTGCGGCATGCGCACGTCGGTCAGCACGATGTCCGGCGAGAGCTGCGGAATCTTCTCGAGGCCCGCCTTGCCGCCGAGCGCGACGTGCGGCGAGAACCCTTCATTGCGCAGGAGAATCTCGAGCGTCTCGAGGATTCCCGATTCGTCGTCGACGACGAGCACGGTGGGCTTGTCCCCGGTGGGCGTCAGGCTTGAGTCGCGGTCGGTCACGTCGTTGCTCCGTCCAGGGGTTCCGCGCGCGGCAGCAGTACTGTGAAACGCGTGCCGCGTTCGTTCGTGTCCACGAGCATCACGCCGCGGTGCGCCTCGATCGCGCGATGCGCGATGGCGAGGCCGAGGCCGCTGCCGCCCGTCTTCGTGGTGGTGAACGGCTCGAACAGCCGGTCCTGCACCTGCACCGGGATTCCCGGCCCTTCGTCGATCACCTGCACCGCCACCGCGCCGTGCGGAAAGGGCATGCCGCGCGGAAGCTGGTCGGGCGTGGCGATCCCCGCGACGAGGCGCACGCATTCGTTCGGACGGCTCACCTGCACCGCGTTCAGCGCCAGGTTGAACACCGCGCGGTGGAGCAGATCGTCGTCGCCGAACACCATGAGCGGCACCGGCTGGACGTCGACCTCGAGCTTCACCGAGTCGATGCGCGCCGGATGCTCGCCGACGAGCGCCGCGGCGCCGCGCACGACCGCGGCAACGTCCACGGGCTCGCGACGCGTGACGCGCACGCGGGCGAAATCAAGGAACTCGGAGAGCAGGCGCGAGAGACGATCGGACTCGCGCACGATGAGGTTGCCGAGCGTACGCTCGTCGTTCGTCGCGACGGGGCGGGCCGAGAGCTGTTCGACCGCGCTGCGAATCGACGCGAGCGGATTCTTGATCTCGTGCGCCAGCGACGCCGACAGCTCGGCGACGGCCTCGAGCCGATGCGCGCGCAGTTTCAGCTGCTCGAGCCGCTTCTGGTCGGAGATGTCCTGGAAGATCGCGGTGGTGCTGAGGCCGATGTTGGCGTCGACTCCCACGGCGGACGTCGTCGTGACCCCGAAGGAGAATGTGCGGTCGGGGCGGCTGATCTCGCCCTCGGCGCGCGAGGAGTTCATGTGGTCGCGCACCGCATGGTCGAACGAATCCGCGAGGACCGGTGAAACCGCGCGAACCACCGAGACGATGGGCGAGCCGATGAGCGACTCGAGGTCGATACCGAGCAGTTCGCTCGCGCTCGGGTTGGCGAAGAGCAGGGTTCCGGTGTCGTCGACCGTCATGATGCCGCTCTTGATGTTCGCGAGGATGTCCTTCTCTCGCAGGCGGACGCGGGTGAGCTCCGCGACGAGCTGCTCGCGTCCCTGTCCGGCCTGCTGGAGCCGCGCGCTGATGTAGACCGTGCTCAGCGCGACGACGGAAAACACGGACAACTGCAGCGAAGTGGCGTTGCTGAACCCGCTGATGATGATCGCGTCAAACGCGTAGATGACCAGCCCCAGCGCGGCGATGAGCAGCGCGCCGCCGATCGGCAGCATCAGCGCGGCCGCCGCGTTCACGAGAATGTAGAGTGCGGCGAACTGGGCACCCGTGTTCGCACTACTCGTGACGTGCACGACGGCGGTCACGACGAGGAGATCGAAAATCAGCTGACCGTAGAGAAACCCTTTCGTGAGCGGCTTTCGATTAACTTCCGTCCAGAGGAACGAAGCGGCGGTGAAAAAAATCGCGCCAACCAGTGTCCAGGTCGCGACGAACGTCCTTGAGGCCTCGGCCTGGAACCAGTTGAACGACGCAGCGATGAAGATCGACGACGCGATAGACAGCCGGCCGATATACATCCATCGGATGAGCCGGCGGGGATCGAGGACGACGAGGTACAGATTGTCGACCTGCGGTGACGAAGGGCGCACGGCTACCTCGAGAGGCATTGCAAAACGCGTTACCCGCATCATCGCCCTTCACGTTGCATAATGCAAGAGAGGAGCATGGAAACTGAGGCCAACGAGCTGGTGGTCGACAAAATCCTTTCGATACCGCGCTCGGAGCTGGTCGTGCGTGCATCGCGCAGCGGCGGACCCGGCGGGCAGCACGTGAATACGTCATCCACCCGGGTCGAGGTGCTCTGGAACGTCCGCACCTCGTCAGTCTTGTTCGACGATCAGCGCGCATTGATAATGAACGCGCTGCGCACGCGGCTCTCCGCCGCGGGCGACCTCCGCGTGGTGGCGAGCGACACGCGCAGCCAGCGGCGAAACCGTACCCTCGCCGAGCAACGCCTCGCGGAAGTCGTCCGCCGCGCATTGATCGTCAAGAAGGCGCGAAGGAAGACCCGGCCCACGCGCAGCGCCGTCGAGCGGCGGCTCGCCGAGAAAAAGCTGCAGTCCAAGCGCAAGCACGATCGCCGGGACAACGGCGAGGACTAGAGGGCCGGCGGCTCTCCGAACGGATCCCCCGGCGGCGCGCGCAGGGCCGGCGTCGGCGCGGGAAGCTCGCGGCGCTCGATCCATCGCGTGAAGTCGCCTGCGATCGCGTGCCAATGGGCGCGCACCTCATCCGTCCCCGGAGCGGCCGCACTCGCGGCCGCTTTCGCTCTCAGCTGGACGATCTTGAACTCCGCCATCGCGCGAACCTCGGGCGCGGCGTCCTTGTCGGCGGCCATCGTGAGCAGGCGGTCGGCCAGCGCGCGCTGCGTGGTGCGCTGCAGCGCGGAGAGCTTCGCGTTCGGTTGCGCGGCGCCATTCCACGTCGCGGCGACGAGCTTGTCGATCGTCTCGGCGAGCGTGAGCGGGTTGGCGCCGCGCGACGCGAACTGCACCAGCCTCGCCGCGCGCTCGCGCTGGAGGATGCCGTCGATGATCATCTGCGAGAGCGTCCGGGCCGCGCCCAGCTCGTCGAACACGGGTGTGGTGTGAGAACCGAGCAGCTCGACGTTCCCGAAATCGAATCGCGGCGGGAAGAGCGCGAGCACCGTATCGGGAATCGCGAGTTCCTTCGGGTCGAGCTCGGCGAGGAGTGACGACAAGGCCTCGCGCTGACGCGCTCCGCCGATCGGGCGTGTCGCCTGCTGTCCATCGCCCTTGAGCGGGTTCGCGTATTCCATGCCGCCGATCGTCTTCGTCACCGAGTTGATCGCGAAGCGGTGGAAGAAGTAGAGCAGCGGGAAGCGATCCTGGAGCAGCGCGAGCGGATCGCCGTCGCGAACGTTGCGCAGGCCGAAGCGCGACATCGCGAGACGGCGCACGTCCGTTTGGTGCTTGAGGAAATCGCCTGGCGTGGCCGCGTCGTCCCAGAGATTCGTGCGCGGGTCCGCGGCGTTTTCCGGACGTGCATCGGCGTCGCTCAGGTACAGGTATCCCTTCCTGAGACCGTCGGCCATGATGGCCCGGAGCGAATCGGCCTCCTGATTTGAGGCAAAAATTCCGTAGCCCCAGTGAATTGCCCAGACATCGTAGGCACCGGGGCCAGCTCCGTACGCCTGGCTCAGGTCGATCTGCCCGTTCGTGAGCAGCACGCGCGGCGCAGGATAGTCCATCACCGACGCGCGGTCGTAGGTGCTCGCGATGTAGTTGTGGCCGAGGCCGAGCGTGTGGCCGACTTCGTGCGCGCTCACCTGGCGGACGCGCGCGAGAACGAACGCCGTGTCGGCCGGGGAGGCGTCGGCGCCCATGAACGCCGCATAGATGTTGTAGTCGGTGCGCGCGCGGTGCGAATCGAGACGCGCCATTCCCTTCAGCATCTCGCCCGTCCGCGGATCGCTCAGCGCTCCTCCCACGCTCCATCCGCGCTCGTTGCGATTCTCCCATTGCACGACGTTGTACCGGACGTCCATCGGGTCGGCACCCTCGGGGAGCCACTCCACCTTGAAGCCGCCCTTCAGGCCGGCCTTGTCGAACGCCTCCGTCCACCAACTCACGCCCTGGAACGTCGCGGTGCGCATCGGCTCCGGAATGCCCCGGTCGACGTAGTATACGATCGGATTCCTGATCGGGCTGTTGGGGTCGTTCGGGTTCACGCGCTCGAGGCGGTGGCGCGCGGCCCAGGTCTGTTCGAGCGATCCCTGGATCGGCTGCGCGTAATCCTTGAACGACACGCCGAAGAAACCGACGCGCGGATCGGCGGCGCGCGGCCTGAAGTTGTCGTCGGGCAGACGAAGCAGCGTGATGTGCTGGCGCAGCGTGATCGCCTTCCCGTCGGGCGCGACGCGCGAAACGATGCCGCCCGGATTGCCGTTCGCGGCCCAGGTGAGCGCGACGTCGATCTCGGTGTTGTCGGGAAACGCCTTGGTATACGGTTTGTACACGTGCGAGCGGTCGCGCGCGACGGCGTACGCGCCCTGCTGGCTGCGCTGCAGCGTGGCGGCGACGTCGTTCCAGTCGCGCATCACGAACTCCGTGGCATCCACGAGAATGCGGCCGCCTTCTTCGGCGATCACCGGCAGCGCGGCGATGGTGCTCGGCGGAAACGCTTCCAGTACCGTGCGCAGGTTATCGGCACCGCCGCTCGAGCGATACCGCGTGTTCTCGAAGATCACGAGCACCTTGTCGGCGCTGCGCTCGAAACGCGTGACCTGCTCGCCGCCGCCCGACCCGCGGTCGAGACCGACCGGGTTCGAGCCGAGCCCGGTGGCGAGCGTGGTGAGCATCAGGACGCGCGTGGAATCGCGCGGGATCTCGAGCCAGATCGCGCCGGTCCTGTCGTTGAGATACAACGGAATGAATCCGTCGCGCTTCTCGAGGTTTGTCGTACGGGCGGCGATCGTCGTGGGTTGCGCTCCCGGCGCCGTGGGAGTGGCCGGCGAGGCGGGCTGCTGCGCGAGGAGCGGCACCGCGAGCGCGAATGCGGCGACGGCGCGCGCAGTCGCGCCCGCGGGACCAACGAGCTTCTGCATCGCGTGCTCCTGCTGTTGCGCGAAGGATTCGTTACGGTTTGACGAGTGCCTTCACGGCGTCGGGGAGAGCGAACATCGCGGCGTCCACCTTGTCGAACTCGACGGCGGTGATGTCCATCAGGATTTCGGCCATCGGAATCTTCTGGACGCGCTTGGTGGGCATCTTCACGCCGCCGAAATCCTTGTAGCCGCTCATGACCGTCGTGCTCTGCATGTCCTGCCCCATCATCTTGGTCGACTGCGTCTGCCCCGCACGAAGCCCCGTGGCGGAGTCGAGGTACACCGTCGCTTCGCTATCGTCCGTGTGGACGATCTTCACCTTGTAACAGCGCTGCCCCTCGAAGTCCGTGATCTCGAGGGTCTCGGCCGACTTGGTTCGGCTGGGATCGTAGTAATCGCCGAAGAAATCCGCCTGCTCCTTGAGCTGGGAGGTCATCGCCGAGTCGAGCACCTGTGCGCCCGCCCCGGGCGCGATGGCCCACGCTGTCTTGCCGTCGAAGCCGCTCTGCACCTCACCCCCGGCGAAGGTCTGCTTCATGAGGAAGAGATTCGGCTTGGCGTGATAGGTCTCCATCGTGCCGCTGACATTCATCGCGGCGACCATGAGCGCGACGGACATGTGCATGGACGAGTGCTTGTCCATCGCCGCGCGTCCACCGACGGCGGCGTCGTGCTTCTCCAGCAACGACTTCGCCGACGGAAGCGTTTGAGCGTGCGCTCCCTGGACGGGCGCGGCGAGTGCGATGATGGCGATCGCGGCGCACGCGATGACGCGGAATGTACGAATGGAGCGCATCTGGTCCTCGAGGAGTGAGGTTGCGTTCAGGCTCGATCCGCCCGAACGGTTGAATATCGCGATGGCGACGAAGCGGCGCCACGACGCAGGCCGGTCAGCGGCGTGAGGGAGCCGGCAGGCCGGCCTCGAGCGCGAGCCGCACGCGCTCCTGCTGCGTGTCGCTTCCTCCTACCATCACAGCCGCGAGATTGTTCTGCATGATCAGGATGTGACGGGGCGGATACACGTCCGAGCGCCCGGGGGGCGCTGCCATGAGCGTGTCGAGCGTGGACGTGACCGCCTTGCGGGCGAGGCTGTCGCCGTACAGGTACACGTAGAGGATCGACGGGCCGACCTGGTACGCGAGCACGGAGACTTTCCAGTACTCATCGCCCTTCTGGTCGTGCATCGCCTGCGGAGCGAGGCCGGCGCGAACGAGCCGCTCGACGAGATGCGGCTCGTCCCATTTCCCGGAGGACGGCAACGACGCGGCCGCCGCGGCCGTCGAGGATTCGGCGGCGATCGCGGTGCGCGCGGCCTGCTCGACGCGCGCCTGCTTCTCGCCGGACGGGGCGCAGGCGCCAAGGGCCACGGTGAACACGATCAGCGCAGCGCGCATATTATCAGCCATGGCACGAGAGCAGGCGGTCGGGACGGCATCCGTCCGGGTGGACAAGTGGCTCTGGGCGGCGCGGTTTTTCAAGTCGCGTTCGATCGCGGTGACGGCGATCGAGGGCGGCAAGGTGACCGTGAACGGCGAGCGCGTGAAGCCCTCGCGCGACGTGAAGACCGGCGAAGCCATTCGGGTGCGGCTCGGTCCTTACGAGCACGTGGTGATCGTTCGCGCGCTGAGCGACCGCCGCGGGCCGGCGGCGCAGGCCGCGCTGCTCTACGAGGAGACGGCGGAGTCGCGAGCGGCGAGGGAAAAGCTTCACTGGCAGCTCAAGCACGCGGCGCCCGTGATCGATCCCGGTGAGGGGCGTCCGACGAAGAAGGACCGGCGCGATCTCAACAAGTTCAAGGGGTTTTGAAGCGCGCCGTCAAACGGCGCCAGTGGCGTCGTAGTCGGTGGACATGCCGGCGAGCGCGCGCAGCGTGTCGTCGTCCATGCGGTGTCCGCCGTTGAACGAAACGAAACGAAAGGGATAATTCGCCGCGCGCAGGCGCGCGGTTTCCTTCTCGACGAGCTTCGGCGTCGCGAAGACGTCGGTCGTGCCCATCACGAGAACGGTTTCCGCGCGGCGCAGCGGAGCGCCGGGATCCGCGAGGTCGAGTTCTGGCGGGAGCTGCGAGCCCCACACCACCAGCCGCGCGGCGTTCACGCGGCCGCTCGCGACCCAGCGAGCGGCCGTTGCCGCGCCCTGGGAGAAGCCGAGCACCGTCACCTCCGGCGCGTGGTCCGCGCCGCCGAGCCTCGTGAGAATCGACTGGTGGACGGTGTCGAGGTAGGCGATGTAGTCCGCGATCTCCGACTCCCGATCCTCCCGCGTCATCCAGCTCGCGCCGACCTTCGCGTCCCTGTGCAACCGCGTCTGCACATCGCCCTCGTAGAAACGCGAGAGCGCCTCGGGAGCGACGATGAGCCGGCTGCCGTCGTCGATCGCGCGAAAGTCCCCGAGGAACGGCGTGGCGAGCTGGCCGTAGCCGTGCAGCACGTACCAGAGCTCGCGCAGTCCGGGTCCTTCCGGCCCGAGCATCGCGAGCCGCGCCGAGCGTGTGACCGCGATCGAGACCGTGCGGATGGCGCGAAGGTCGCTCACGCGGCGGCCGTGTCGCGCACCTTGCAGATCAGTCCGTTGTGGGCCTTGATCACACCGGCACGCAGCACGTCGAATCCGTTTTCCGTCGCGTAGAGCCCCATCTGCCGCACGTTCATCAGCTCGCGATAGCCGTAGTTGAGCTCGTCGGCCATCACGTGATACCAGGCGCGGCTCCGCAGCTGGTCGCGGGGCGTCGTCATGATGACGTATCCGCCGGGCTTCACGAACCGGCGATGGAACTCGAACGCGAGTCCCTTGTGCTCGTCGGGGAAGTGTTCGATGAGGCCGATGCTCACGACGATGTCGAATTCGCGGCCGTACTTCAGGTTCCGGATGTCCTCGACCTCGAAGTCCATGTCCATCTGGTCGCGATACCACACGCGCTTGTTTCCGGTCGCCGTGTCGACGCCGAGGAACGGATACGACTCGGGGAACTGGCCGAAGCGGTGCGTCTTGCAGAACTCGTCGTAGTCCACGAGCACCGTGTTGCCGCCGGGATACATCGCGGCGAGCGCCATCGCCTCGTAGCCGTCGGCAGCGCCGAGGAAAAGGATGCGCGGGTTCTTCACGTCGAGCCCGCTGAACAGCGCGCGTTTGCCGCGCGGATCCCACACGGCGTCCTCGACGCGATGGATGCGGTTCCACACGAGGAGGTGGAACATCTCCTCGACGGCTTCGCGGGCTCCGTGCACGTCGGCCTTCGCGATGGCCTGCATGAGCTCGGCGCGGGCACGGCCCTGCGCCTCCGGGACGTCGGTATTGAAGTAGTGATGGAAGTTCTGGTTGAACTTCTTCCACCCTTCGAGCACGGGGAGCGGCTCGCCGTGCGTCTTCTCGTAGACCTTTTTCTCCGTGGCCCACTTTTCGACCTTGTACGGACGGCCGACTCCGCGCCAGGTGAGCGAGCGCCAGTCCGTGGTCGTGTGGTCCACGAACATATCGGGCGGCTGGTCGCGCAGATCCACGACGAACGCGCCGGTGACGATGTGGTCGCCGATCCGGTGGGGCTCGCGGCGAACCGTGGGGTCCTGCGCGGTGGTTGCCATCCTGATAATGAAGCGAGGCCGTAAGCCGGCGGCCAGTGGGGCGATTGCGGGGTAGTACCTCAAGGCGCTAAGATTCCACGTCCAGAATGGAGCCGAACAGTGAGCACCGATCGATACAATCCGAACAATAAAGGATGGGGCGTCGCAGCCCTGATCGTCGCGCTGGCGATCATCGCCAACGTGACGGCCTACTCGATCCACAAGGCGACATATCTGAAGCCGGACAAGGCGAGCACCTCAGCAGAACAGGGCCGCTGAGTGCCTGAGACGCAGCGCCTGACGAGCCAGACGTCGTGGATACTCCGCGTTTCCGAATCGAAGGCCAATTACTGGGCGACGTACGCGGTGGACTTCTCGCTGATGCTGTTCTTCATCGGCTGGGATGGATTCCGTCTGGGCTACGGCGTGTACGCGATGGCCGGGATGTTCGCGCTGGGGCTGTTGGTGTGGACGCTCACGGAATACTGCGCGCACCGCTGGCTCTACCACTGGGGCTTCGCGCTCACGCGCAGCGGACACGATAAGCATCACGACGATCCGCTCGCGCATCTCGCGATGCCGTGGTTCGTAACGCCGCTGCTGTTCCTGCCGCCGCAGCTCCTGGTGGCCGGCTACTACGGCGTGCACGGGTTTTCGTCGTTACTGGCCGGATGGTTCCTGGGTTTCATCGCGTACAGTTTCATGCACCACAGCCTGCATCACTACAAGCTGAGCTATTCGTGGTTCCGGCATCTCCAGTCGCAGCACCGGATTCATCATGCGCTGCCGGAGACGAACTACGGGGTCACGATGCGGTTTTGGGATCGGATTTTCAGGACGGAATTCATAAAGAAGTAGGTCACTTTCTGAGAGCTCTCAGCTGACAGGTGTCAGGTGAAGGCTCCAAAAGATGAAACAAGAAAAGGCAGGGCCGGGTTGGCTCTGCCTTTTTGAATTCCTCTCTGGGAGCTGTCAGCGGATAGCTGTCAGTTGACAGCTCTCAGACAGAGGCCTGCAGCTGACAGCTGCCGGTTCGAGTTGTCAGCCCGCCGCTAATTCTTATGGCGAAAAGTGATTCTGCCCCGGCTCAAATCGTACGGCGACACTTCGACCGAGACCCGATCACCCTGCAGCACTCTGATGCGAAATCGCCGCATCTTGCCCGCCATCGTCGCGAGCACATCATGTCCGTTCGTCAGATGCACGCGAAACGTGGCGCTCGGCAGCACTTCGGTGACGGTTCCTTCCAGCTCGATCGCTTCTTCCTTCGCCATGGAATCCGGGTCAGAGGTCTATAGCCACAGGGCAGCCTGTTCAATGTAGCGGGGCCGCCCTCAGCCTACCAGCTTGGCGTCCATCGTGATCCTGGTGTTGAACAGCTTCGACACCGGGCAACCCGCCTTCGCCTCGCCGGCGAGCCGCTCGAACGTGGCCTGATCCACGCCGGCGATCTTCGCCTCAACGGCGAGATGGACGTGCGTGATGCCGAAGCCGCCTTCCACCTTCTCGACCGTGACGGTCGCCGTCGTCGCGATGCGTTCGGCCGTGAGCTTCTCGCCCATCAGCTGGCCGGAGAGCGCCATCGAGAAGCAGCCGGCGTGCGCGGCGGCGAGCAGCTCCTCGGGATTCGTGCCGGCGCCCTGTTCGAATCGGCTCGTGAACGAATACGACGCTTCCTTCAGCGTGCCGCTCTCGGTTGAGACGGTGCCCTTCCCTTCCTTCAGTGTGCCCTGCCAGACTGCGCTTCCCTTGCGGTCCATATTTCGCGATCTCCGTGATATGGTTACCCTCCAATCATACCCAGGCAACGGACTCAACGTCATCATGCGCGATTCACTCGTCTCCGCCCGGCGCGCCGCCGCGCTGTCCATCGTCATTCTCGCGGCCGCTTCGTCGCGCGCCGGATCGCAACAAGCGGCCCTCCAGAAGACCGGCGATGACGAGATCGACCGCCGAGTGGCGGCGGTGATGCCGCAGGTGATCACGTGGCGGCGCGATTTTCACGAGCATCCCGAGCTGGGCAACCACGAGGTGCGCACGGCGAAGATCGTCGCGGACTACCTGCGGTCGCTCGGACTCGAGGTGCGCGAGGGCGTCGCGAAGACCGGCGTCGTGGGCGTGCTGCGCGGCGGGAAGCCCGGCGGCGTGGTCGCACTGCGCGCGGACATGGACGCGCTGCCGGTCACGGAACAGGTGGACCTGCCGTTCAAGTCCAAGGTGCGGACGACGTTCGCGGGACAGGACGTGGGCGTGATGCACGCATGCGGCCACGACGCGCACACCGCGATGCTCATGGGCGCGGCGACGGTGCTCGCCGGGATGCGGGCGCAGATCCCCGGCACGGTGAAGTTCATCTTCCAGCCCGCGGAGGAAGGACCGCCGCCGGGTGAGCGCGGCGGCGCGCGGGTCATGATCGAAGAGGGCGCGCTCGAAAATCCGGCTCCCTCGGCAATTTTCGGACTGCACGTGTGGCCGGAGGAACCGGGCAAGCTCAGCTTCAAGCCGGGCGCGGCGATGTCGATGGCGGACGGCCTCACGATCATCGTGAAGGGCAAGCAGACGCACGGCGCCCAGCCGTGGAAGGGCGTCGATCCGGTGGTCGTCTCGGCCGAGATCATCACGGCGTTGCAGACGATCACGGCGCGCCAGACGGACATCACGCTCGCACCCGCCGTCGTGACCGTCGCGACGATCAACGGCGGCGTGCGCGGCAACATCATTCCCGACAGCGTGGTGATGACGGGGACCGTCCGCACGTTCGACAAGGCGATGCGCGAGGACGTGCACATGCGGATCACGCGCACGGCCGAACTCATCGCGCGGGCGTCGGGCGCGACGGCGACGGTGGATTTCGGCGCGGCGTCGGGATCGTCACCCGTGTTCAACGATCCGGCGCTGCTCGCGCGCATGACGCCGACGATCACGCGCGTCGCGCTCGGCAAGGTCAATCCGAACGCCGTATGGATGCCGAGCGAGGACTACGCGCTCTATCAGGAGAAGGTGCCGGGGCTGTTCCTGTTCCTCGGCATCAACAAGCCCGGCGTGAAGGCCGACGACGCCGCGGCGAATCACTCGCCGTTGTTCTTCGTGAACGAGGACGCGCTGCCGGTGGGCGTGAAGGCGCTGGCGGGCCTCGCCTTCGATTACCTCTCCGGCGGAGCGAAATGAACTGGCTCGAGCCGGTCGCCGTCGCGACGGGGATCATCAGCGTTTACCTCAGCGTAAAGCAGAAGATCTGGAGCTGGCCGACCGCGCTCGTGAACGTCGCGCTGTACTTCGTGGTCTTTCGCGAGCAGAAGCTGTACGCGGACATGGGACTGCAGGTGATCTACTTCGTGCTGTCGCTGTACGGATGGTACGAATGGCTCTACGGCGGCGAGAATCGCACCGAGTTGAAAGTGTCGCGCGCCGACCCGAGGATGGCGATCTCGCTCGCGGCGATCGCCGTGGTGGGCGTCGCGGTGCTCGGGACGCTGTTCGCGCGCTTCACCGACGCCGCGCTCCCGTACGTGGATTCGGCGACGGCCACCACGAGTCTCGTCGCGCAGTGGATGATGACGCGGAAGGTCCTCGAGAACTGGGCCGTGTGGATCGCGGTGGACGTCGTCTACATCGGGATGTTCATCTACAAGCACCTCTATCTGACGTCGGGACTCTACGCGGGATTCCTCGTCCTCGCGGTGATGGGCCACCGGCAGTGGCGGCGGTCGTTCAAGGCACATCATGCTTCTGCCGGGGACATAGTTCCGGCGTGACGCGGCGCATCGTGCTCACGGGTCCGGAAAGCACGGGCAAGACGACGCTCGCGTCCGCGCTCGCGCGCCGGTTCCGCTCACCGTGGCTGCCCGAGACGTCGCGCCTCTACGCGGAGGAGGTGAAGCGCGATCTCACCGCGACCGATGCGGCACTGATCGCGCAGCGCGCGATCGACGCGGAAGACGCCGCGCTCGCGCCGGATCCGCCGCTGCTCCTCCTCGATACCGACCTCATCAGCACGGTCGTGTACGTGCGGCACTACTACGGCCCATGCCCCGCGTGGATCGAGGCCGCGGCGCGCGCGCGCCGCGGCGATCTCTACCTGCTGTGCGCGCCCGATCTCCCGTGGAGCGCCGACGGCGTGCGCGACCGCCCGGCACGGCGGCAGGAAATGTTCGGGCTCTTCGAGGCCGCACTGCAGGAGTTCGGTTGCGTGAGCGCCGATGTGTCGGGCCTCGGCACGGCGCGCGAGCGCGCGGCGCTCTCGGCGGCGACGGCGCTTGTCGCCGCGGCGGGGCATCGGTGATGCAGGAGTTCCCCGTGGCGCTCACCGGCGAGTTGTCCGCCGCCATCCTGGAGGCGGCGATCACGCTCGCGCTCGCGCTCCTCTGCGCGGCGCAATGGCGGCGCACCAGGCAGCCGTACTTCGGATGGTGGGCCCTCGCGTTCGCGCTCTTCCTCCTGCGCATCACGGTCATCGCGGTGTTCATCGCCACCAACGATCGCGCGTGGCTCTTCTGGCACCAGGTCATCACCGGCTGGACGGCGGTCGCGCTCCTCTGGGCCGCGATCGTGTTCTCGCACGCGGCGGCGTGGAAGGGCCGCTACTGGCTCCTCGTGGCGTTCCCGTTGCTCTGGAGCTACGTCGCGGTGATCCGGCTCGAGAACTTCGTGCTCGCCGCGGTCCCCGCCGTGATGTTCCTCTCCGCGGCCACGCTCTGGACCGGCATCGTGCTCCTGCGCTATCGCCGCGACGAGACGCGCGGCGCGAGCACGCTGCTCGGCTGGACCTTCCTGCTCTGGGGCCTGCATCATCTCGACTACACGTTCCTGCGGGCGCGCGGCGAATGGAGCCCGTGGGGCTACTACATCGACATCCTCTTCCTGCTCGCCGTGGGCGCCGGCATCCTGCTGCTGGTGAACGCCGACCTCGCGAGCCGCCTGCAGGTGCGCACGCTCGAACTCGAGCAGCTCTCGCGGCGCATGGTGCGCCAGCACGAGGAGGAGCGGCGACGCCTCTCGCTCGAGCTTCACGACGAGACCGCGCAGGTGTTCGCGTCGGTGAAGATGCAGCTCGGCGTGGTGCGCGAGCGCGCGGAACCGGAGATGGCGCGGCGCCTCGATCGCGCGCTCGAGCTCGTGGACGAGGGGATGCGCGGCATTCGCAACGTGACCAACGACCTTCGGCCGTCCCTGCTCGACGACCTCGGACTCCTGCCGGCGCTTCGATCGATGGTGGCGGACTTCGCGGAGCGGCGCGGCGTGAACGTCACGCTCGACGCGCCCGATGCCCTGCCGGTGCTCAGCGACGAAGCCGAGGTCGCCCTCTTTCGCGCGCTGCAGGAATCGCTCTCGAACGTGGCGCGCCACGCCGGTGACGCGCCGGCGCACGTGGAGATCCGGGCCACGAGCGACGACGTCATATTGCGTGTGGCCGACCGCGGGCCGGGATTCGGCGGCGAGCACTCGCTCGCGCGCCTCGAGGCCGAGGGCCATCTCGGGCTGGCGGGGATGCGCGAACGCATCACCGCGCTCGGCGGCGAGGTGCTCCTGAAATCTTCGCCGGGCGCGGGCGTGGCGATCGTGATTCGAATTCCCGTTTCGGAGGGCAGCTCGGTATGAGTGGTGCTGAATCGATTCGCGTGCTCGTGGTGGACGATCATGCCGTGGTGCGCGAGGGGATCCGCCACGTGCTCAGCGACGGCACCGAGTTCTCGGTGGTCGGTGAGGCGCAGAGCGGGGCCGAGGCCGTGGCGAGCGCGACACAGCTCCTGCCGAACGTCGTCGTGCTCGACATCTCCATGCCGGGCGGTTCGGGACTTCACGCGGTGGGCGAGCTGCTCGAGCGCGTGAGCGGCGTGCGGGTGCTGATGCTCAGCGTGCACGAGGATGTCGAATACGTGCTCGAAAGCGTGCGGGCCGGCGCGCACGGTTACCTGCGCAAGGACTCGACGCCGGCGGAGCTCCGCGAGGCAATCCGGGCCCTGCACGCGGGGCGCACCTACTACTCACCCGCGCTGGCGGCGCAGATGACCGAGGCGCTGCGCAAGGGGAAGGAGGCCAGGGAAGAGGCGCCCGCGCAAGCGACGGACGTGCTGACCGGGCGCGAGCGCGAGATACTCGTGCACATCGCGCAGGGGAAGACCAACAAGGAGATCGGGGCGGAGCTTGGCATCAGCACACGAACGGTGGAGGCGCACCGGGATTCGCTCATGCGAAAGCTCGGCATCCGGACGGTGGCGGGGCTGACGCGGCTCGCACTCGAGCAAGGGTTGCTCGAGTAGCACCTAAAAACGGCGAGGGGCGACGGGTGAGGGGCAATTTGGTGAAGAGCGACGTGCGAGAAGCAACGAGACGGTCACCTCACTCCTCACTCGTCGCCTCTAACCAAGTCGCCCCTCACCCGTCGCCCGTCGCCTGTCAGTGCCCAACCCTGACCGCCGCCACTCGATCGAGGGCAAGATCCAGCCGCCGCACGAACTCCGCGATGGTCTGAACGCACCGGTAGTAGAACCCCGGCTCGATGTGCTCCACCTTGTCGCCGGGCTTGTGATAGTCGGGATGATCCTCAACGCCGAAGTACACGAACGGAATCTTCTTTGTGTCGAACGGCCCCTGATCGGACTGCTGGATCCAGTTGGACTCGCCGACCCCGGTGTCGTGTCCGAGCAGGAGCTTCACGGGCGCGATCGCCGCGATGCTGTCGAGCAGCGGCTTCATCACGGGAAATGGTGACGCCCCCGACGCGTACAGCTCGCCCTTCACGTTGCGGCTCACCATGTCGAGGTTCACGTTCGCGACGATGCGCTCGATCGGCACCGGCGGCTTTTCCAGGAATGCCTTGGCGCCGAGAAGGCCCGTCTCTTCTCCGTCGAAGAGCGCGAAGATGACCGAGTTCTCCGGCGGGTGCGACTTGAACCACTGCGCCATCGCGAGCACGGCGGCGGTGCCGGAGGCGTTGTCGTCCGCACCGTTGTAGATGACCCCGTTGCGCACGCCGAGGTGGTCGTAGTGCGCCGAAACGACGAGATAGCGGTCGGCGTGCTTCGTGCCGCGAATCATGCCGACGAGATTCACTCCGGTGAGTTCGGCGGCGCGGGTCTTCGCGACGAACGGCGCGGGGAAGCTGTCGCGCACGGGGGCGAGCCCGATCCGCGTGAAGGCGCGCAGCAGGTAGGCCCGCGCCCGAGCGCCGCCCGGCGTGGCGATCCGCCGCCCTTCCATGGAGTCGGCGGCGAGCGCGGAGAGGTCCGCGATGAGGCGCGCCGAATCGAGCGCGGGCACCGGCTGCGTGCCCTGCAGCTGCACGGCGGTGGCGAGAGCGGCGATCGTTCGACAAAAGGCCACGGTATCCTCAGTTCGCGTTCGGGGTAAACATCGTGGCGGGACGCCGAAGGCGCTATCTTATGGGTCGTACAATCAGCCCGAGTCTTCCAATGACCGCACCACGCCACGCCGCGCTCAAGCTGGCCGGCGCCGACCCGGATCCGGCGGACGAACGCCGCGAAGTTCCCGGCGGGCACGTCACCCGAAATCCGGGGATGCCCCTGGATCTCGACCTCGTGCTCGCGCAGCGCGTGAACCGCAGCGCAGTCGAGCGGCGCGCGGCCACGCTGCCCGGCCGCCGCACGGTGAAGAAGCAGTGGCAGGCTGCGTGGCTGCTGCGGGCGGTCTCATGCATCGATCTCACCACGCTGTCCGGCGACGACACCGCCGGAAACGTCCGCCGGCTCTGCGCGAAGGCGATGCACCCGATCCGCCCGGATCTCGAGCGCACGCTTGGCGTCGAGCAGCTCCACATCACCACCGGCGCGGTATGCGTCTATCACCAGCTCGTCGCGGTCGCGGTCGAGGCGCTGGCCGGTTCGAACGTTCCGGTCGCCGCGGTGAGCACCGGTTTCCCGGCCGGGCTCTCTCCGCTCGCCACGCGGATCGCGGAAGTGAAAGCGAGCGTCGCAGCGGGCGCGCGCGAGATCGACATCGTCATCACGCGCGGCCACGTGCTCACGGGCAACTGGCACGCGCTCTACGATGAAGTCCGCGCCTTCCGCGACGCGTGCGGCGAATCGCACATGAAGACAATCCTCGGGACCGGTGACCTCGCCACCCTGACGAACGTGGCGCGCGCGTCGATGGTCGCGATGATGGCCGGCGCGGACTTCATCAAGACGAGCACCGGAAAGGAGGGCGTGAACGCGACGCTGCCGATCTCGCTCGTGATGGTGCGCATGATCCGCGAGTACTTCGAACAGACGGGGTTCGCGATCGGATACAAGCCCGCCGGCGGCATTCGCTCGGCGAAGAATTCGCTGGAGTACCTGTACCTGATGAAGGAGGAGCTCGGCGACCGCTGGCTGCGGCCCGATCTGTTCCGATTCGGCGCGTCGGGCCTGCTCACCGACATCGAACGCCAGCTCGAGCACTTCGCCACCGGGCGCTACGCCGCGGCCCATCGCCAGCCCATGGTGTAACCGATGGCAGCCAGCACCGTCGCAGGAATCTTCGAGTCGATGGAGTACGGACCGGCGCCGGAGAGCGACAAGCCGGCGCTCGCATGGATCGCCCAGCACGAGGCGTCGTTCGGGCATTTCATCGGTGGCGCGTGGACGAAGCCGGCGAAGGGCGCGCGATTCGACGTGATCGATCCGGCAACCGGACAAATTCTCGCGAAGGTCGCGCAGGGGAGCAAGGGTGACGCGGACGTTGCGGTGAAGGCGGCGCGCAAGGCGCTCCCCGCGTGGCGGAAACTCAGCGGACATCAGCGCGCGCGGCACCTCTACGCGCTCGCGCGCAGCGTGCAGCGAAACGCGCGCCTGCTTGCCGTGCTCGAATCGATGGACAACGGCAAGAGCATTCGCGAGACGCGCGACATCGACATTCCGCTCGTGGCGCGCCACTTCTACCACCACGCGGGATGGGCGCAGTTGCTCGAGACGGAATTCCCCGGCTATCACGGCGCGGGAGTCGTCGGTCAGATCATTCCGTGGAACTTCCCCCTGCTGATGCTGGCGTGGAAGGTCGCGCCGGCGCTGGCCGCGGGTTGCACCGTGATTCTCAAGCCGGCGGAGTTCACGCCGCTCACGGCGCTTGCGTTCGCCGAGCTCGCCGCCGAGGCCGGCCTGCCGCCGGGTGTGCTGAACATCCTGACGGGCGACGGCTCCACCGGCGCTGCGCTCGTCGATCATCCGGACGTGGATAAGCTCGCATTCACCGGCAGCACGGACGTGGGCCGCATCATTCGAAAGGCCACGGCGGGGAGCGGCAAGAAACTCTCGCTCGAGCTCGGCGGCAAGAGCCCGTTCATCGTGTTCGAGGACGCCGATCTCGACAGCGTGGTCGAGGGCGTGGTGGACGCGATCTGGTTCAACCAGGGACAGGTCTGCTGCGCCGGGTCGCGCCTCCTGATGCAGGAGGGCATCGCCGACAAGCTCGTCACCAAGCTGCGCGCGCGAATGGAGAAACTTCGCGTCGGCTCACCGCTCGATAAGGCGATCGACATGGGCGCGATCGTCGCGCCGGTGCAGCTCGAGCGCATCCGCTCGCTCGTCGAGCAGGGTGCGAAGGACGGCGCCGAGCTGTGGCAGCCGACCTGGGCGGTGCCGAAAGAAGGATGCTTCTATCCGCCGACGCTGTTCACGAACGTCGCACCGAGCAGCACGATCGCGCAGGTGGAAATCTTCGGACCGGTGCTCGTCTCGATGAGTTTCCGCACGCCCGAAGAAGCGGTCGCGCTCGCGAACAACACGCCGTTCGGGCTCGCGGCGAGCATCTGGAGCGAGAACATCAACCTTGCGCTGGATGTCGCGCCGAAGGTGAAGGCGGGCGTGGTGTGGATCAACTGCACGAATCTGTTCGATGCCGCCGCGGGATTCGGCGGATACCGGGAGAGCGGCTACGGCCGAGAGGGTGGGCGGGAGGGGATGTGGGAGTACCTGAAAGCGGATTGGACGGGCCGGAAGCCGGAAGCCGGAAGCCGGAAGCCGGACAACGCCAAGAAGAAGATAGTTGCGGCCAAAGCCAGGTCATCCTCCGGCCTCCGGCTTCCGGCTTCCGACGCTTCACAGGTTGACCGCACACCCAAGCTCTTCATCGCCGGCAAGCAGGCCCGGCCGGACAGCGGCTACTCGATTCCGATCATCGCGGCCAACGGCGCGCACGCAGGCGATGTCGGAGATGGCAACCGAAAGGACATCCGCAACGCCGTCGAGGCCGCGCGCAACGCCGCGTCGGGCTGGGCGCGGAGCACAGGGCACAACCGCGGACAGATTCTCTACTACATCGCCGAGAACCTTTCTGCGAGAGCCGCCGAATTCGCGGCGCGCATCCGCGATCTCACGGGGCGTGACGGCAAGGGCGAAGTCGACGCGACGATCGCGCGGCTGTTCACCTACGCGGCGTGGGCGGACAAGTGGGATGGCCAGGTGCACCAGACGCCGATTCGCGGCGTGACGCTCGCGATGAACGAGCCGATCGGCGTGGTCGGCGTGGCGGCGCCCGCGGAATATCCGCTGCTCGGATTCATCTCGACGATCGTGCCGGCGATTGCGACGGGCAATACGGTCGTGGCGATTCCCAGCCAGCATCACCCGCTGGCGGTCACGGACTTCTATCAGGTGCTCGAAACCTCCGACGTGCCGGCGGGTGTGGTGAACATCGTGACGGGCCGGCGCGACGAACTCGCGAAGGTTCTCGCCGAGCACGACGACGTGGATGCGATCTGGTATTTCGGCACGGCGGACGGCGTTCGCGCGTGCGAGATGGCGTCGACGGGGAACATGAAGCAGGCGTGGTGCGAGGGGTTCACTCGAGATTGGAGCGGCGCCGAGCAGGGTGAGGGAAGAGAGTTCCTGCGTCGCGCGACGCAAGTGAAGAACATCTGGATTCCGTACGGCGAATAGCACGGCAGTGGGAGGAGTGAGTTTGAGTTGGAGCAAACTCATCCCTCCGACTCAACCTCACCTCTCCCACTAGTACAGACCCATTCCTTACGACGTCATAGTCGTCGGCCTTGGTGCGATGGGAACTTCCACCGCCTATCAGCTCGCGCTGCGCGGACAAGCCGTGCTCGGCATCGACCAGTTCTCACCGCCACATTCGTTCGGATCGTCGCACGGGAAGTCGCGCATCATTCGTGAGACGTACTTCGAGGATCCGCTCTACGTGCCGTTCGTGAAGCGCGCGTACAACGGCTGGGCTGAGCTGCAGGCACGTTCCGGGAAGCGCGTGCTCACGCGCACGGGCGGGCTGATGATCGGGGCACCGGACGGCGCGGTGGTGAGCGGCGCGCGCGCGAGTGCGGTCGAGCATCGCCTTCCGTACGAAGAGCTGAGCGCGGGCGAACTGCGCGACCGCTTCCCTGCCCTGCGACCGCCCGACGACGCCGCCGCTCGGCTGGTGATCTCCGCCGGCCCGTGGATGGGTGACCTCGTCCCGGAACTCGCGCTCCCGCTGGAGATCGAGCGCAATGCCGTCTACTGGTTCGATCCGCTGAAGGCCGCGGAGTTCACGCCGGACAAGCTCCCGGTCTTCATTCACGAGTACGCACCCGGGCGCACCTGGTACGGATTCGCGAACTTCGGCGATGGCGTGAAGGTCGCGCTGCACCATCAGGGCGAGTTGACCACCGCGCAGGCCGTGCGCCGCGCCGTGAGCGACAGCGAGGTTGCGGGCGTTCGCGGCCTCCTGAAGGCGTTCCTCCCCGACGCCAACGGCGCGCTGCGCGCCACCTCGGTGTGCCTCTACACCAATACGCCCGACGAGAACTTCATTCTCGACGTGCATCCCGAACATCCCGCGGTGTTCATCGCGAGCCCCTGCTCGGGCCACGGCTTCAAGTTTTCGATCGCCATCGGCGAGGCGATCGCCGACGTTCTCATGGGGGAGCGGCGCCGGTTCGATCTCTCGCCGTTCCGGATCGAGCGGTTCGCGGAGGCATGACGAAACGGACCGGCGGCCCGCGGCCGCCGGTCCGCCGCCGGCTCCTGCGCGCCGCCGGCGCGCCCGCACGCCGCGCCTTTGGCATGCCTTCCTCTTACCGCACGACGGGGAGAACGATCCTGGACAGGTAGGCCGGCGCGTGATGGATTACGTTGCGGGCGACGATCCCGTCTTTCTCATCGAAGTTGTTGCCGCCCGTGTTCAGGTTCCGATCGAAGTGCGGGAAGCTGCTGCTCGACACCTCGACGCGGATGCGATGGCCGGCGGCGAACGAGTTGCTCGTCACCAGCGGCGGGATGCTCACCTTGTAGACCTTGCCGTTCTCCATGAAGACCGGCTTGTCCCAGCCCTCCCGCCACCGCACGCGCAGAATACTCTCGTCGAGGTTGAAGGCCTTTCCGTCGGGCCCCACGTCCACGAGCTTGACCGCGAGATCCGTGTCCTTGACGTTCGACGACAGGTGGAGCTCGACGTCGATGTTGCCGCTGACGTCCACTCGTTCCGTCAGGGGAGCCGTCGTATACACCAGGACGTCGTTCCTCATCTCGAGGCCCGACTGGTCGAATGACCCGCCGGGGAGAATGGCGAAGCAGCAGATCTGCCCTCCCAGCGACGGGACCGGGTGCATGGGGTCGTAGCTGAACGCGTCGGACGCGGCCTTCGCCGGCTTGGCCGTGGTCAAGCGACCGTTGCCCAGCGCGCTGTTTGCCCCGCCGTCGCTGTCGAGGTAGTAGGGCACGAGGTCCACGTTCTTCGGCGGCCACGTGTCCGAAGTCTTCCACTGGTTGGCCCCCATCATATAGAAGCGGACCTTGGGCTCTTTGGTGACGCCGTTGTCGGCGCCCTTGAGCCAGTGGTCGAACCACCGTTGCACGAGGCCGACGTAGTCGTAGCGCGCGTCGCCCATGTCGCGCTCGCCGACGACCGTGTGCTCGGACTCACTCCGTCCTTGGTTGCAGTGCAGCGTGGGGGCGATGACCATGAACATGTTGTCGCGCGCCGATTGCGTCGCGGCGTTCCTGGTCTGGTAGTCGAACATCGCGACGTTGGGGCCGATCGAGAGATCGTACCACGCGTTGATGTAGAGCGTCGGTGTGCCCGAGCGATCCCCTTCGTTTCCGAAGTCGGTTTCCTTCCACCTCGGATCGTTCGGTTGGCGGTTCACGAAGTCGTCCATGTCACTCGGCATCGCGCCGAGGTTCTTCATGACCTGGTTGACGGGCAGTGTCCAGATGGCGCTGTCGAGGTTGGCCGGGTGCATGAGCTCCGGCTCCATGTTCCAGAACCTGCCGATCTTCACCATCTGGTCACGTGTCAGCTCCGCCGGCCAGGTCGGGTGGTACTTGTAGCCCGAGCCGTAGTACCACGAGAACCACCACGTCTGCACCGTGCCGCCGCGATAGAAATTTCCCATCTCGTTGTACGCGCCGACCTTCCCGATGCCGGCCCCGGAGGAAATCGGCACCGCCGCCGCATGAGCCGGGTGCCGCGCCGCGTTCATCTTGTGCTGTTCTTCGGCGCTGGAGGAGCAGCCGATGGTGCCGACCTTGCCGTTGGACCACTGCTGCTTCGAAATCCAGTCGATGGAGTCGTACCCGTCCTGCCCCGAGCCGACGAGATAGCGGTAGGTGCCCTCGGAGAAGTAGCGGCCGCGCACGTTCTCGATGATGACGGCGTAGCCGTTCTCGATGAAGCTGCGGATGTAGTGGCTGAAGCTCCCGCGGATCGTTCCCTCGGTGAGGTAGGGAATGAAGATGAGAACCGTCGGCAGGTTCTCGCGCGACCGGCCCTTGGGAAACAGGATGGTCGCCGAGAGACGCACGCCGTCGCGCATTGGCATCCGCACCAGGTCCTCGCGATCGGCGTGCGTGAGGATGTAGTCCACGGCGGCGGTGGTCTTCTGCGCGTAGGTCTGCGCCGCGGCCGGACTCGGGAGCGTCGCCGACAGGGCGGCGAGGGCGAGGAGAACGGCGCGTGCCGTTGCGTGGCCGCGCATCCGGAGGCTGCGTGATTCGCTCATCGTCTCTCTCTCTCTCAGGGGATGTTGCCGGTCAACCGCGTGCCGGCACGCGCACGATCAGCGGCACGTGCCCGGTGAAATCGAAGAAGCGCTGCAGGTCCGCGCGCGCGAGCACGAGGGTGGACGTATTGACGAGCGGATGGCAGCACAACGCCTCGTATCGCCAAGCGTCGGAGTCAACCACCAGCTCGACGGCGTGCTGCGGGTCGGCGACGAGCGCCAGGGCGGTCACCGCTCCCGGCGTGATCTGCAGGCGGTCGGCGAGCCGCTCCGGCGAGCCGAGGCTCAGGTTGTCGGCGCCGATGACGGCGGCGAGCGCGCGCAGGTCGACCGCCTTGCTGCACAGCGTCACCACCAGCCAGTGCCGGCGTCCCTTCTTGTCGCGGAGGAAGAGGTTCTTCGTGTGCGCGGCGCCGCCGAGATCCGGAACCGCGCGCGCCGCCTCGTCGCACGTGTATACGGGATCGTGGTCGTGGCGCACGTAGCTGATGCCCAGCTGCGCCAGCACGTCGTAGATGTCGGCGCGCGCGGGCGGCGGCGGCTCGATGGGCATCGCGGTCTCCGGTCGGTGGCGGCTGGTGGCGGTGCTTGCCGTGACCTCCCGCCACGCGTAACATGGGTCGAGACGATAGTGAGACGCAATATCATCGTTTGAGATTCCGGGGTCACCGTGGCGCACGGCATCGCAGAGCACCACCCCCCCGACGCGCCCGGCGACGACGCCCGCGACCCGGGCTTCGTGAAGGCGCTCTCCCGCTTCGACGCCACGGCCCTCGTCGCCGGATCGATGATCGGCTCGGCGATCTTCATCACCCCCGCCGACATCCTCCGGCAGGTGGGTGCGCCCGGACTGCTGCTCCTCGTGTGGGCGGTCACCGGGCTCGTGGTGGTGCTCGGCGCGCTCACCTACGGCGAGCTGAGCGCGATGTTCCCGCGCACGGGAGGGCTGTACGTCTACCTGCGCGAGGGATTGTCGCCGCTGTCCGGCTTCCTCTACGGGTGGGCGCTGTTCGCGGTGATCCAGACGGGCGCGATCGCCGCCGTCGGCGCGGCGTTCTCGCGATTCGTGGCCGTGCTGATTCCGGAGATCACGCCGGACGTGTTCCTCGGTACGACGGTCCACCTTCCCAGCGGACCGATCGAGATCGGCCTGTCGCGGCAGCGGGCGCTGGGGATCGCGTCCATTCTGCTGCTGACGTGGATCAACATCCGCGGCGTGCGGACCGCGGCGCTGCTGCAAACGATCCTGACCGTGATCAAGACCAGCTGCCTCGCGATTCTCATCGTCCTCGGCTTCACGATCGGACGTCACGCGGCAGCGGTGGCGGCGAACTTCGGGCCCGCGTTCTGGCCGGCCGGCGGGGTGACGCTCGCCCTGCTTCCTACGCTCGGCGCGGCGATGGTCGGCTCGATCGCCGCCGCCGATCTCTGGTACCAGATCGGCTTCTCGGCGGGCGAGGTGAAGAATCCGGTGCGCGACATTCCGCAGGCGATGCTGTTCGGCACCCTGATCGTCGCGGCGCTGTACTTCTTCGCGAACGTCGCCTACCTCGACATCCTGCCGGCGGCGGACATCGCCGGGGCAGCGCAGGACCGCGTGGGCACGGCGGCGCTGCAGGCGGTGTTCGGGCCGTCGGGACTTTACGTGATGGCGGCGGCGATCGCGATCTCCTGTTTCGGCTGCAACAACGCGCTCATCCTGTCGGGCGCGCGCGTCTATTACGCGATGGCCCGCGACGGCCTGTTCTTCGCCCCGGCGGCCGTGCTGCACCCGCGCTACCGGACGCCGCACGTCGCCCTCGTGGCGCAGGCGGCGTGGGCGTGCCTGCTCTGCCTCTCCGGAACGTACAGCCAGCTTCTGGAATACATGGTGTTCGCGTCGTTGCTCTTCTACGTCCTGACCGCCTGCGCGATGTTCGCGCTGCGGCTCCGGCACCCGCAGTTCGTCAGGCCGGTCCGAGCCATCGGCTATCCGTGGCTGCCCGGCTTCTTCCTGCTCTTCACGGCGGCCCTGTCGGTCAACTTGCTGATCCAGAAGCCGCAGTTCACGTGGCCGGGTCTCGTCATCATCGCGCTGGGAATTCCGATGTACCTGTTCCGGCCCCGCGGCGGCTTGCGTGCGTAGCCGCCGCTTGTATGTTTTGTGAGAACATGCCTCACGAAATGAGACTTGCGAACACGGAGCGCTGACATGACGCTCAAGCTCACCTGCCCCAACTGCGGCCCCCGCTACACCACGGAGTTCTGGTTCGGCGGAGAGCCGGTTCCGCGCGCGACGCCCGCCGCGCCCGGCGTCGACGCGCTCAGGGCGGACTTCGAGCGCGTCTGGCTGCGGACGAACGTCGCCGGCGTGCAGAGCGAACGCTGGTTCCATCACGCGGGCTGCCGCCGGTGGCTCGTCACCGAACGCGACACGCGCACCAACGTGTTCCATGGCCACGGCTGAGCCCCGCTCCGCCGGCGCGTCGTTCGAGTTCGAGGGCCGCACGATTCCCTCCGGCGCGGACGACACGATCGCGTCCGCGCTCTTTCGCGCGGGAGTGCGCACTTTCTCTCGTTCATTCAAGTACCATCGGCGCCGCAGTCTCTACTGCCTCTCGGGCGACTGTCCGAACTGCCTCATGACCGTGGACGGAGAGCCCGCGGTCCGCACGTGCGTCACGCCGGCAGCGAGCGTCCGGCGGGTCGCGCGCGGAGCCGGCTGGCCGTCGGCCGACCGGGACGCGCTGTCGATACTCTGGCGCCTGCGGTGGCTCATGCCCGTCGGGTTCTATTACAAGTCGATGATCCGTCCCCGCTGGCTGTTCCCGATCGCCGAGCGCGTGATCCGGCGCATCGCCGGCCTCGGGCCCGTGCCGCGCGAGCCGTCGGAGTCGGCCAAGGAGCGGCTGAACCACCACCCGGACGTCCTCGTCATCGGCGGCGGCATCGCCGGGCTGGCGGCGGCGCTGGCGGCCGCGGACGGGGGCGAACGGGTGCTGCTCGTCGACGAAGGAGCGATCGGCGAGCGCATCGCGCCGGGAGCGCTGCGCGATCGCATCGGCGTGCTGCGAGACGCGTTCGCGCGCCACGCCTCGGCGAGCATTCTCGAGCGGGCAACCGCGTTCGGAATCTTCGAAGGGCCGCTCGTGCCCGTCATCGACGCCGATTTCCTCCATCTGGTGCATCCGGCTCGCATCGTCGTCGCCACCGGAGCGGTCGAGCGGCACGCGGTCTTCCCCGGCAACGACCTGCCCGGCGTCTGGCTCGGCCGGGGCGCGTCCCGGCTGGCCGGCGTTCACGGGCTCTCGCCGGGGCGGGCCATCGTCGTCGCAACGAACACGGCCGAAGGCCTGCTGCACTTGGACGTGCTGCATCGAAACGTCACTCGGCAGGGAGGCGGTGCGGTCGTCGCCGCGGTCGTACCAGCCTCGCTCGCCAGCGGCGTGCCGGCGGGCATCGAAGTCATCGCCGATGGAACCGTCGTCGAGGCATCGGGCAGCGGCGCGTTGCGCTCGGTGGTCGTCGAAGCGGCCGGCCGTCGCCGCACGCTGCGGTGCGACGCGCTCGTGCTGTCGCTCGGACTCGAACCACGTGACGGACTGTTGCGTCAGGCGGAGTTCGAGGCGGTCCTCGGCGCGGGCGACGTCGCGCGCCCGGGCTGCAGTGCGGAGGAGGCCGAGGATGACGGACGGCGAACGGCGGGCGCCGCCGTGCCGGAGCCGGCGGCCGCGAGCAGCCAGTCGAGTGCTCCGCAGCTCGGATCGGCCGAGGGATTCGTGTGCCTGTGCGAGGACGTCGCCGTGGAGGAGTTCGAGCACGCGTGGGACGAGGGCTACCGTTCGACGGAGTTGCTCAAGCGCTATTCCACGGTCACCATGGGTGCGTGCCAGGGCGCGCTCTGTCACGCGCACCTGAAGGCATTCGTCCGCCAGCGCTCGCCGGGTTCCTGGACCGGATCGCCCACGAGGGCGCGCCCGCCGGCGCGAACCGTTCGGCTCGAGGATCTTGCCGCCGGCGCGCGCGTGCCGCTGGAACATCACACGTCGCTGCACGAGCGGCACGTGGCTAGCGGGGCATTGATGGATTGGGCGGGCACCTGGAAGCGACCCTCCAACTACGGAGACGTCGCGCAGGAGTACCGGGCCGTGCGCGAGCGCGTCAGCGTGATGGACGTCTCGACCCTCGGGAAGTATCGCGTCGCCGGCCCGGACGCGACGGCCCTCCTCGAGCACATCTATCCCTGCCACGTCGGCGACCTCAAGCCCTGGCGCAGCCGGTACACGCTGCTGCTGAACGAGGCGGGGTACCTGCTCGACGACGGCATGGTCTGCAAGCTCGGCGACGGCTCATACTACGTCACGTTCACGTCGAGCGGCGGCGACGGCGCCGAGTCATGGCTCCGCGACTGGACCGACGAGCGGGGGCTCACGGTGCACATCGCCAACGTGACGGCATCGCGCAGCGCGATCAACGTCGCCGGCCCGCGAGCGCGCGAGCTCCTGAGCCGGCTGTCGAGCGACGCCTGCGACGCGCAGGCGATTCCCTACGGCGGGCTGCGCGAGATGGTCGTCGCCGGAGTAAACTGCCTCGTGATTCGCGTGGCGTTCGTGGGTGAGCTCAGCTTCGAGCTGCACCACGCAAGCCGGCAATCTGAGGCACTCTGGGATTCCCTGCTGGACGCCGGCCGCGAGTTCGACATGCTGCCGCACGGCCTCGACGCGCTCAAGCTCCTCCGCCTCGAGAAGGGGCACATCCTGATCGGCCAAGACACGGATTTCGACACGACGCCATCGAAGGTCGGACTCGACTTCGCGGTCAAGATGAGCAAGCCGGACTTCGTCGGGCGCACCGCTCTCGAGCGAATCGCGAAGCTTCCCCGCGAGCGTTCGCTCCTTCCGATGACGTTCGCCGGGGCGCGGGCGCCCGAGGAAGGCGCGCAACTGTTCGCCGACGGGGCGCACGTCGGCAACGTCACGTCGTCGCGCTGGTCGCCGGCGCTGGACTGCGGCGTCGCACTCGGGTGGGTCCGGCATCCCGATGGCGCACCGCCGTCGCGCGTCATGGCGCGCGACACGATCGGCCACACGGAGGGAGTCGTCACCAAGGGCCCGTTCTACGATCCCAAGGGGGAACGGCTTCGTGCTTAGCATCGAACGCGCACACGCCGCGGTCGTCGCGTGTTTCGCCAGTCCGCAGGCGCTCGATACGCTGCCCGTGCAGCCGGGGACACACCGGTGCCGGGTGGCTCCCGACGAGTTGCTGCTCGTGGCGGCGACGCCGGAGCTCGCCGGCGTGACCGAACGCCGGGCCACGGAACACTTCGCGGCCGCCGAGCCCGATGCGCTCGTCATCGACCAGAGCGACGGCTGGTGCGCGTTCACGCTTCGCGGAGACGAGGCCGACAACGTATTCGCGCAGCTCTCGACGGTGCCGCTTCCCGCGCGCCGCCCGGCGTTCCTGCAGGGCGCGGTCGCCGGAGGGAGCGCGAAGATCATGGCCTGCGATGGATACATCGAGCTGTTCGTGCCCTCTACACTTCGGCACCACGTCGCTTCCCGCCTCCAGGACGTGTGCCGCGGCCGGACTGACGGTGCCGCGCTGAGGCTCGCGTAGATGCCCGGACTTCTTTCACGCGACGTCCACCTGCCCGAGCGCACGCTGGCATCGCACTACGATGTCATCGTGATCGGCGGAGGCGGACATGGGCTGGCGACGGCCTACTACCTCGCCAAGGATCACGGTGTGCGGAACGTCGCGGTGCTCGAACGCTCGTACATCGGCTCCGGCGGCACGGGGCGCAACACGACCGTGCTGCGGGCGAACTACAAGACGCCGGAGACGATCAAGTTCTACAAGGCGAGTTTCGACCTGTACCGCACGCTCTCCGCCGAGCTCGACTACCACACGCTCCGCTCCGAACGCGGGCTCCTGTGGATGGCGCACTCGGAGGCGCAGGCGAACAGCCAGCGCGAACGAGCGCTGCAGAACCAGGTGTACGACGTCGACACGGTCTACCTGAACGCGGCCGAGGTCCATGAAGTCTGTCCGCAACTGGACATGTCGTGCGGCGGCCGACGCCCGATCTGGGGCGCGGCGTATCACTTGCCGGGCGGGATCATCCGGCACGACGCAGTCGTATGGGGTTATGCGACCGCCGCCTCACGCCTGGGAGTGCAGGTGCACCAGGGCGTGCCCGTGACGGGGATGGTCATGGAGAAAGGTCGCTGCACCGGCGTCCGGACGCCGAGCGGCGTGATCAGCGCCGGGGCGGTGGTGAGCGCCGTCGGCGGCTACGTCACGCAGATCACCGACATGGTCGGGCTGAAGATCCCGATCATCACCCATCCGCTGCAGGCCTTCGTCACGCAGTCGTACCAGCCGGTGCTCGACCGCGTCGTCGCCTCCGCCGACCTGCACATCTACGTTTCGCAGAGCGCGCGGGGCGAGATGCTGGTGGGAGCGGAGATCGACCCGTACACGAGCTACTCGACGCGTTCCACTTTCACCTTCGCGGCTTCGACTGCGGCGCGCGCCATCGACCTGTTCCCATTCATGGCAAAGCTCCGCCTGCTCCGCCAATGGACCGGGATCTGCGACATGACGCCGGACTATTCGCCGCTGCTGGGCCCGACGCCCATCGACGGGTTCTATCTGTCGACCGGCTGGGGGACTTGGGGGTTCAAGGCGATTCCAATCGGCGGCAAGGCGATGGCGGAACTCGTCGCGACGAAGCGCGTACCGGAGATCATCGCGCCGCTCGGACTGGATCGTTTTGCGCTGGATCGCTGCGTCTCCGAACGGGCCTCGGCCGGCACACATTAAGAAGAGAACGACGCCAGGAATGCTCAAGCAACTCGACCAGATCCTCTCGCTGTTCTCGCGCGAACGGACCGAACTCTCCGTCCTCGACGCGGCGGCATTGCTGCGCCGGCCTCGCAGCACCACGTACCGGCTGATGTCCCAGATCGAAAAGGCCGGGTTTCTCGATCAGGACCACGAGACGGGGCTGTACCGCCTTGGCATCAGGCTGGCCGCACTGGGAGAACTGGCCCAGCACTCGACTTCGTTGCAGCGGATCGCGCAGCCGGTGTTGCGGCAGCTCAGCCAGCAAACGGGTGAGACCGCGACCCTCCTGCTGCTCATCGATGGAGAGGGCATCGCCGTGCTGCATTCTGAGAGTGCGCAGCGTGTGGTAGCGAAGGGTCTCGTGGGCCGGTACTGGCCGCTGCACGCGTCAGCCGGCGGCAAGGCGCTGCTGGCCTGGCGTCCAGAGAAAGACGGGATGAAGCTTCTGAAGAAGCCGCTGAAGCGATACACGCCGGCGACCATCACCACGCTGTCCGCGCTCCGGCACGAATTGAAGCAGCTCCGCGCCCGCGGCTATGCCACGGTTCGCGGGGAGTTCATGGATGACGTATGGGGCGCGGCGGTGCCGATCTTCAACCACCGGGAGGAAGTCGAGGGGGCGCTCACGCTCGGCGGGCCGCGCTCGCGTGTCACCCGCGCGCGCCTCCCGGAACTTGGCGAGATCCTCGTCGTGGCCGGGGAGGACGTCTCGCGCTCGCTCGGATACGCTGGCGCCTATCCGCGCCGCACGATGAGCGGCGAATGACGAACGATCGCGAAAACCGCCGCCCGAGCGACCGCCGCGAGTTCCTGCGCACCACGGGCGCGTTCGCGCTCGGCGCCGCCGGCCTTTCGCGCATCAACATCTTCGATCAGGGAACGCAGGCCGGCGCCAAGAGGAATCGCATGGTGTGGTGGCGCGAGGCGCGCTTCGGGATGTTCGTGCACTGGGGCCTCTACTCGGTGCTCGCCGGCGAGTGGAGCGGCCGCACCGATTACGCGGAGTGGATCCGCAACAACGCGAAAATCCCGATCGACGAGTACGAGAAGCTGCTGGGACGATTCAATCCCACCGAGTTCGATGCCGACCGTCTCGCCTCGCTCGCCGCGGACGCCGGCGCGAAGTACCTCGTGATCACGACGAAGCACCACGACGGATTCTGCCTCTTCGACACGAAGCAGACGGATTTCAGCGTGATGCACACTCCGTACAAGCGCGACATCATGCGCATGGTGGCCGACGCCTGCCGCCGCCACGGCGTGCGTCCGTGCTGGTACCACTCGATCATGGACTGGCACCATCCGGACTACCTGCCGCGCCGCGACTGGGAGCGCGACACGCGTCCGGTGAACGGCGCGCGGTTCGAGCGCTACGTGGGCTATCTCCATTCACAGGTGCAGGAGCTGCTGACGCACTACGGCGACGTCGGCGTCCTCTGGTTCGACGGCGAGTGGGAGAACACGTGGACGCGGGAACTCGGACTCGCACTTGCCGACAGGTGCCGGGCGCTGTCACCCGACCTGATCATCAACAGCCGCGTCGCTCCCAAACAGTCGAGCGGGCTGAACGCAAAGCTCGCGCGCGCCGAGATCGGCGACTTCAGCACGCCCGAGCAGGAGATTCCGGACCGCGGTATTCCGGGCGTCGACTGGGAATCGTGCGTGACGATGAACGGGAACTGGGGCTACAATCGCGCCGACCACAATTTCAAGAGCGTGCCGACACTCGTGAACATGCTCGTCGAGACCGCGTCGAAGGGCGGCAACCTGTTGCTCAACGTGGGGCCGACGGGCGAAGGGCTCGTGCCGAACGAGAGCATCGTCCGCTTAAAGGGCATTGGAGAGTGGATGCGAGTGCACGCGGATGCGATTCGCGGCACCGACGCGTCGCCCTTCGAGAACGCCGGATATCGCGCGACGCGCAAGGACAAGCTGCTCTACTGCTTCGTTCCGGAGTGGCCGTCCTCGCGAGAGCTGCTTCTCCCCGGCGTTCGCGCGCTCCCGCGGCGCGCGTGGATGATGGGCGATGCGAGCCGGCACCCGCTCGCCGTGAGGCAGGTGGATGGCGGAGTCGTGGTCTCACTCTCCGATCACGCGAGCGATCCCGTGTGTTCCGTGCTCGCGTGCGAGTTCGAGGCGCCAGTCAGGGTTTCCTGAGCGGGGTCGGCGTGGTGACGGTCGGATACTTCAGCTTCGCCCATTCGTCGTACGATCCGTCGTACAGTTTCACGGGGTAGCCGAGCAGCCGCGAGATGAAATACGTGCCGCTCGCCCGGTAGCCGATGTAGCAGTACGCGATCACGGTGTCGCCGGGGACGACGCGCTCGCGCCAGAGCGCGCCGAGTTCCTCGATGCTCCTGGGGGAAAAGTCGTTCGTGTCGGTGAACGCCGTCTGCCATTCGAGACGACGCGCTCCTTCGAGATGGCCGGTGCTCTTCAGCCCGCCGCGCGCGCCGGTGCCGACGTACTCGCTGTCCGTTCGCGTGTCGACGAACGAATAGCCCGGCTTGCCGATCCGGTCGAGCACCCACGGCGCCGCCGCGACGATCTCGGGATGCGGCGCCGGCGCGATGTGCCCGCGCCCGCCGGACGGCGCGGCGGTCTCCACCGCGCGGCCTTCGCGTTTCCATTTCGTGAATCCGCCGTCGAGCGCCGACACATGAGTGAGCCCGAGGTAGTCGAGCGTGTAGAACGCACGGGTGACGATCAGCGGCCGTCCGGTGAGCACGACGTGCGTCGCGTTCGACACGCCCACGGACTCGAAAAGATTTCGCAGCGAGTCGGACGACGGAAGCTCGAGAGTAATGCCGTTCACCGTCTGGCCGAACGACGCGTAGGGCACGAATCGCGCGCCGGGCACGTGACCCGCGCGATACGCGGAGTCGGTGCGGTCGACCACGAGCACCACGACCGACCGATCCGTGAGGTTCTTCGCGAGCCAGTCGGTGGTCACGAGGAGCGA
>JADGQS010000007.1 GCA_017881585.1 Gemmatimonadaceae bacterium | reverse complement strand
GAACGACGACACCACGAAGATCGTGTAGAACTGCGTGAGCGTCGGGATCTTCTCGACCATCGCCGCGATCGTTCCGCCGAGCTTGTTCGCCGCCGCGTTGGCGAGGAACCACACGCCCATCATCAGCGACGCGAACCGCACCGGCGAGACTTTCGTCACGTACGAGAGCCCGATCGGCGAGAGGCAGAGTTCGCCCAGCGTGTGGCAGAGGTACGCGGCGCAGAGCCAGAGCCAGCTCACGCGCAGTCCCTGATCCGCGCCCTTTGCTCCGACCACCATGAACACGAACCCCGTGCCGAGCAGGAACAGTCCGATCACCATCTTCATGGCGGTCGAAGGTTCCATCTTGTGCTTGCCGAGCGTCATCCAGATCCAGGCGAACACCGGTGAGAAGATCAGGATGTAGGCGGGGTTCACCGACTGGAACCAGCTCGCGGGGATCGGTTTCGAAACGAGCCCGCCGAGGGTGAGGTCCGTGTTGCGGTCGGCAAAGAGGTTCATCGAACTGCCGGCCTGCTCGTATGCGGCCCAGAAGAACACCACGAAGAACGCGACGATGAAGATCGCGAACACGCGGCGGCGCTCCTCGCCGTGCGTGCCGAGGATCGCGATCCCGAGGGCGCCGCCGATCACGCCGCCCATCGCGAGCCCGAGGTATCCGCCGCCGAGGAAGCCGACCATGCATCCCGCCGCGGCGCCGCCGATCCCGTGCATCGGGTTCGAGACGGGGATTCCTGCGTCCGGTGTCGCCGCGGCACCGCCGAAATTCGGAAGCCCGATTCCCGGCAGGTACTTCTCGCGGCCCCACACGTAGGTGATCAGTCCGAGCACCATGCCCACGCCGGCGGCGGCGAACCCGTAGTGCCAGCCCCAGCTCGGGCTGTCGGCGAGATAGCCGCACACGATCGGCCCAAGGAACGCGCCGGTGTTGATGCCCATGTAGAAAATCGTGAAGCCGGCGTCGCGACGCGTGTCACCGTCGGCGTAGATCTGTCCGACCTGCGTCGACACGTTCGACTTGAAGAAGCCGGTGCCGACAATGATCAGGCCGAGACCGATGTAGAACGCCGTCTCGCCCTGCAATGCGAGCGTGAAGTGTCCCGCCGAAATGATGAGACCGCCGATTACCAGCGACCGTCTCGTACCGATGATTCGGTCGGCGAGATATCCGCCGATGAGCGGCGTCAGGAACACGAGCATCGTGTAGTTGCCGTACAGCGTCGCCGCGCGCGCGGCGGTCCAGTGCTGGGCGTTGACGAGATACAGCACCAGCAGCGCGCGCATGCCGTAGTAGGAGAAGCGCTCCCACATCTCGGTGAGGAAGAGCAGGCCGAGGCCCTTGGGATGGCCGAAGAGGGAGCGGTCGGCGAAAACTTCGGAGCGCGCGACGGGAGAAGACATGAGCGGGTGATTGCGGAGGGTTGTTGTCTGATCGCTGTCAGGCGACGGCTATCAGTTTCCATCCCAAACGATGCGTTTCTTCTTCACTCGCGGATCCGGAACCGGAACCGCCGACAGCAACGCCTTTGTGTACCCGTGCTGCGGCGATGAATACAACGCCGCGGCCGCCGCGATCTCGACGATCCGGCCACGGTACATCACGGCGACGCGCGTGGCGATCCGCTCGACGACCGCGAGATTGTGCGCGATGAACAGATAGGTGAGGCCGCGATCGCGCTGCAACTGCATCAGCAGGGCAAGCACCTGCGCCTGCACGGTCACGTCGAGCGCGGACACGGCCTCGTCGAGCACCACGAACTCCGGCTCGACGGCGAGCGCACGGGCGATCGCGATGCGCTGGCGCTGTCCGCCGGAGAACTCGTGCGGGAGTTTCGCGGCGTCGCTCGCGCGAAGCCCGACCTCCTCGAGGGTGCGCGCCACGCGCGCATCCGCCTCGGCGCCCTCCGCGAGTTCGTGCGCCTCGATACCCTCGCGAACGGTGCGGCCCACTCTCATCCGCGGGTCGAGCGAGGTGTGGGGATCCTGAAAGACGACCTGCATCCGGCGCCGGAGCCGTCGCAGCGGCTCGCGTTGGAGTGTCAGCACGTCGATCCCGTCGAACGTCACGTGGCCGGAGGTCGGCTCGATCAATCGCAGGATCGCGCGCCCGGTCGTGGTTTTTCCGCACCCGGACTCGCCGACGAGCGCGAGCGTCTCGCCGCGCGCGATGTCGAAGCTCACGTCGTTCACCGCCCTGATCGTCGCTTGCGGCGCGCCGAACATCGTGCGGCGCGCAGCAAACTCATGCGTGAGATGGCTCACCGAGATGAGAGTATCGCTCATCGGCCTTCGGTCTTCCGTCTTCGGTCTTCTTTCATCGGTCGGCCGTCAGGCGTGGAACCGCGCGCAGCAACTCGGCTGTGTAGGGGTCGGCCGGCGCGTGGAAGATCCGGTCGACCGGCGCGTCCTCGACGATCCGCCCGGCGCGCATCACCATCGCGCGCGAGCACAACTCCGCCACGACGCCGAAGTCGTGCGTGATGAACAGCACCGCCATTCCCGTTTCACGCTGCAGGTCGCGGAGGAGGTCGAGGATTTGCGCCTGCACGGTCACGTCGAGTGCGGACGTCGGCTCGTCGGCAATGACCAGCGCGGGCCGCATCATCAGGGCCATGGCGATCAGCACGCGCTGCCGCATGCCGCCCGAGAGCTCGTGCGGGTACTGGTGCGCTCGCCGCGCCGCGTCGGCGATCCCGGTGCGGTCGAGCATGGCGACCGCGCGGTCCCATGCCGCCCGTTTTGATCGCTCGCCGTGCAACAACGCGACCTCGGCGACCTGCGCGCCGACCTTCATCACGGGGTTGAGCGCGGAGGCCGGTTCCTGGAAGATCATCGAGATCTTCCGGCCACGCAGGTCGCACATGGCGCGCTCGTCGAGCGCGAGCAGGTCGGCGCCGTCGAACGTGATGCGGCTCCCTGCGCCGATGCGCGCGCCGGGCGCCATCACGCGCATCAGGGCGAACGCGACGGACGTCTTGCCGCACCCCGACTCACCCACGAGTGCGACGGTCTCGCCGGCATGCACGGCGAACGAAACGCCGTCCACCGCGCGCACCGCTCCCGCGTCGGACACGTACGTCACGACGAGATCGCGTACGTCGAGGAGGACGGGGGCGGTCACGTCGCCGGCCTCTGCGGAGGGATCATGGGAGCAACGGCTCTCGGGGTCATGTACGCGACCTCCCTCGCGGGTCGATGCGCTCGCGCAGCCGTTCGCCGATGGTGTTCACCGCAAGCACAGTGCACACGATCGCCAGGCCGGGGAAGAGCACGACCCACCACGTGTCGCCGGGACGCCCGGCCGCGTCGCTGATGATGTTGCCCCAGCTTGCGGTCGGCGGCTGGACGCCCAGCCCGAGGAACGAGAGGCCGGCCTCGAGCGGGATCACCGTTGCGAGCGCGAGCGTTCCCGTCACGAGCAGCTGCGGCACGAGGCCGGGCAGCACGTGCAACACGAACACGCGCCATTCGGGCGTTCCCGTCGCGCGCGACGCGAGCACGTAGTCGCGTTCCTTCAGCAGGCGCACCTCGCCGCGCACGAGGCGACTCGTGCCGGGCCACCCGGTGCAACCGAGCAGCACGATGATTCCGCCGACCGTGAGCGGTCCCGTGCTCGCCACGAGCACGAGCAGGAGCAACACGCGCGGCACCGACAGCATCGCGTCGACGACGCGCATGCAGATGATGTCCGTCCACCCGCCGGCGTACCCGGCGACGGCGCCGATGGCCGCGCCGAGCGTGAGCGCGAGCATGACGGCGACAACCGCCACGCCGAGCGACACGCGCGCGCCATAAATGACCCGGCTCAGCACGTCGCGCGAGTATTGATCGGTGCCGAACGGATGCGCGCCGGACGGCGGCAGGTTCTTTTGCGTCTCCGACTGCGGCGTCGCGCGCGGATCGTGCGGAGCGATCGCCGGAGCCGCGACGGCCACGACCACGAACAGCACGAGGACCGCGGCGGCGAACTTCACGCTTCGATCCGCAGGCGCGGGTCCGCGAGCGCCGAGAGCACGTCGGCGAGCGCGCTGCCGAGCACGACGAGCACACTCCCCACGAGCACGCCGGCGAGGACGAGCGGATAGTCGTTGCCGCCGACCGCCTCGACCATCATTCGCCCAACACCGGGCCAGCTGAAGATCGTTTCCACGAACACGGCGCCGCCGAACAGCGTGGGGAGGAGCAGTCCGACGATCGTGATGAGTGGACCGAGCGCGTTGCGCAGCGCGTGCCGCACGACCGCGGTGTACTCACCGGCTCCTTTCGCTCGCGCCGTGCGGACGAATTCCTCCGGCAGCATGGCGAGCATCGCGCTGCGATGGTAGCGCGAGACGCCCGCGGCGGTGAGCAGCGCCAGCGTGCCCGCGGGGAGCACCAGATGGCGGGTGACGTCCCACGCGCGACCGATCGCGCTCATGGAGTCGTGCATGGCGGGGTCCGCGATGCCGCTGACGGGAAACCAGTGCCAGCGTGCTGCGGGAAGCGCGAGCGCCGCCAGCGCGACGAGGAACTCGGGCACGGAGAGCACCGCGGTCGCGAGCGTACCCGACGCGCGTTCGGCGGGCGTTCCGCGGCGCGCGGCCTGCCACGTGCCCAACGCGAGGCCCGCGAGCACGCCGGCGACGAGTGCCGCGCCCATGAGGAGGAATGTGCGCGGAACGGTCTCGAGCAGCACGTCGGCCACGCGTCGATTCCGGGAATGCGACCAGCCGAATTCACCGCGCGCGAGATTGCCGAGCCATTTCAGGTACTGCACCGGCAGGGGCTGGTCGTATCCCCAGCGATGCATCTGCTGCGCGTGCAGCGCGGCGGTGTTGGTGGGATCGTCGAGGCTGGCGGCGAACGGATCGCCGGGCGCGAGGTGCACGAGCGTGAAGGCGAGCGTCGCGACGAGCGCGATGACTGCGAGAGCCTGCGCGCCGCGCGCGAGGAGAAAACGGCGCACTCGCTACGGAGTCTTTGCGGGCGCGGCGTCGCGCGGCAGCCGCTTGCCTGGCGCGATGGACCAGCTCGGGATTCCCATCCACCAGGCATCGGGGCGCAGGGTGCCCAGCTGCAGGCGGGCGCTCGCACCGTCCAGGGTCGGCGGCTCGTACAGCCAGATCGCCGGCGCGTCGTCGACGATGATCTGATATGCCGCGCGGTAGTGCGACTTCGCGCTCGCCTGCGCGCCCGCCGAGATGGCACTGTCGACCTGCGCGTCGAAAGCGGCGTTTTCGTAGCGCCCATAGTTGAGACCGCCATCACGCGCCGCAGCGCCGGTCCACGTCTGCTTCACGCCGCTCGGCGCCGGCGTGGCGGCCAGTCCGCCCATAGCGGCTTCGAACGCGTGCTTCTGGATGCGATCGACCAGCGTGTTGCCGTCGAGCCTCTCGATATCGACCTTGACGCCGGCGATCCGCAGTTGTTCCTGGATGAGCACCGCGAAGCTTTGACGCGGATTGCTCGATGTCGGTACGATGAGCGTGAACGCGAGCGGTTGGCCGTCGCGCGTGCGTATGCCGTCCGCGCCGGTGTGCCAGCCCAGCGAGTCGAGCAGGCGGGCTGCTTGCTGCCGGTCAAACGCGATCTGCGCGATGGTCGTGTCGGCAGACCATTGGGCGCGTACGAACGGTCCGAGGCCCACGCGCCCGAGCGAGTCGAACACGCTGCGGACGAGGAGCTGCCGGTCGAGGGCCATCGTCAGCGCGCGGCGGAGAGTGCGGCTGCCGAAGAGAGGATGGGGCCTGTCGCTCGCGCCATCGCGAAGGTTGAACTGGAGAAAGTTGTAACCGAAACTGCCGAGGCGGATCACACGGAGGTTCGGCTGCCTGGCGGCCGCGGCGGCGTCATCGACGGACAGATTCTCGAGAAAATCGGACTCACCGGCCATGAATTGCTTGACCAGCGTTGATGCATCGGGTGCGAACGTCCAGATCACGCGGTCCAGCGCCGGACGTGCGCCGGCGTATGATGGGCTTGGCGCCAACTCCAACCTCACCTGCTGCTCCCAATTCACGAGCTTGAACGGCCCATTGCCGACGGGATTGCGTGCGAACCCGGACAGCGCGAGCGAGTCGCGCCGCACTGCCCGCAGCAGATGTGCGGGGAGCGGCGTCAGCGACGTCACGAGCACGTCGAATCGTTCGGGTGAGCGCTGGCGGAACCACACGGTGCACGTAAGCGAGTCGCCGACGCTGATCGAATCGACCACGGCGCGCAGGTCGGCACCCGTGCGCGCGCCGACGATCGTGTCGGTAAACACGGCGAAGCCGAACCTCACGTCTTCGGCGGATACGGCGCGACCGTCCTGCCAGCGCGCGCGCGGATCGATGTGAAAAGTCACGCGAAGCGAATCAGCCGACCAGTCCCAGCGCTGGGCGAGTCGGGGTACGAAGCCCGCATCGCCGAGCGTGTTGAGCGAGCCTCCACGATCGGCGAGCCGCTCGAAGATCAGCTCGGTGACCACCCGCGCCTGAATGTTGTCGGAGGCTGGCGGAAACAACGTCTTGGGATCCTGGCCGGTTCCGATGATCACCGTCCCGCCGCCGGACCCGTCGCCTCCTCCACATCCGGCGAGCAATGCGGCCGCCCCGAGCATCACGCACGCGCCGCGCCTGACCGAGTGGAATCGCATTGGGCTCCGTAGAGACACGGCCAACATTATCCGGCTAAATGCGCCACGTCCACTCCGCGCTCGAGAATCGAGCGCGATGCGGCGCGGCAAATCGTGCGGCTTCATCGGCGTCGAGCCCCGACGGCTCGCCCTCCGCCTCCGCGAGCGCGGCGCCGAGCGCGTCGCGCACCTCATCGTACGTCGGGGAGCGTCCGAGGCACGCCCGCAGCGTCGCCGCCGGCAGCGCCGGCGTCAGCGGCTGCGCCGCGAGCTCGGCGATGCGCGGCTGGTCGTCGTCGATCAGGATGGAGCCGTGCTGCAGCAGCGCGCCGCGCTCACGCACCTGCGCGCTCCCCACGAGCTTGCGTCCGTCGACCACCAGCTCTCCCGCGGAGGGCTCCGCGAAGCAGGCGGCTCCGCCCGGACGGCGCGGTGTTGAAACTGGAGCCGCGGCCACCTGCACGCCCAGCCGCGCGATCGCGGCCATGAGCATCGCGTTGATCCGGCGATAGCTCTCCTTCAACCGCTCGTTCTCCGGAGCGGGCGCCGTCACGCTGTACGTCACCTCGTGGTGGTGCATCAGCACGCGCCCACCGGTCGGTCGCCGCACCGCGCCCACGTTTTCGAGTTCCAGCACGTCAGGGTCGAACAGGCCGCGCACGGACTCGTGCCGCCCGAATGAGAGTGTCGGACGCGACCATCCGTACACCCGCAGCAATGCTTCACCCGTCTCGCGCGCGCGGTCCATCAGCCCCGCGTCGAGCGACATCTGCTCGGCGCCGTCGAGGTCGCCCGAGTCGAGGAATCGCCAGCGCACGGTTGTCCTGATGCGATTCAGCGGGTCAGCGCGTAATGGCGTAGTAGATCACGTACAGCCAGCTGAAGAAGCCCTGGATGATCGCCCAAATGATGGAGTGATGCTGGCTCCACGAAATCGCGATCGCGAGCGCGCTGCCGAAACTGATCCCGACCCGCGCGGCTTCGGATCTGTAGGACATAAAGTTGGCCCTCTGAAGGTTCGGACATACCGCAATCTAGAGAACGATGCACGGGGCTGGGAGGTGGCTGCTGATCGCGCTCCGTACCTGCGCTTGTCTGTCTCATTAGTTTTCATGCGTTGACATCTGACTTTCCTGCGATCAACTGGCGCGTTCAGTCGCGCCGAGAAGGAGCTTCGATCCGTGTCCAAGACCATACCGCAGCCCGATTCCTTCGTCTCGCGCCACATCGGACCATCCGATGCCGACGTGCGCGCCATGCTCGACACCCTCGGCTATCCCTCGCTCGACGCGTTCATCGATGCGGTGATTCCCGCCAATATTCGGTTCCGCGGCGCGCTCGACGTCCCGGCCGAGCGCTCCGAACAGGACGCCCTCGCGTCGTTCCGGGCGGAGATGTCCGGCAATGAAATCTGGCGCTCGTTCATCGGCATGGGCTACTCGGGCACGCACACGCCCGCGGTGATTCAGCGCAACGTGCTCGAGAATCCGGGCTGGTACACGGCGTACACGCCGTACCAGGCCGAGATCGCGCAGGGCCGCCTTGAAGCGCTGCTCAACTATCAGACGATGGTCAGCGACCTCACCGCGCTGCCGATCGCGAACGCGTCGCTGCTCGACGAAGGGACCGCGGCCGCTGAAGCCGTCACGATGGCGCACGGCATCGCGGGCGACGGCAAGGACACCGTGCTCGTCGACGCCGCGTGCCATCCCCAGACCATCGACGTCGTGAGAGCGCGCGCGGCGGCACGCAGTATGACCGTGATCGTCGGCGACGCGGCGAAGTTCGACATCAGCGCGGACGTGTGCGCCATCCTCCTCCAGTATCCGGCTTCGGACGGCGCGGTGCGCGATCATCGTGCGCTCGCGGCCACCGCACACGCCGCCGGGGCACTGGTGATCGTGGCCACGGACCTGCTCGCGCTGACGCTGCTCGCCCCGCCGGGCGAATGGGGGGCCGACATCGCGGTCGGCAACTCCCAGCGCTTCGGCGTGCCGTTCGGGTACGGCGGCCCGCACGCGGCGTTCTTCGCGGCGAAGGACGAGCACAAGCGCCACATTCCAGGCCGCATCATCGGTGTGTCGCGCGACCGCCACGGCAAGCCGGCGCTGCGCATGGCGCTCCAGACGCGGGAGCAGCACATCCGCCGCGAGAAGGCGACGAGCAACGTCTGCACGGCGCAGGTGCTGCTCGCGGTGATGGCCGGCATGTACGCGGTGTGGCACGGCCCAGATGGACTCATGCGCATCGCGACGCGCGTGCACCATCGCGCGGAGACGCTGGCCGCCGGCCTGCGCAAGCTCGGGCTGACGGTGCGCGACGACGTGTTCTTCGACACGCTGAGGGTCGGACCGGGAACCGGCGGCAAGACGCCGGCTGCGGTGCGCGCCGCCGCCGAGAAGAAGCGGATCAACCTGCGATACTTCGACGGCGGTGACATCGGCGTTTCACTCGATGAGCTCACGACGGTCGCCGACATCGACGACCTGCTCGCGGTGTTCAACGGCGGAACCGCGCCCGCGCTCGGGCACGACGCGCTCGCGAACGACATCGACGCCCGCTACGACGAGCGCTTCGCGCGCACGAGCGCATTCTGCACGCACCCCGTGTTCCGCCGGCACCATTCGGAAACCGAGATGCTGCGCTATGTGCGCACGCTCGAGTCGCGCGACCTCTCGCTCACGCACTCGATGATTCCGCTTGGCAGCTGCACCATGAAGCTCAACGCGGCAGCCGAGATGCTCCCGGTCACCTGGCCCGAGGTGGGCGGGATCCATCCGTTCGCGCCCCGTGCACAGGCGAAAGGATACGCCTCGCTGTTCCGCCGGCTCGAGGCAGCGCTCGCGAGCATCACCGGATTCGCGGCGGTCTCGCTCCAGCCGAACGCCGGATCGCAGGGAGAGTACACCGGGCTGCTCGTGATCCGCGCGTACCATAAGTCGCGCGGCGACACGCACCGCACGGTCTGCCTGATTCCGCAGTCCGCGCACGGCACGAATCCGGCGAGCGCCGTGATGGCCGGGATGCAGGTGGTGGTCGTGAAGACGGACGCCAGCGGCAACATCGACGTCGCGGATCTCAAGGCAAAGGCCGCCGAGCACTCGGCCAACCTCGCGGCGTTCATGGTCACGTACCCGAGCACGCACGGCGTTTTCGAAGAGGCGATCAAGGACATCTGCGCCACCATCCACGCGCACGGCGGCCAGGTCTACCTCGACGGCGCGAACATGAACGCAATGGTGGGACTCTGCCGGCCGGGAGACATCGGTGGCGACGTCTGCCACCTGAACCTCCACAAGACGTTTTGCATTCCGCACGGCGGCGGCGGCCCGGGCGTGGGTCCGATCGGCGTCGCGAAGCATCTCGCGCCGTTCCTCCCCGGCAATGTCGTGGTGAAGACGGGCGGCGACCACGCGATCGGCGCGGTGAGCTCCGCGCCGTGGGGAAGCGCGAGCATCCTGCCGATCTCGATGATGTACATCGACATGATGGGAGCCGGCGGACTCGCGTACGCGACGAAGATCGCGATCCTCAACGCGAACTACATGGCGCACCGGCTCGACCCGCATTATCCGGTGTTGTACCGCGGGGCGAACGGCCGCGTCGCACACGAATGCATCGTCGATCCGCGCGCGCTCAAGGCGAGCAGCGGCGTGGAAGCGGAGGACATTTCGAAACGGCTCATGGACTACGGCTTCCACGCGCCGACGCTGTCATTTCCGGTGCACGACACTCTGATGATAGAGCCGACGGAGAGCGAGCCGAAGGCCGAGCTCGATCGTTTCTGCGACGCGTTGATCGCGATCGCCGGCGAGGCGGCCGACATCGAGAAGGGCGTCCTGCCGCGTGACGACAACCCGCTCAAGCACGCACCGCACACGCTGGAGGCCGTGGTCTCCGATGCGTGGACGCACGCCTATTCGCGCGAGCGCGCGGCGTTTCCGTTGCCGTGGGTGCGCCAGCGGAAGTTCTGGCCGACGGTGGGGCGGATCGAGTCGGCGTACGGCGATCGAAATCTGGTTTGTTCCTGCCCGCCGATCTCGGAGTATGCAGAGAGTGCGTGACCCGGCAGGCCCAACGGCGAGTAATCGGTCATTGGTCGTTGGTCTTTAGTAATCAGCCCCGGCTGCGATCCGCTTGGACGGATTCGTGGCCGGGGCTAATTACCAACAACCAATCACCAACGACCGATTACTCGTCTTTCTGTCTACTTCCCCGCCAGCTGCTTGGTGTATGCCGCCGCATCGAGCAGTGCGCTCACAGAAGCCGCATCGGTCACGCGAAGCTTGATCATCCAGCCGGCCTCGTAGGGCTCGGTGTTGACCAGCGCCGGCTCGCCGTCGAGCCGCGCGTTGACCTCGACGACCTCGCCGGCGACCGGGCAGAACAGCTCGCTCACCGCCTTGACGGCCTCGATCGTGCCGAAGGTCGCGTGCGCGGCGAACTTGGCGCCCTTCTTGGGGAGCTCGAGGTAGACGATGTCGCCGAGCTCACCCTGCGCGTAGTCCGTGATGCCGACCGCAAAGACGCCCGCGTCGGATGTGGCTTTGATGTATTCGTGGTCGGTCGTGTATCGGAGATCAGCTGGAATGGACGACATGGCTCTCAGCGATGCAGGATGCAGAAAAGGAATGCGGGATTCGGGAGCGGACGATCATCCGTTCGAGAACTGAAACGTAGACCGCGCGCGTCGCGTTCTCAAGGCAAGTGGTCGGGCAAGTGGTCGTGTTCGATCGAGCGCCAGGTTGCGTCGACGCGCACGCGGAGGGTGTCGAGCGTGCCGTCGTTGTCGATCACGTAACCGGATCGAGCGCGCTTGGCTTCCGCCGGAAGCTGGGCGTCGATCATCGCGAGCGCCTCGGCACGGCTCAAGCCGCGGTCGCGCACGAGCCGCTCGAGCCGCACGTCGCGTGGGGCGTCGACCAGCAGGACCGCGTCCACGTCGTCCGCCAGCCCCGCCTCGAAGAGCAATGGAATGTCGCAGACCACAACCGGCTCCCCGCGTTCACGCGCCGCGGCCAGCAGGGAATCGCGACGCTCCTTGACCGCCGGATGCACGATGGCGTCGAGTGCGGCACGGTCCGGTGCGCTCGCGAAGACGATGCGCCGCAGTGCCGCACGATCCAGCGTGCCGTCGGTCGCGAGCACAGCCGCGCCCCATCGCGCGACGATCGCCGCGAGCGCCGGCGACCCCGCCGCGACCGCCTCGCGGGCCAGGACGTCGGCGTCGATCACGGGAACGCCGCGCGCTCCGAGCAGGCGCGCCACGGTCGACTTTCCGCTTCCAATGTTTCCGGTGAGCCCCACCACCAGCATCGCGAAACTCCCTGCGCGCTTGCGCACCGACGGGGTTACGTTACGTTCGCCTTCAGCGTCGCCAAGGTATCGTCGCCGGCCGCACCGTCCAACGCCAGACCCGCTACTCCATGGTGAATCGCCTGCACGCCCAAGCACGCCGCGGATGGACCATCATCGAGATGTCCATCGTGCTCGCGGTCATCGTCCTGCTCGCCGCGATCGCGCTGCCGAACATTGATTTCGCGAAATACCGAATGGACGGGAACGCGCGCACGGTGCAGAACCAGTTCATCGTCCAGCAGCTGCGGGCGACGCAGCGGAACATGCCCATGATCCTGACCATCGTCTACGACCAGGGGCTCATGACGATCACCGAGGACGCCAACTCCAACGGCGTGGCGGACGCGTCCGAGTACACGTACAACCGGACGCTGGTCGAAGGCGCGCAGTTCGTGATTCCGCCATCGACCATCGACGGCGCCACTCCGTACTACGCCACCGGGCCGGGACTGACGTACCTGAATCAGACGTACATGTACCCGACCATCACGTTCTATCCGAACGGCTCCGCCAGCGGCAACGTGGTCGTCTACATCGGCAGCACGGCGGGACGGCTCACCGACATGCGCGCGCTGCAGATCACCGGCGCGACGTCGAAGGTGAAGTTCTACCGCATGGCGGCGGACGGAACCTGGAAGCTCGCCGACATGTGACGTGGCGCGGCCCCCTGGGGAGCCTATCCCGTCCGTCCGACGGACCTCAGGAACGCGTCGACCACGAAGCTCGCGCCGCCCTTCGCCCGGATCTCCTGAGGCGTCGCGCCGAGGTAGCGCTGGCAGGTGTTCCTGAAGGCGCTGCCCGAGGGGAAGTCGAGGATGCGCGCGACACTGTCGGCACTCCGGTTGCGATCCTCGAGCATCTGCGAAGCCACCACGAGCCGGCCCCAACTGATCAGCTTCTGCGGAGGGGGAAAGCCGTCCTGAGTGAGCTTCGCCACGAGCGTGCGGCGCGACGTTGCGAGGATGTCCGCGAGGCGGTGGGAGGTGAGCCGCATGTGGGCGCGCGTAACCGCGACGAGAACGGCGTCGCGAACGAGCGGCTGCAGCGAGCCGAGCCGGTTGCGGATCAGGCCCGCCACGCCGCGCGCTTCGGCCTGCTCGATGACGTTTCTCAGCTGCAGCGGCGAGTCGTCCTGGTCCACGATCAGGAGGCCGTCGATTCCCGCCCGGCCCGCGTCGAACAGATCCCGCGCGCGGTTCGGCACGAACGCGACGTACGCGACGAGGGTGACGCGCGCGAATCGCAGCTTCAGCTGGCGGACGCGCTCGAAGTTGGCCTTGCCATCGGCGAACAGGTCGAGGACCGCGAGGTGCACGGCCTCGTCTTCGCACGCGGCGAAGACATCTTCCCAGGTACCACAGGGGATGACGACGTGCTGGCCGTGCACGGCGTGAACGACGCGCTGCAGGCAGCGGTCATCCGGGAGCAGAGTCGCGACAATTCCCATCTTTTCGGTGACCCCTCTCACACCGGAGTGATAGTCCGGTCGTTACATTAGCAGTCCTTCCGCTGGATGCGAATTGAAGAAAGTGTAGCAGAAATCGTCACAATGTGATAGTGCAGCGGCCGCATGTGACGAGTTGATGCTGGCGTTCCGTCTGGCTCGTCTCAAGTATAGGTGAGGGGCCGTATCAGGCGGAAAGGATGGTGGAGGCTCGGCCCGCGGCGAAGGCGTTGAGACTGTGGGCTGAACCGGGCATCTCAATAGGGGGTGGAGACGAACATGCATCGAAGGCGGGGTGGCACGGGGCAGGCGAGGCGCGGTTTCACCATCATCGAACTGCTGATGGTGGTCGCGATCATCGCGATCGTCGTGACGTGGGCGCTGCCGAAGTTCAGCATCGCGCGCTATCGGGCCGACGCGGCCGGACGACTCGTCCGCACGCTGCTGCAGACCGCGCAGCGAAACGCGATCACGCGCCAGTCGGACGTGATTATCAGTTTCGACCTCACGGGGAACCGCCTGCGGATCGTGCAGGACCTCAACAACAACGGCGTCATCGACGCGGGCGAGCTCGTCCAGTTCCGTCCGCTCGCGGAGGGGGCGAAGTTCATCACTCCCAGCTGGGCCGGCGTGAAGGGCACCATCCCGTCGGCCTCGGTCACCGGGAGCGGCCTTTCCACGGTGGGCTCGCTGTCGGGTGTCATCTTCCGCCGCGACGGATCGGCCAGTACGGACTTGGAGATCTACGTGACCATGCGCGACGCCGTGAAGGACGAATATCGGGCGGTGACGCTGATGGCGTCGACCGGCCGCACGTCGATGTACAAATGGAACGGAAGAATCTGGCTGGCGATGACTCAATGACGACACGCACACCAGTGGCTCCGGCTGTCGCGCGCGCCGCCCGGCGCGGCATGACGCTCATCGAGGTCATCCTCGCGGTCGTGATCCTCTCGGGCGCGATGCTCGGGCTCAGCAAGTTCATCAGCACGTTCCAGCACACGACCTCCGACTCCACGATGCAGTATCTGGCGAGCGACCTCGCCACACAGCGCGTCGAGGAGATCAAGGCGTTCACATCGTACGGCACGCTCGTGTCCACGTACAACGGCGTGGTCGAGACGTTCGTGGGAAATCCCGTCTACAACGGCTTCACCCGCACGACGACCGTGCTGCGCTGCTCCGGTTGCCCGAACAACGTCAACGACTACATCACGGTCACCGTGACGATCACCGGGAACACACTGACGGCTCCGAAGACGAAGTCGACGATCATCGCGGCGTTCTGATGCGGTACACGACAACGGACGGACCCATGCCTCCCACCTCCACGACACGATCCCGTCGCTCGCGGGCCGGCTTCACCCTCGTCGAAATGATGATGGCGATCCTGCTCACGATGATGGTCTTCGCGATCACCATCCCGTTCTTCCGCAACCAGACGATGGCGGTGGACAAGTCGGCGGGCCGTCTCGACGCGCTGCAGAACGCACGCTTCGCCCAGAACTCGATCGACCGCGAACTGCGCATGGCGGGCGGCGCGACGGGCCAGCCGATCATCGTGCAGGCGGCGCCGTTCTCCGTGACCTTCAACGTGGATCTCGTCACGCGCTTCGTCACGGACCCGAACGCGACGTACCTCAACCCGCAGGCCGACACGCTCGCGGTGGAGGGGTGGGAGCCGTCGCGGTCGAAGAAACTGCCGACCTCGATCGTCGTGTACCCGGCGGTCATGTACTACGACGCGAATGGAAACCAGACTCCCGCCGAGACGATCTCGTATTTCCTGTACCACGATTCGACGAGCGGGCGCAGCGATATCTACAATCTCTACCGGCGCGTCAACGATCGCGACAGCACGATCGTCTCGAACAACCTCTGGATTCCGACCGATACCGCCTACTTCTTCCATTATTACAAGTCGAGTTCCTCGGGCGCGCTCTCGCTCATCCCGAACGCGACGCTGCCGCTCTACTGGAACTCCGCCTCGCACCTCCAGGACTCGATCGCCGCGGTCTACATGCGGGTGGCCGGGCTCTATCGCGACGTGCGGCGCGCGGCCGACGTGACGCGCACCATCTACCACCGCACGGCGCTGCTGAACTACGGCAAGCTCAAAGCCAACATCTGCGGCAACCCGCCCACGGCTCCGACGCCTGTTTCGAACACGCAGATCGTCGACGGCTCCGGCAACATCGTCAAGATCAGCGTAGGGTGGACGGCGTCCACCGACGAGGCGGGCGGTGAGCAGGACGTCGGCCTCTATGTCGTGGAGCGCCGTCTCTCCGCGGGGACGGACTGGGAGATTCTCGCGAACGTTGTCGCACAGGGAACCGCGACCTATGCGTTCGATGATTTTGCGTTCAAGTCCGGAACCTGGGTGTACGGCGTGTTTGCGCAGGACTGCTCCCCAGCCAACTCCGCGGTGACCGGCGCGGGATCCACCGTGACAAATCCGTGAGGACCATCATGACCACTCCGGCCGCTTCTTCCACTCGAGCCACCCCGGCAGTCCCGCGGGCGCGAAGGGGCTCGGCACTGATCCTGGTGCTGATCATGACGCTCTCGCTCGCCGGGCTCGCGATCTCCGCCATCTATCTCTCGTCCAGCGCCGGGCTGCTCACGCGCTACTACGACCGCGAGCGCGACTACCGGTACGCCGCCGAGGCGGCGCTCGCCCTCGGCAAGTCGCGCATCACCAACGACACGTCGCTGGTGCTGCCGGACGGCGATCCGATGACGCTGCTGAGCGGCGCCTCGCTCACCGATGCGGCCGGCAACACCATTCCGCGCATCAAGGTGAACCTGTACGCCGCGTACACGGGCGACACGACGGGGCGCTTCGGACAGTTCGTCACGCTCATCGCGCAGGCCTACGATTCCGGCGGCACGCGGTACGTGCGCCGGCTGGATCTCATCGCCCAGAGCTTCGCGAGGTACGCGATGTTCACGAACATCACGCCGGCCAACTACCAGTACGGTGCCGGTGAGTTCCTCAAGGGACGCGGCCACAGCAACGGCGACTGGAAGTCGGTCGGCGCCGGCCCGGGCCCGCACTACTACGACACGATCACCGCCGTGGGCACCGTCAGCGGCGCGGCGGGCAACGCGATCTACGACAAGGGGTACATCGCCGGGTACAAGTACATTCCGTATCCGTCGATCCCCAAGCTCGCGCAGTTGCCGGCCTACGCGGCTGCCGCCGGCCTCGATATCGCTCCAGTTTCAGGCACCAGCGGCGGAGCGAAGCAGGGAACCCGCGTTGAGTTCATCCCGATCGACATGAATGCGAACGGACTGTACGACGACGGCGAGGGCTTCTTCCGGCTCTTCGACCTCTCGCTTGGCAAGGACACCACGCGGCTGCGAGCGGATTTCAACGCCTTCAACACGACATCGCTGTCGCTCACGGACCTGGTGGTGAACAACCAGTGCGGCTCGACGTACGTGATCGGTGGCAAGAAGGAGTTCTTTCCGGTTTCGACGCACAGACTCGTCTGGGTCGACAGTCTCATCAGGCAGTCGAGCACGAATCCCGTGATCACGGCTGCGAAAATCGGGACGATGGCCGCCACGTCCGGCAACTATCCGACCCAGGCTGCCGTCGACGCGATCCTCGCACAGCCAGCCGCGCGTTGCTACCCGGCGGGCGACCCACACCTGCTGGTCACGGAGCGGTTCACCGACCCCACGGGCACATGGCACAAGGATTCGTCCGCCACGTCACCGGACTCGCTCCCGTGGGGTGCCATCGCGTCCGAGCAATACGGCGGGCAAGACACGACGTTCTCCGAAGTCGTTCGCGACTGCGTGATCACGGCGGTCACGACGACCATCGGGCATTGCGTCGCCGTTCCCACGAATCTCGGCCACTGGCGGCCGTGGACCGGCACCACGCTCTCGATCTGGCCGGCCACCAACAGTGCCGGTCTTACGCCCAAGCAGGCCAACGAGAAGGGCTATGAGTGGCCGATGTCCTCGCCGTACAACGCAAACTCGAAAGGCGTGATTCACAGTTCGGGCAGCAAGATCTACATGAGCGGTGTATTCCGCGGAAACCTGACCTTTTATTCGGATTCGGACATCACCTTCGTCGACGACCTCACCTACGATCAGGATCCCGCATCGCCCAGCGCGCTCTGCCGCAATCTGCTCGGCATCATCGCGGGCGATAGCATCATGCTTGCGGACAACGCGATCAACAGGCCGCGCGTGGTCGACTGGGGCGGCGCCAAGATCGTGAAGTTCTTCGGACCCAATGAGGATTTCTATCTCCATGCCATCCTGCTCTCGATCCGTGGAACGGTGACAACGGAGCAGCCGGGCGACAACACCTCGCTGTACCCGACGCCGGTCAGCTGTCCCACCGGCGACTCCACCGGTACCACGGGCACGTCCGGGGGCTGCTGGTTCCAGACGGGCGGCACGATCCAGGTGACGATCTCGAGCCATTATACGAGCTCCGCCAACAGCGGACTGCGCGAGGGACGAACGCTCGATCCGTGCCAGCTCACCAACAAGCGGCCGGCGTTCTTCCCCGGCACAATGACATTCCAGGACAACAAATACTACGAGATCGATCCGGTGAACGTCTCGACGTGGGCGCAAGTGAAGAGCTACTACTCGTACCTGCGCGGACGACCGGCGCCGTAACGGCGCCCGGCGGCCGGCTCCGGCGGCCGGCTCCGGCGGCGGGGTTTCAAGAGCTTTTCCACGGATTTTCACGGAAGACGAAGGGCGACAATTACCGGATACCACCTCTTGGGGGAACTGCCACGACGGCTCGGGTGGATTCAACCGGTGAATGCAACAGGGTTTGATTACCCGCATTCATCGGAGGTGGTGCAGTGGCACGTCGATGGGGCATCCCCGCTCTGCTCGACATTGCCAAGAACAGCAAGGATCCGAAGATCAGGAAGCAGTCGATCTTCTGGCTCGGGCAGTCGGGCGATCCGAGGGCGATTTCCTACTTTGAGTCGGTGCTGGTCAAGAAATAGAGGGGAGGGGCGAGACCACGACCCAATGCAGAATGCAGAGAAGGAATGCGAGATTCGGGAGGAGATCTGAGAGATGAGAAGGATGCGGGATTTGGCAACGACGAAGGGCGCGGCTCATGCGAGGCCGCGCCCTTTCTGCCTTCCGATTCCAGCTCGGTTCTCGCGTCTTCTCCGCATCCCGCATTCCTTCTCTGCATTCTGCATTGGGTGAAATCTCGTCTCTCTCACCTCTCCTCAACCCGACCTAGAACAGCTTCAGGTCGCCCGACTCCTCCGCCGGCAGGATCTTGTGACAGCTCCGGCACCGCGCCTCGTACGCTTCCGCGCCGCCGACCATCAGCTGCGGCGAATCGTAGCGCGCCGGTTTCCCGTCGATCAATCGCTGATTGCGGGTCGCCGGCGCGCCGCACAGCACGCAGATCGCGTGCAGCTTGTCGACCACTTCCGCCACGCACATCAGCTGCGGCATCGGGCCGAACGGCTCGCCGCGGAAGTCCGTGTCGGTGCCGGCGAGGATCACGCGGCGGCCGCGGTTCGCGAGTGAATTCGCGAGCGCGACGATGCCGCCATCCAGGAACTGCACTTCGTCGATCGCCACCACCTGCGCGAGCGGATTGAGCCGCAGCGCGATCTGCTCGGTGGAATCCACCGGAATCGCCTCGATCGCGCGCCCGTCATGCGAGCCGACGGCGTACACGCCGCTGTAGCGGTCGTCGAGATGCGACTTGAACACCTGCACGCGCTTCTTCGCGATCAGCGATCGGCGTACGCGGCGAATGAGCTCCTCGGACTTCCCGCTGAACATCACGCCGGCGATCACCTCGATCCAGCCGCCATTCAGCTGAAACGAGCCGGAGGTCATTTTTCTCTCCGCGGCGGACGGCCCTTGTCATCGCGCTTCGGGCCCCGCGACGGGGGCGCCGACCCACGCGACGAGGAAGACGGACCGCGCGACGAAGATGCAGGACCGCGATCGACGCGGGCTCCGCGCGTGAAGGGACGATCACCCGTCTTGGTCGGACGCTCACCGCGCGGCGGGCCGCCGAACGACCGCTCGCCGCGAGGAGGACCGCCGAACGAACGCTCACCCCGCGGCTCGCCGCGTGGCGGGCCGCCGAACGAGCGTTCTCCGCGCGGAGGCCCACTGCGGTCGCGCTCGCCGCGCGGCTTCTCACGATCGAAGCTGCGCGGCGCGCGTCCCTCGGGCGCGGCATCGGCCTTCTTCGGCTCGGCGCGAGCCGCCTTCAGTTCGGCGCGCAGCTCCTCGCGGCCGGCGAGCTTCGCGGTCGCCGCTTCTTCGGCGGCGCGCTCGTACAGACGCAACGCGGCACCGGCGATCTCGAGTCCGTCGTGCTCCGCCAGCAGCGGCTCGAGCGCGACGATCTCACGAGCCGGCAGTCCCGCGGCGAGCACCGCGCGGAGCGCATTCCGATTGTTCTCTTCGCGCTCGCGAGCGGCGCGCGCGGCGCGCGAACGCTCGTACGGCATCAGCACCACGCCCTTGGTGAGCTGGCGCAGCGCGTCCATCTGACGCGAGGAAATCAATGCGACGAGACGCGCCGGATGCGCGCTGAGCGCGGCCGTCAGCGACTCCGGCTCGGGCAGCCCGACGAACACGACGAGCGCCGTGTGCAGCGCGACGTCGCCGCGCGTGACCTTGATGAGATCGGAATCCGCGGGATAGCCGAGTGCCTCCAACGCGGTGCGCGCCTGGCCCTCCCCGCGAGAGTCGACGACGACGAGCGCAGCGGACGGCGGATCGACGTCGTCGAGCAGCTCACCCAGCGGCGCGAGCGCCGCGCCCGGCGCCACGGTGCGCACGTAGATCGTGGGCGGTGTGCCCGGCGCGATCGGAATGGGCGGAACAACCGGAACGACCACGCGACGCGCTTTGTGCAAATAGCGCTCGAGGAGATTCTCCACGAGCTGAGTCGGCGCGGAAGCGGTGAGAATTCGTGAGCTCCCGCGCGGCAGCTCGGCCATGAGGGCTCCCAGCGGCTCGGCCTGCGCTTCGTATTCGTCCGCGGCGGCGAGGAGCAGGGTGTGCACGTCGCCGAGCTTCAGCGCCGATGCCGCGAGCAGCTCCGCGAGTACCGCCGGTGTGCCGACGACGACCTGCGGAGGCGCCGCCTTGATGAGGCGGGCGCCGCGTGTCGCGTTCGTGACGGGAACGACACGAAGTCCGACCGTCGCGGGAAGGGCGCGAAGTTCGCGGGCAAGCGCCATCGCGGCAACCGAGTCTGGCACGGTGACGATGAGTTGCGGAGCCGCGAGTTCGCGGTCCGCTCGTTCGAGCGCGCCCGACGCGCGTTGCGCGGTCTGGGCCCAATCGGGGGGAAAGAAGTGCGCCACATGGGCGCTGCGAACGGCTCCTGCCGTTTCGCGCTCGGTCTCGGTCACTGCAGCCTCTGTTGTCAATGGCGCGACGTGCGCCGCGTGGATATCGTTCCTTCGCGATTCAAATCTAGCGAACGCATGCGTCCCGCCAAGGATTCCACCCCTAAAAAACGAGCGTCGCAGCCGAATGACGTCCGCCCCCGCCTTCACGCCCTCTGCCAACGTCGCGCAACTCAAGGAATCGGCGACGATCGCCGTATCGCAACGGGCCAAAGCGCTGCGCGCCTCGGGGCGCGAAATCATCGATTTGGGTGCCGGCGAGCCCGATTTCGACACGCCGGCATTCATAAGGGCCGCCGCCCAGCGCGCCATCGACGCGGGAGCGACCAAGTACACCGCAGTCGACGGGATCCTCCCGCTCCGGCAGGCCGTCGCCGACGAGGCGAACCGCCGCTGGAAAGGGAGCGACAAGGTGACCGCCGCCGAGGTCGTGATCTCGACCGGATCGAAGCAGTCGCTGTTCAACGCGTGCTTCACGCTTTTCGGCCCCGGCGACGAGGTGCTCATCCCGACACCCGCGTGGACGAGCTACTACGAAATGGTCTCGATCGCGCGCGCGACCCCGGTTCCGGTGACGGGCGACCCGGCGCACGGCTTCAAGGTGACGGCCGCGATGCTCGAGACCGCCGCGACGCCGCGTACGAAGGGGCTGATGCTCAACTCGCCCTCGAATCCGACGGGCTCCGTGTATGCACCGGAGGAATTGCGGGCGATCCTCGCGCTCGCGCACGAGCGCGGCTGGTGGGTGCTGAGCGATGAGATTTACCTGCGGATCGCGTATGGAAAGGCTGCGTCGTCGTCACTCGACGTGGCGCCGTCGCGCGAGCGGCTCATCGTCGTGAACGGCGTCGCAAAGGCGTACGCGATGACGGGCTGGCGGATCGGGTGGACGATCTCGCCGGCGAACGTCGCCGCCGCGATGACGGCGCTGCAGTCGCACACGACGTCGAACGCGGCCACCGTGAGCCAGCACGCCGCGCTCGCCGCGCTGTCGATGCGCGACGAGGCCGACGCGGCCGTGACCGCGATGGTCGCGCAGTTCGAGAAGCGGCGCGACGCGGCGCTCGCGATCCTGAGAACCGAGCCGCGTATCCACGTGCTCGCGCCGGACGGTGCGTTCTACCTCTACCTGCGCGCGCCGGGTGCGGGGAAGGCCGCGGACGCGGGAAGCGCGTTCGCGGCGCAGCTGCTCGAGAAGTCGGGCGTCGCGATCGTGCCCGGGTCGGCATTCCTCACGCCGGACTGGGTGCGCGTATCGTACGCGGCGGAGCAGGCGCAGGTGGAAGAGGCGATGCGACGGCTGGTGGCGGCATTCCGCGATCTCGCGTAAGACTCGAACCGGAGACCGGCCTTGGAGATCACGGTACACGTCGAGCCTGGAACGTCGGAACTGCCTGCCGTGGAATACCGCTGGGACGCGGACACGGACATTCTCACCGCGACGATGAATGCCGGCGCGAAGGGGCAGGGCATGTCCGGCTCGGTCGAGATCGAGGGATCGGACGGCTCGTGGCTGATCTTCGACGTGAGCGGCGGGCGGATCGCCGGCATGGAGGTCGCGGTGTGGCCGGACGTGCGCAAGGTGGCCGCACTGACACCGCCGGCGGATGCCGTGCCGAGCCTTGTCACGATTCCCGGGCGGCCGTCGCAGCCGGGCGTTGCGGCATTGGAGATCGACACGCGCCTCGTCGCCGACGCGGACGCGTCCGAACGCACGATTCATTTTCGCTTCGGTGCCGCGCGCTCCGTGCGCGCGGTGCGCGTCGCGCAGGACCTGATCTTCGACGTCGACGACTCGAGCCACATCGCCGGCGTCTGGCTGCTCAACGTGCCCCCGTTCCCCACCGACCAATGATCACGACCATCGTCCTCGTGAAAGCCGAACCGCGTCTCATCCCGCAGTGCGCGAAACACCTCGCGGCGATCGAAGGCGTCACGGACGTCTACTCCGTGTCCGGCGAGTGGGATCTCGTCGTGCTGGTGAAGGTTCCGCAGTACGACGACATCGCGAAGATCGTGACGGAGCAGTTTCCGCTGGTGCCGGGGCTGGTGCGGACCACCACGTTGACGGCGTTCAAGGCGTATTCGAAGGCGGATCTCGAGCAGGGATGGGACGTGGGCTCTTCGTGAACGGCAGGGGCGAGGGGCGAGACCAGTCTCCAGTGGCGAGGGTGAGTGGGAAGTGGGGAGAACCGAGTGGCGAGCGGGAAGTGGCGAGAAAGGTGGCGAGAGCTGAGACCTGCTGAGAAGCGGGGAGATCTCGCCACTTCTCTTCTTCTCACTCACTTGCCGCTCTTTCCGCTCCCCGCTCGCCACTCGGTTCTCCCCACTTCCCACTCAGCCTCGCCACTCCCCACTGGTCTCGCCACTCCTATCTCACTTCTTGTCCTTAGGAGAGTCGAGACACCACTCCTGCCGCACCCGCAGAACTTCCTGCCATCTCCCCGCCTTGAAACTCAATACCACGAGATCACTGCCCGACCCGTACTTCCACGCCTCCACGATGATCTCGTCCGTTCCGTCCTCATTGAAGTCCACGTGGTTCACCAGCCGCTGGAACTCCACGGTCCTCGCGTCGCCCTTCACGGCATGTATGTAGGTCGCCTCGTAGCCGTTCGCGCCGCTGTCGGCGAGGACGAACACGTGGCCGGTCCATCCGCCGCCCCGCGCGCTGCCTGAGTTCGGGTCGATGAACGAGATGAGCATCGTCGGCGCCCGGGATGCGCCGGTCGCGATCATGCGCGCGTGGAAGTCGAGCGAATCGAGTTCCGCCGGCGAGAGGTTCGCGCGCATTCCGGCCGCATGACCGATGCGGCGCGCGAGCTTCTCGATGTCCGCCGACGTCATGAGCTTCCCGCTCTCCGGGCGCGGCGGCACGGCCGCCCCGCTCGACGCGAGGAACTCGACCGTGGGATCGGCGTGCGGCGTCTTGAACGCGAGCTGCACGACGGCTATCGGCTTGACCGCGCTGCACCCGGGGAGCGAATACGCCGTGTCGTGCGTGACGGTCAATTCGCCCGGGTCGCCGCCCTCCACATGGAACGGATACTTCGTTCCCGCCGCCATGTACTGGGCATCGAGCTGCTTCCAGCCGCTCAGCGTGAGCCCGATCGGCTTGATCGCGCCCTTCACGATCGCCGCGATCGGCATCATGAGCGGACTCTCGCGATCGCCGAAGATCTGGAAGAGGATCTGCGGCTTGCCGGCGAGATCCAGCGCGGCGACACCTTCGGGAACTATCACGTCCGCGGAATTCTTCGCCGGTTTTGACTTCTCGCACGCCGCCGCCGAGAGTAGAATGACGGCGGTGAGTTTGGTGGTGGCACGCGGCACGCGAGAGAGGGAGCGCATGGCTTCAACGTACGATGCGGCCGAGGGCGGAACAAGCATCCGGGAGGCGCTGCGCGCACTCCGGAATGCGCCGATTCCCAGTGACGAAATGCGGCTCTCGATCGTCGAGTCGGCCGGTCCCGCGCTCGAGCTCACGCCGGCCGACGCGACGCCGCCGCGGCTCGAGGCCGCGGCTTCGATCGAGGGCGATCTGCTTTCCGTTCGAAGTGTCGGTGAGCCTGTCGCGGCATTCGCCGCGTTTCTCGACGGCATCCAGGCGAGCCAGGTCATCCTGCGCGGACGCGCCGGCGCGCCGGTCGTGCACGGAACCGTCGCGGCCGTCGTCCGCCGGCGCAGCGACCGCATCCTGCACGTCTGGCGCGGTGCGCCGCGCATCGCGCGCGCCCTCTATGCGCCCGTCTCGCTGATCGGCACCCGCGAACTCGAGTGGCTGCGCAGCACCCGAATGGAGATCGTCGACACCTTCGCAGACTGCGACGCCGCGCTCGCGCGGCATCCGATGGAGCTTCTCGCGCTCGCGCGCACCGCCGTGCAGCGGCGCCGCGAGGAACTCGAGATCGCGCTCGCGGAGTCGTGGTGCGCATCGGAAGCCGAGCCGCTCTTCGTCGACGGCGGCATCTCGGGTGCCGGCCGCGCATCGCAGAGCATGTTCGCCGTCGGCGTGGTGAAATCGCATCGCACGCTGTACGCGACCGGCGGCTCGCTCACGGTCGTGACCGGGCTCGAGGCCGGCGCCCGGACGACTTCGTTCGAAATCCGTTCGCCGCGCCGCACGACGGTCGCGAGCTGGTACCTGCGGCTGCGCGACGCGCGCGGTCGCGATCCGTTCTTCGGGCTGGTCCGCGTCGAGATCGCCCGCGAGTCGTGGAGCGCCGAACGCGCCGACGAAGTGTCCCGCTGGGTCCTCGCGGAGCGCGCGCCCGTGTCGCTTCCCGACAAACGCTGGAGCACCATGGCGTACGGCATACGCGATTGCGAGGAATATCTTCGCGCCCTCGTGGGCGCGTAGAGTGACGATCGAAGATCGAAGATGGAAGATCGAAGATGGAAGATCGAAAACGAAAGGCGGACGACGGCAGTAACTTTAGTACCGGGTCTTCGGTCTTCCATCTTCCATCTTCGATCGTCTTGTCAATTCTCGGCCGCGTAGTCGCCACTGAGCGCAAGCCCAACACGCCCCACGAATTCCATTTCTGGACCGCGCTCGACTCGCCGGTCGGAATCGGAACCATCGTGCGGGTCGAGAGCGCGCAGCCCGTGAACGGCGTGCTCCCCGTCGTCTACGGCGTCGTCGTCGAAGGATTCGGTTACACCGACGTCGAGACGCCGTTGCACGAGGTGCTCGGCTACGACGGCGAACCCGGTGGCGACGCGGGTGCACCGACGCGTCGCACGGAAATCCGGCTCTACTCGGCGGCCGTGCTGCGTCATGTGCCGGAAGAGCCGCTGCAGCCCGTCTCGATGGGAACGGTCCATCTCGCGAGCGACGAAGACGTCGCGGTCGCGCTGAGAATGGATGCGTATCTCACACCGGGCTCGAGCACCGGGATCCCCGTCGGGCTGTATCGCTCGGGCGCGACATCGTCGCCGGTCTGGCTCGACGCGGACTTTCTCCTCGGCCCCGAGGCGGCGCACCTCAACATCAGCGGCGTCTCGGGCCTCGCGACGAAGACGAGCGCCGTGGAGTGGCTGCTCGCCTCGATTTTCGCGCACTTCCCCGCGAAGAAGGGCCGCGTCGCGGCGGTCTGCTTCAACGTGAAGGGGCCCGATCTCTGCTTCCTCGACCAGCCCGCCGCGAAGCTCGACGACGCGGACCGCGCGCTGTACGACCGGCTCGGCGTGCCCGCCGAACCGTTCAAGGACGTCGAGTACTACGCGCCGTACACCGCCAAGGGCTACGCGCTGAACACGCTCCGCTCGAACGATGCGCTCGCGCACAACGTGAAGCCGCTCACGTGGGGCCTGCGCGAGGTCCTGCAGTACGCCGAAGTGCTGCTCAACAAGGACGACGTCGACGCCAAGGCCGACGCGCTGATCGATTTCATCAAGGAGCGCGTCGTCGACCAGGAATTCTCGGATCCGAAGTACCTGACGGCGGTGCACCGCGTGCAGTCGTTCGGGGAGCTGGAGCGCTGGTTCCGCGATCTGCTCACGGGCATGGAGAAGCAGAACGCCGAATCGTGGCGAACGCATCACGTCGCCACGATTCGAAAGGTGCGCAATCGCCTCACGAACATCTCCACGCGCTGCCGCGGCCTCGTCACCGACGACGGCACCGTCAGCGACCTGCCGTTCGGCCAATTCCGAGACCGCGCCGTGTACGTGGTGGATGTCGCGAACGTCGAGGCCGACGCGCAGGACCTGATTTTCTCCCGGATCGTATCGACGCTTCGCGAGCATCTCGAGAAGCGCGATCTCGGAGTGGAGCACGTCATCGTGTTCGTGGACGAGCTGAACAAGTACGCGCCGAGCGACGGGCCGGATACCTACGTGCGCGCGATGCTCCTCGACATCGCGGAGCGGGGGCGGTATCTCGGGCTCGTTCTTTTCGCGGCGCAGCAGTTCCGTTCGCAGGTGCACCGCCGCGTGGTGGGGAACAGCGGCACCGCGCTCTTCGGCCGCATGGACCCCGACGAACTCGCGACGCCGGGGTACGCCACGCTCTCACCGGCGACGCGCACGAAGCTCTCCACGCTCGAGAAGGGCCAGCTCATGGTGCGCCATCCGCACTTCTCGCAACCGGTGTTCGTGCGTTTTCCGCGCCCCGCCGTGCTCTCGGGCCGCGAGGGAGTGGAGCGCTTTCCGCAGGCCGTCGAGCAGACGCTCGACGAAGCCGTCACTCGCGCCCTGCGCACGCTCGACCGCACGGTGACTCTCGAGTGGGTGAAGGACTCGATCGCGCTGGCGGACGAGGAGGAAGTGCTGCGCGCGCGAAACCGCACCATCCAGGCCAAGCCGGACGACGTGAAGGCCTTCTTCCGCGGCCAGCTCAAGCGTCGCGTGCGCGCCGAGCCCGTGGACGCCAAGCCCCGCACACCGCTCAAGACCGCGCCGACGGACGATCCCTACGGGTTCTGAACGCTCCGTCTCGGGTCGATGCGCGGGAATCCGCGCCGCTCTGGAAGAGAGGGAGTGCGAGTAGATGGGAGTGGGGAGATCGGGTGCGGGACTTACCCGCTCGATGCAGGGTGCAGGTGAGGAATGCGGGATGCGGGGCAAGTAGCGAGAGATGAGTTCGGCTGCGGGATGCGGAGTAGAGAGGAGTGGGGAGTGGCTGTTGGTCCCAGTGCCCCAATCCAAACTCAGATCTCAACCCTTACCCCTCATCCCGCATTCCTCTTCTGCACCCTGCATCGGTTCAAATCTCGTCGCTCCCACCTCGATCTACGCCTCTGACCCCTATCGTCTGCAACGGCTAGATTCGGTGTGTGCGCCTCCTTCATCTCTCCGACCTGCATCTCGGGTTCCGGCAGTTCCAGCGCACCACTCCCACCGGCATCAATCAGCGGGAGTGGGATGTGGCGCAGTCGTTCACACGCGCCATCGATCGCGTCATCGAACTGCGTCCGGATCTCGTGCTGATCGCGGGGGACGTGTTTCACACGGTGCGGCCGACGAACCCCGCGATTCTCCACGCTTTCGCGCAATTCTCGCGGCTCATGCGCGAGCTGCCCGACGCGATCGTCGTCATCGTCGCCGGCAATCACGACATGCCGCGGTCGAGCGAGACGCTGTGCATCCTGCGCCTCTTCGCCCCGCTCGGCATTCACGTGGTGGACAGTGAGCCGCGGCGATTCACGTTTCCGGATCGCGGGCTGTCGATCCTAGCGGTTCCGGACCTTCCGCCGGGGAACGTGTCGATCGAGCCGGATCCGGCGGCGCGGCTCAACGTCCTCGTGATGCACGGCGAGGTCGAGGGTGCGATGCCTGAGTTCGACGGTCACTCCGATCGGTCGGCCCTGCGGATTCCCGCTGCCGTGGTGAGCTCGCCCGCGTGGGACTACGTCGCGCTCGGCGATATTCACGTCTACAAGAAGATGGGCCCGAAGGCGTTCTACAGCGGCGCGCTCGACTACACGAGTCCGAACGTCTGGGGTGAAATCGAGGAGCAGCGTGCGCAGAAGCTGCCGGGGAAGGGAATGATCGAGCGCGATCTCGAGACGGGGAAGCAGACCTTCCATCCGCTCCCGGTGACCCGTGAATTCCTGGACCTGCCGCCGATCGGGGGACGCGGGCTTTCCGCCGCCGATCTCGACGCGGCGATCGCCGCAGCCGTGGCCCGGACGAGCGGCGGCATCGACGGCAAGGTCGTGCGTCTCGTCGTGCGCGACGTGCCGCGCCACATAGCACGCGAACTCGACCACAAGATGCTCCGCGAGTTCCAGCGCCGCGCGCTCCATTTCCATCTCGACATGCGGCGCCCCGAGGTGCTGCGCACCTTCGCGAGTGGCGCTCCGGGGCGTCGTCCATCGCTCGCGGACATGCTGCGCGAGAGCCTGCGCAATCGTGTGCTCACGTCGGACATCGATCGCGACCGCCTCGTCGAGCTCGGCGCGCACTATCTGCGCGAAGCCGAGCAGGTCGGCACGACGCGCGACCTGAGCGCCTCGGCGGAGGAAACGTGAGACTCAACCGCCTCCGCCTCCTGAACTTCCGCCAGCACGCGGACACCGAGATCGAATTCGATTCCGGGCTCACGGGCATCATCGGCCCGAACGGCGCCGGAAAATCGACGGTCCTCGAAGCCATCGCATGGGCGCTCTACGGCGGCGACACCGCCCGCGGCGGAAAGGATTCCATTCGTTTCTCGCGCGCCGCGCCGCGCGCGTCGGTGCGCGTCGAGCTCGACTTCGAGCTCGGCGGCCACCGCTACGGCGTGGTGCGCGGCCTCACGATGGCGGAGCTGTACCTCGACGGAAGTGCGCAGCCGATCGCGGACTCCGTCACGACCGTAGGCGAGATTCTGCAGCGCCGTCTCGGCATGTCGCGGTCGGAGTTCTTCAACACGTATTTCACCGGCCAGAAGGAACTGGCGGTGATGGCGATGCTCAGCGCGACCGAGCGTGCGCAGTTCCTCTCGCGCGTGCTGGGATACGAAAAGCTCCGCACTGCGCAGGAACTCTCCGACGTCCGTCGGCGCGAGCTTCGCAGCGAGATCACGGGCATGCGCAGCGGAATGCCCGACGCGGAGGTGGTGACCGCGCAGATCGCTGCCGCGGATGCGCGACGGGAGGAGACGACGGCGCGGCTCGCCGGCGTCGAGGTCGAGCGAGCCCGGCTGCAGGCACAGGTGGGCGCGCTGGCGCCGCGGTGGATCGACGCGCAGCGGCAGCGCGAGGAGTCGCAGCAGCTCGAGGGCGACCTTCGGGTGGCGCAGAGCGAGCTGCAGGGGCTTCAGCGCAACGCGGAGCGGCTCACCGCCGAGCTGCAGCACGTGTCCGCGGCCCGTGAAGCATTGCTGCCCCTCGCGGCGGAACTCACGCCGTTCCACGAGCTCGGCAACGATCTCGCACGGATGCGCGACCTCGCGGTGCACGACGGCCGGCGGCAGGCGCTGCTCGAACAGGAACGCGCGCTCGCCGCCGAGCTCGAGGAGCTGCGAGAGCAGCACACACGCGTGCAGGCGGCGCCGGCGCTCGAGGAGCAGGTCACCGGCGAACTCGAGGCGCGGCGCCGCGCGCACGATGAGTCGCAGGGGCAGCTCGAATTGCGCCGCACGGAGTGGGTGCGCGACCGGCAGGAGGCGGAGACACGCCGCAACGCGCTTCGGGCCCAGTACGCCGAACTGAAGGACCAGCGCGACAAGCTCGTCGCGCTCGGCGACGAGGGCACGTGTCCCACCTGCCAGCGGCCGCTCGGAGACCATTACCGCCAGGTGCTCGACCTGCTCGACAACCAGCTCGAGACGGTGAGCGCCGACGGATCGTACTTCAAGTCGCGGCTCGAGCAGCTCGAGGCGATGCCGGAAGACGTGGCCGCGCTCGACGAGCAGCGCCGGAAGCTGCAGCAGGAGGTCGGCGCGCTCGAGCGCCGGCTCGCGCGCGTGCAGATGGGCGTGCAGCAGCTCGAGCAGGTTGGACGCGAGCTCGCCGCGAAGGAGCAGCGCCACGACGCGCTCGTGAAGGAGCTCGGCGAAATTCCAGGAGGCTACGATCGCGCGCGCCACACCGCGCTCGAGCAGGATTTCGAACGGCTCGCCGCGCTGAACACGCAGGCCAATCGCCTCAACACGCAGGTGGAGCGCGAGCCGGCGCTGCGACGCGAGCAGGAAAGCGTCGCACGCGGCATCGCCGCGCTCTCGGCGCGGCGCGACGAACTCACGCGGCGGCGCACCGCGCTCGCGCTCTCGGAAGAGGAGTTCGTTATGCTGCGCGACCACCACGCCGCGGCGGCGGCGCAGCTCCACGCGGAAACGCTCGCGTCGATGAACGCGAACAGCGATATGGCGCTTGCCCGCGCCGCGCTCGACCGCGCGCTCGCGGCGCGGAACGAACTCGAGCGCACCGAGAAGAAGCTCGAGGCCCTCGAGACCGAGAAGCGGCTGCACGACGAGCTCTACCGCGCCTACAGCGACCTGCGCACCGACCTGAACTTCGCGATGCGCCCCGAACTTTCGGAACTCGCGAGCGCGTTCCTCACCGAGCTGACGGACGCGCGCTACACGGAACTCGAGCTCGACGACAAGTATCGAATCGTGGTGCTCGAGGAGGGCGTGCCGAAGCCCGTCATCTCCGGCGGCGAGGAGGACATGGCGAACCTCGTCCTCCGCCTTGCCATCTCGCAGATGATCGCGGAGCGGGCGGGGCAGGCATTCTCGCTCCTGGTGCTCGACGAGATCTTCGGCTCGCTCGACGAGACGCGCCGGCACCACGTGGTCGAGCTCCTGCGAGGCCTGCAGGACCGGTTCGAGCAGGTCATCCTGATCACGCACATCGAGAACGTTCGCGACGGGCTCGACCAGGTGCTCGAGGTGCGCTACGACGAGAACACGGGCGCTGCGGTGGTGCAGCGCGGAGCGGCCGCGCCGGCCGACGGGTTCGAAAGTGCGGTCGCGGCGTCTGTCGGCGGCGCGGGGGCGCAGGGCTGATGGTGGCGCGCGCCGACCTCCCGCCCGCCCTGCGGCTCGAGGGGCCCTTCACGATCGGCCGCGGGGACATCGCGCCGCTCAACGTCCTGTTCAGCGAAACGTTCACGGAACGCTATCGCCGCGACGGGCTCGTCGGCGTGCGCGTGCCGCCGCTCAATCCCGCGATCTGGCAGTACGCGGTGGCGGACGCGGGCGAGGGCGCGATGCTGTGGCGCGACGCGCGCGGCGCGATCGCGGCGTTCAACATCGCGCATCGCTCCGGAGTCGAGGGCTGGATGGGACCGCTCGCGGTGCGCGACGATTGCCAGGGCGCGGGACAGGGAAAGAACATCGTGAACACCGGCCTGGAACTGCTGAAACGCTCGGGCTGTACCGTGATCGGCCTCGAGACGATGCCGCGCACGATGGACAACATCGGCTTCTACTCGGGACTCGGCTTCGTGCCGGCGCGGCTCACGATCACGCTGACCCTGGAAGCCGCGACATCTTCGCACGCGCCGCGCCTCCTGTCGTCGATGCGCTCGACTGCGCGCGACAGCGCGATTCGAGAGTGTGCCGCACTCGTGCACGAGACGCTGCCGGGCTTCGACTACACGCGCGAGATCGAACTGACGCACGAGCTCTCGCTCGGCGACACGCTCCTGATGTACGAGGGCGACACGCTCGCGGGTTTCGCGCTGTGTCATTCCGCGCCGCTGGTGGAGGGCCGCACGCGCGAGGAGCTGCGCGTGCTGAAGGCCGTCGTGCGTGATGAGCGCACCTTCGACGACATATTCGTGCAGCTCGCCGACCTCGCGCGCCGCACGGCGACGGCGCGCGTCGCGATCAGGCTGCAGGGGGACTACGCGTCGCTGTACCGGCGACTGGTCGGACTCGGCGCGCGCGTGCGCTGGACCGACCTGCGGATGGTGCTCGCCGGATACGAAGAACGGCCGCCGAAGTTCGGAATCGCCCTGTCGAACTGGGAGATCTGACTAGAGCACGTCTCACAAACCAATGCTGAAGCGTGTGGTGAGGGAATGCAGCGGGGTGAACTTCCGCATCCCGCATTCATCTCGCCTCTCCCCACTCTTCCACTCAAAGGCGCCGGGTTTGCGAGATGGCCTCTAGTCTGTTGGCTGTTGGCTGCAGGCCTCGATCTGACAGCTATCGACTGACAGCGGTCAGCTGATAGCTCCCAGTCACTTTTTCGGCGACCCTCGCACCACTATCCGCCAAATAAGCAGGAAGACTCCCGCCGTGAGCAGCAGGTGGACATATCCCGGCGCCTCGAACATGAACGTCGCGATCGCCCAAAACACGAGCATGGCAATTGCCGCAATGATTCCAAGGTCCATTTTGGCCGTCCCGTTACGTGTTCCCTGATTGACGCTCGATGTACTCCAACCTACTTTCTTTCTCAGCTGGAACGAAGGGGCTTACTTTTTGAGCCGATAAGTCCTCCGAGTGGGTCCGATATGCTTTGTTGACGTCACGCCCGCACGGCGGGAAGGCGGAAGGCAGGGTGAGGGCCTCATACATTCGACAGGGCTTCAAAAACTCCTCTTCGTTCTCCTTTGGGCGGAAGCTTCATCAAACCGATGGGGCTTTCGTCTTTTAACGAGGGTCAGAACGGGGAGTGGCGAGTTCAGGGGCGAGGGGTGAGACCAGTGGGGAGTGGCGAGGGTGAGTGGGGAGTGGGGAGAACCGAGCGGGGAGCGGCGAGCGGCGAGGCCAGGCGTGAGAGATGAGACCTGCAGCGAAGTTGGGAGATCTCCCAACTTCTCGATCTGATCAGTTCAGTTGCGGTCCTCCCCACTCCCCACTCCCCACTCACCCTCGCCACTCTCCACTGGTCTCACCCCTCGCCCCTGCTCTTTTCAGTAACTAGTATCCGATGTATGCCCCTCGTCACCGTCACCCGCCTGCTGCGCTTCAGCGCCGCCCACCGGGTCCACAACCCCGCCCTGAGCGATGAGGAGAACACGCGCCTGTTCGGCAAGTGCAACAACCCGAACTGGCACGGGCACAACTATTCGCTCGAGGTCTCGGTGACCGGCGAGCCCGACCCCGTCACGGGCTACGTCATCGACCTCGGCCTCGTGAAGAGGATCGCCGAGCGGGAATACGTCGATCTCGTCGACCACAAGAATTTCAACCTCGATGTGCCGTTCATGGCGGGCACCAACCCGACCTCCGAGAACATCATCATCGCGTGCTGGCGCCGTCTGGAACCGGCGCTGAAGCCTGCGCGGCTGTCACGGCTTCGGCTCTGGGAAACGGAGAACCACTATGTCGAGTACGAAGGGCGCTAAACCGAAGCGGAACGGGTCCTCCGCGCTGAAGGGAAAGAACGTCCTGCGCGCAGGCTGCACCATCGAGCTCGAGCACATGGTCAAGCGCGAGCTCGCCATGCTCGGCGAGGATGTCGACCGCGCGGGACTGCTCAAGACGCCCAGCCGCGTGGCCGAGTCGATGCTCTGGCTCACGCGCGGTTACGAGATGAATGTCGCCGAGATCATAGGCGATGCCGTCTTCGACGAGGCACACCAGTCGATGGTGATGGTGCGGGACATCGAGCTCTACTCCCTGTGCGAGCACCACATGCTGCCGTTCTTCGGAAAGGCGCACATCGCCTACATCCCGGACGGCCGCATCGTGGGACTTTCCAAGCTGCCGCGCATCGTCGAAATGTTCGCGCGCCGGCTGCAGGTGCAGGAGCGGCTCACCGAACAGATCGCCATCGCCATCCAGGACGTGCTCAAGCCGCTCGGGGTGGGCGTCGTGATCGAGGCGTACCACCTCTGCATGATGATGCGCGGCGTCGAGAAGCAGAACTCGAAGACCATCACGTCGGCCCTGCGCGGTTCATTCCGCGACGACGCGAAGACACGCGACGAATTCCTCCGTCTCGCATACACGCCATCGCAGCCGCTCCGATGAGCGCGTCGTCCGCGAACGGCGGCATTCCGCTCGACGGCGTGACGGCGGTGGTCACCGGCGCGTCGCGCGGCATCGGCGAGGCCGTCGCGCGATCGCTCTCGACGGCCGGTGCCCGCGTCGCGCTCGTCGCCCGCGGCCGCGAACCCCTCGAGCGGCTCGCCGCCGCGCTCGGCGCCTCCGCGTGCGCCGTGCCCTGCGATCTGCGCGACGCAGGCGCAGTGAACGCCGCAGTCCAGGCCATCATCGCCAAACTCGGCGGCCCGCCGCGAATTCTCGTGAACGATGCCGGCATCTTCCGCGTGGGCCCGCTCCACGAACTCGCCACCGAAGATTTCGAGGCGATGGTGAGCGTGAATCTCGTCGCGCCGTTCCGGTTCATTCACGCGTTTCTTCCCGCGATGCTCGCCGGCAAAGCGGGGCACATCGTCACGATCGGATCCGTCGCCGACCGCTCCGCCTGGCCGGGCAACTCCGGCTACGCCGCCAGCAAGTACGGCGCCCGAGCCGTGCACGAAGTTCTCCGCGCGGAGACGAAAGGAACCGGCGTGCGCGCCACGCTCGTCTCGCCGAATGCGACCGATACGGCGCTGTGGGACGACGTCGCTCCGGATTCGCGGACGAATCTGCCGAATCGCGCGGACATGCTGCGGCCGGAGGATGTGGCGCGGGCGGTCCTGTTCGCGGTGACGCAGCCCGAAACCGTCAACGTGGACGAGCTGCGAATCTCCCGCGCGTAGCGGACGCTTGGCGTTCGTTCGGCGTTCGTTTGGCGCTCGCCTAGCGAGGCGCGCGACGAATCGCGGAAAGCACCGGCACTGCCTCGCGTTCGCCGACCCACTGCTCGTCGTCCCTCGCGAGCATCTTGATGCCATCGGGGACGATCGCATCCGCCGGCGCGACGAGCCGGCCTCCCGCTGAGAGAACCTGGGCCGCCGAGCGGAGCAACGCCGGAGTGGCCATGTCGAGCGCGATGCCGCGCGCGCATCCTTTCGCGAGCGGAAGCGCCGGGCCTCGGCCGCGGATCACGATGCCCGCTCCTTCCATCTCACGGCGTCCGGTGAGGGCGATGAACTGCGAATTCGGCGATAGCGCGGCGAGCTCCCGAATGAACGACGCGCTGATGAAATCGAGCACATAGAGTCCGCCGCGCTCGTCGAGCCCGAGCAGTGCGCCGAGGCGCATCATTCGTTCGTGAGACCGCGCGTCCGCCGTCAGCATCGACACGGGCGCACGTTCGCCGATCTCGACGGCGCCGTTGTGCACGGCATATTCCGCGTGGCACACGGGACACCCCAGCGTCCCCTCGATGATGCGCCGGTCGACCGTGCGCGAGGCGGTCGCGATAAGGGACGAATCCTCGTGCGCGTTGGGGCAGCGGAGCTTGTCCAGAAGTTCAACGAACATGTCGACCGTCGCTACGCGAGCCGCGCGCCCCCCGAGTCGGCGTACAACGAATCGATCAGCGCCTTGTAGTCACGATCAATGATGCGCCGCTTCACTTTCAAAGTGGGCGTGAGTTCTCCGCGCTCGATCGAGAAGTCGTGCTCCAGCAGGGCGATCTTCTTCGGTGACTCGAATTTCGCGAGCCCGGCAGTCTGCTTGCCGACCTCCTTCTCCATCTTCGCCCTGATCGTCGGCATCTCGAGCAGCTGCGAACGCTGCGTCCAGATGATGTTTTTGCGTCCGGCCCACCGCTCGAGCTGGTCCCAGTTCGGCACCACGAGCAGCACCAGATACTTGCGCTTGTCGCCGATCATCACGGCCTGGCTCACGTACTTGTTCGTCTTGATCGCGTTCTCGATCGGCTGCGGCGCGATGTTCTTCCCGCCCGCGGTGACGATGATGTCCTTCTTGCGGTCGGTGATGCGCAGGTATCCGTCGTCGAGCAGGCCGATGTCGCCCGTATGGAACCAGCCGTCGGGATCGATCGCTTCCCTCGTCGCTTGGTCGTTCTTGTAGTAACCCGCCATGACGTGAGGGCCACGCGTGAGGATCTCGCCGTCCGGGGCGATGCGCACCTCGTAGCCCGAAAAGGGCTTGCCGACCGTGCCGATGCGGAAGGCCTCCGGTGTATTGCACGAGATCACGGGAGAGGTCTCGGTGAGGCCGTACCCTTCGAGGATCACCAGGCCCGCCGCATAGAAGAACTTGTTGATCTCCGGCGCGAGCGGCGCGCCACCCGACACGAAATACCTCAGCCGCCCGCCCGTGCGCTCCTTGAGCTTGCTGAATACGAGCTTCTGCGCCAGCGCGTACTTCAGCGCGAGCCATCCGTTCGGCACGCGTCCCGCGAGCGTCTCGTCCGCCCACGCGTCCGCCACCGCGCGCGCCCAAAAGAAGATCCGCTTCTTCGCGGAACCACCTGAAAGCGCGTTCTCGAGCACCCTCGCGTACATCTTCTCGTACAGCCGGGGCACCGACACGCACAGCGTAGGCCCCACCTCGGACATGTTGAACGGCACCGTGTCGATCGACTCGGCGTACGCGATCGAGACGCCCGCGGTCCAGAAGAGGTAGTCGCACGTCCGCTCGAACACGTGCGACAGCGGGAGAAACGACAGCGCGACATCCTCGAGCGTGAACGGCAGCGCGGTCAGGGCGGTGCGCACGTTCGAGTGGAGGTTGTCGTGCGTGAGCATCACGCCCTTCGGCAGGCCCGTCGTTCCGGAGGTGTAGATCAGCGTCGCGAGGTCGCCCGGCTGCACGGCGAGCGCGCCGGCTTTCCACGAGGCTCCGCGCTCCGCGGTGTCCACTGCGGCGCCCATCGCCTCGACCTCCGCGAGCGTGTGATTCACTCCCTCCGGCTTCGTGCCGCCGAACGTGATCACGTGCTGCACGCCGGGAGTCTCGGCACGAATCTCCGCGACCTTCGCCGCCTGCCCGTCGCCCGACACGAAGATCGCGGCTGCGCCGGAGTTCACCAGAATGTGCGTGATCTGCGCGGCGGGCAGCGTGGGGTAGACCGGAACGTCGGCCATCCCGAGCGAGAGGCAGGCCCAGTCGGCGAACGCCCATTCGGGCCGGTTCTCCGAGAGGATCGCGACGCGGTCGCCGCGCGCGAGACCGAGTTCCTGCAAGCCGAGCGCGAGCCGCCGCACGCGCTCGAGCACCGTGGCGTGCGAGATCGGCTGGTACCTGCCGTCACGCTTCACCTGATACGCGTCGTCGCGGTGGAACTTGTCCAGCGCCTCGAAGAACAGCTCGGTGAGTGTGCCTGGCACGTTAGTGGGCTTTCACTTTCGGATGAATCTGGATCACGTACGTCACGGGACTTCCCGGGACAGGGGCGCCGCGGTATCGGACCGTTGCCACAACAGTGATCGAATCCGGGGTCGTCGGCAACAAGGTGGACCGGACGCGGAGCTTGGGCGCCACGGAGCCGTCGGCCGCCGTCGTGTCCACCAGTGCCGGCTGGTTGTTGCCGTTCCAGAGCGTCGCGACGGTCGTGTCCGTGAGGGCGAGGAGTCGGCCATGGTACAGCACGCGATACGACACCAGCCAGCCCTGCGTCCCGCCGATGCCACCGGCCGTGTCGCGGGTCGCCACCCTGAGCGCGAGGGTGGGCGTGACGTTCTGGGCGGCACTGTCGGGAATGGTGAACGCCAGGGTGTCGACGAGCGGCGGCGTCACGATCACGCTGTCCGGACGGCGTGACACGACGATCGTCTGCGCCGTCGACTGCAGTCCCGGCACCGATGCGATGATGCGCACCGTGCCGTTGCGCAGCTGCGCGGTCACGATGCCGGTCGGATCGATGGTCAAGCCCGAGTCGAGCGCGAGATACGCGATCGACGGATTCTGGATCACGCTGCCGGCCGCGTTGAACGCGATCGCGTGCAGCGGCGCCGCACGGCCGAGCGAATCGCGGAGCGTGTCGCCGGCGACCACGGCGGGGTACGGAAGCGAGTCGAACTCGAGGGCCGTGACGATCATGGGGTTCGTGCCGATCTCCGTGCAGCTCCCCACCACCGCGGCGAGCACGACGGCGAGCGGAGCGATCATTCGCACCGACACGAACCTTCTCAAACTTCTCACTTCGCCAAACGCTCCGCGAGGAGCGCCGCGAGGTGAATGTACGCCTGCGACCCCGGGTCGCTGGGTGCGCGAAGCACCGCGGGCTGTCCCGCCGCGAACGCCTCGCTCACCGCGGCGCTCCTCGGGATCACCAGGTCGAACACCATGCTCTTCGGCAGGTGGTCGCGCAGGTACTTCTCGGTGCGCTCGCAGGCGGCATTGCCCGCCTCGTACATCGTCAGCAGGATGCCGTCCAGCGTCAGCGCCGGATGCGTCGATACGACGTCCTGGATCCCGCGCAGGATCTGCGGCGTCGTCTGCAGCACGAGCGGCTCGCACTGCAGCGGGACCAGCACGCGATCGCTCGACGCGAGCGCGCGGCGTGTGATGGGCCCGAGTCCCGGCGGCGTGTCCACCACGACGATGTCGCAGCGCTCGCGTGCCGCCTCGAGCATCTTCGGCAGGAGGTCGCCTTCCGCGATGCGGCGTGAATAATCCGAGTGATCGGCGGCGTCGGTCACCGTGCCCACGAGCATCACGCGGAGCCATGGAAGCGCCGTCGGCAGGATGACGTCGCGCAGCGGACGGCTGCCGTTGAGGTAATCGGCGAACCCGTGCGTGGCGTGTCCCTTCTTGAGCGCGGCGCCGTAGCGCACCGAGCCCTGCGGGTCGACGTCCACGATGAGCGTCTTGAGTCCGCGGCGCGCGAACGCCGCTCCGAGATTGACCGCCGTGGTGGTCTTGCCGACTCCGCCCTTCTGACTGACAATTGCGAGAATCTGACCCACGTTACCCCTCGCCAGGCGGCGTTACACCGCCCGCCGGGTTCCGCAACAGCTCGAGCGTCGCTTGAGCATGGCGGATCCAGCGTTCGGCTTCTTCGCCCGAAGGCGGCTGAGACAGGAAAGCCTGCAGATGCTTCTCCGCGCCGGCATTGTCGCCGCGCTTCACGAGGAGGAATGCCAGTCCGTAGTGTGCGCCCGAGAGCGCCGGATCGATCTCCAGTGCGCGCCGGTATGCGCGCACCGCTTCTTCGAGACGCCCCGTGCGAGAGAATGCGATCGCCATGTTCTGCAGCACGCGCAGGTCGTTCGGCGTGTCGCGGAGCGCAAGCCGATACGACGTCAACGCGGCGTCGTAGTCACCCTGACGCTCCAGCACCAGCGCCTCGTTAAGATAATCGAGGCGCTGCGGGCGAACGTCGCTCTTCGTCTTGCCGCCGAGCAGGCGGCTGATCCATGACATGTCCTAGAAAGACGCGCTGGTAGGGTATTTTGGCACAGGTCGGACGGCGGACGGCGGATGGCAGACGGCAGACAGCGGACGATCGATTACCGGGTGTCTAACACCTTGGTGTGGTACCCCGGAATCTCACATCGACATACCTTCCAAGATGCCCAAGAAGAAGCCCGCTCGTCCAGCGAAGGACGTATTCAACGTCGATTGGCCGCTCTTCGGCGAGCTCTCGCGGGCGTTGGCGCTGAAGGTGGCGCGGGAGTACGATCCGGAGCTGGTCGTCGGCATCGCGACCGCCGGCGTCGTGCCGGGCGCGGCCGTCGCCGCGATGCTCGACCGGCCGTTTCATTCGATGCTCGTGAGCCGCCGGTATCAGGCCGAGACCGTTCGCGAGACGCCGGCGGTGTTCGGCGCCGCTCCCGTCGAGGTGCGCGGCAAGAACGTGCTGATCGTCGATGAGACCTGCGGATCGGGCGCGACAATGCGTCTGGCGATCGCCTCCGTGCTCAACGCCGGTGCCGCCGACGTCCGCTCTGCGGTGAGCTTCAAGACCGGCGACTATCAGCCCGACTTCTTCGGGCTCGAGACGGAGAGCACCATCGTGCTGCCGTGGGACAAGGAGATTATCGTCGACGGGGAACTGCTCCCGAATCCGAAATACGAGTAAGACAAAGGGACGGTCGCCCCTCACACGTCGCCCGTTGCTGTTCGTACCGTCGCTCTTCGCCGCGGATCGCTAGGCCAGGTCCGCCGCCGCCTCTTCGTACGTTGCCCCCGCCGCCATGCGCTCGTACAGGTGCTGCATGATCTCGGCCGATCCCACCAGAAACCGGCACCGGTGGCTTCCGCTGGACCGGCACTCCACCTCGAGCACGGCCAGTGGCGCCTCAGCTGTTCTGCCGAAGAAATCGGCGAACAACCCCGTGCTGTAGTGGCACGCAGGATATGGCAGGCCACCCGTGGCATCCGATTCCGCCCAGTCGCTCGAATCGACGATCGCGACGACGTCGTGCAGCGGCGTGATCGCGAGTGAGCCCCAGCCCATCTCGCGAAAGAACTCCGTCGCGTGCGACTGGTACGTCTCCACGTCGAGCGACTCGGCGTCACCCGCTCCACGAGCCGCCAGCCAGCTGCGGAACGACGCGAAGATCGCGTCGCCGCCGGCATAGCCCGCCTCTTGAAGGAACGTCGCGAACGCGCCGCCGGTGTCACGAATGAGTGCCGAGCGCAGCGCGCCGAGCGACGCGCGCGGAAATGCGAGCAGTTGCGACGATGAAAGGTCCACGTTGGTTGCCATGACGGTGAAAGAAACCTCTACTTCCCGAGACGGCGCAAGAGTTCGGCTTCGTCGATGATCTGCACGCCAAGTTCCCTGGCCTTGTCGAGCTTGCTTCCCGCGTCCGCGCCGACCACCAGCAGGCTCGTCGCCTTCGACACCGAGTCCGTCACCCGGCCACCTGCGTCCTGGATCATCGCCTTCGCCTCCGGCCGGCTGAGCGTCGGCAGCGTCCCGGTGATGACGACTGTGAGGCCCCTGAAGGCATCACCGGATGCGGCGCGTGCCGGTTCGGCGAAGGTCAGCTTGTGGGCGTGCAGCCGTTCGATCAGCTTCGCGGCGCGCTCGTCGTGGAAGTATTCGTGGACCGCCGCCGCGATCGTCGGGCCGATGCCGTGCACGGCCTCGATCTCATCGACGCCGGCCTTGGCGATCGCATCGAGCTTCCCGAAATTCCTCGCCAGCAGCGCGGCGGCTTCCGCGCCGACGTGCCGAATCCCGAGTCCGAACAGCAATCGCGAGAGCGGTTGTTTCTTCGAGGCTTCGATCGCTTCCACGAGCGACTGCGCGCTCTTCTCCGCGAACCGCTCGAGCGCCGCGATGTCCGCTTCCTTCAGGTCGTAGAGATCCGCGATGTCGTGAATCAGCCCCGCGTCGAGCAACTGTTCGATGCGCGCGTACGACAGCCCGTCGATGTCCATCGCGCCGCGCGACGCGAAGTGCACGATGGCCTCCAGCCGGCGTCCCTCGCAGCGATCGTTGTCGCAGAAGAGGTCCTTCTCCGATGCGCGCACCTTCGTGCCGCACGCCGGACAGTGCGTCGGGATCTTCGGCACCGGCGGCGGATGCCGCTTGTCGCGCTTCTCCGGAACCGGACCGATCACCTGAGGAATCACGTCGCCCGCGCGCTTGAGCATCACGACGTCGCCTTCGCGCAGGTCCTTCTGCTTGATCAGCTGGTAGTTGTGCAGCGTCGCGCGGCTCACCGTCGTGCCGCCGACCTCGACGGGCTCGAGCACGGCGTACGGATTGATCTTCCCCGTGCGGCCGACGTTCACCTCGATGGCGAGCAGCTTCGTCTCGGCGATGTCGGCGGCGAACTTTCGCGCGATCGCCCAGCGCGGTTCACGGCCGGCATCGCCGAGCTCCGCCTGCAGCGCGATCGACTCCACTTTCACGACGATGCCGTCGATGCCGAAATTCAGCTCGCCGCGCACCTTGGTTTCGATCGAATGCGCGCAGGCGTTCACGTCGGCCAGGGTGCGGCAGTGCTTGTGGTGCGGTGCGGTCGGAATGCCCCACGACCCGAGTGTCTTCAGGAGCTCGGACTGCGTCTCGAATGGCAGGGCGCCTGCGCCTGGAACGGCGTAGGCGTAGCCGAAAAAACGGAGGGGACGCGCGGCGGTCACCGCAGGGTCCTGCTGGCGCAGCGAGCCCGCCGCGGAGTTGCGCGGGTTCGCGAACACCGGCTCGCCCGCCTTCGTGCGCTCGTCGTTCAGCCGCTCGAAGGCGTCGAACGGGAAGTACACCTCGCCGCGAATCTCGATCAGCGGCGGATGGGCCTTCTCGCTGCCGCGCAGCCGCAGCGGGATCTCGCGGATCGTGCGAAGGTTCGCGGTGACGGCCTCGCCCACCGCGCCGTTGCCGCGCGTCGCACCCGTGACGAGCACGCCGTCGCGATACGTGAGGCTCACGGCCGCGCCGTCGATCTTCAGTTCCGCGGAATAGCCGCTCTGCCGAACGGCCGTTCCCGCGATCTTCGTCGCGCGCGCGTCCCACTCGGCGACCTCGTCATCGCTGAACGCGTTCGAAAGCGAGATCATCGGCACGAGATGCGTGTGCTTCGCGAAGCTCGTGGCGGGCTCCGCGCCCACGCGCATGGTGGGCGAGTCCGGCGTGCGCAGCCCGGGATGTTCGCGCTCGAGGTCCTGCAGCTCGCGGAACAGCGTGTCGTACTCGCGGTCCGGCATCGTCGGGCGGTCGAGCACGTAATAGTCGTATGACGCCTGCTCGAGCGTGCGCCGCAGCACGGCACTGCGCTCCGCATCGCGCTTGGGAACGGTCACCCCTTGGCCTCTTCTTCGATCACCTGGAGCGCCACGCCGACCAGTCGCTCGAGCTCCTCGTCGCTCGCCTTCGCGAGGAGTGTCTCGGCCCAGACGTGGCTCTCACTCGAGGCGTAGCGGTCGAGCAGGCGGCGAAGGAACGCGAGGAGCGCGATAGCGGGCAGTTCCGAGCGGTGCTGGTCGCTCGGCTTCTCGCTCGACGATTTGAGCATCGCCTCGAACCGGTGTGCGTTGCGCAGCGCCTTCGCCGTGAGGTCGGCGATGGTCTGGCAGAACTTCACGTCCGTTTCGCTGAACGGAGTCGAGTCGCGCTCGGTGCGCAGGAAAATCGCGCCGATCACCTCCTGCCGCCACCGGATCGGCACGACGACGATCGAGCGCACCTTGCGCAGGTCCAGCTCGTCGCGCACGGCGAGAAACATCGGGTCCTTCATGGCGTCGGGCACGAACACCGTCTCGCCCGACTCGAACGCATGCTTCAGCTCGGGATAGCGGTCGAGATCCACCACGAGGTTCCGGATCGACGGATCCTCGTAGCTCGCGACGAGGCGCACCTCGCTGCGCTCGCCCGCGAGGAAGATCGAGCTGCGATCGAGCCCGAACGCCTCGCCGAGCTTTCGGGCGATCGTCTGCAGGATCTCCTCGAAATGCAGCGACGCGCTGATCGACTGGAGGATGTCCACGACCGCGGCGAGGTTATCGCGCTCGCGGGTGAGCTCGCTGAGCCGCGCCTCGAGCTGGGCGACCTGTTGTTCGTTGGTGTCGTCGGTCATGGCCTGTTCACGGTTGCTTCACGGTTGCTTCACGGTTGCTTCACGGTTGCTGCAAGGGTCTTTCTGGTTTCTTCAAAGCTTCTTGAGGCGCTCGGCCGCCCTCTTCTTGTAGAGCGGATCGTTGAATTGGCGCAGCGGTGCACGGATGACAAACAGGAACTGTTCGCGCGCGCCGGCCTTGTCGCCGCGGTCCGCGTAGATCGAGCCGAGGTCGAGATGATGCACCAGCCGGTCGGGGTCGAGCCGCACGGCCTTCTCCATCAGCCGCTGAGCCGCCTCCCAGTTCGCTTCGCCGAACACCTCGGCGCCAAGGAACCGCTTGGCGAATGCGCGCTCGAACCCGTTCACGCGCATGATCTCGGCGTTCCAGCTCCCCATCACGTGAATCGCGCCGGCGTGCAGGGAATCGTACCTCAACGCCGCCAGCGCCTCCTGCCGGATCAGCTTGGCGTAGCGGATGCGGTCCATCGTGCCAAGGCTGAGCGCCTTGCGGCCGAGCGCGCGGGCCAGCGCGAAGTGGCCCTCGGCGTTCCGCGGATTCACCGCGATCGCCGCTTCCGCGTGCCGCTGCGCGTTCGCCTGCAGCGAGTCATGATCCGGACCGGCGTCGAGCCCCTCGGCGAGATCCACTTCGACCCGCGACGCTTTGCACAATGCCTCGTAGCTCTTAGGTTCGATCGAGAGTGCCAGGCGATACTGATCGAGCGCCGTCCTGGCCTGCAGGTCGGCGTACGCGCGGTCTCCCTGGGCGATCCGTTCGCTCGCGGTCTGCGCACCGGCCCGCGGCCCCGCGGCGAACGCCACGGCCAGCAGGCTGGCCATCCTCCAACGAGTCCACATGCGCGACGGCTCCGGAAATTGTTCGCTCTGGCGTTTTTTCCTTCGCCAGCTCCAGAACGTAGGCACTCCGGCCGCGCCGGGTCAATGACGCTGCGCGACCTCATCGAGCGCAAGCGTGACGGCGGTCACATCGACGCCGCCGACTGGCACGCGTTCGCGCGCGATCTCGCCGCCGGCACGCTTCCCGACTACCAGGTGTCGGCGCTGCTCATGGCGATCTACTTCCGCGGCCTGACCGACGACGAAACCGTCGCGCTCACGGAGGGAATGCTCGAGAGCGGGCGGAAGCTCGAACTCTCGCACCTCAGGATGCGTCGCGTGGACAAGCACTCCGTGGGCGGTGTCGGGGATAAGGTATCGATCGTGCTCGCCCCGCTCGTGGCTGCGTGCGGCGTTGCGGTGCCGATGGTCTCCGGTCGCGGCCTAGGCCATACCGGCGGCACGCTCGACAAGCTCGAGTCGATTCCGGGATTCCATACACGCCTCTCGCTGTCTCAGGCCGCGGCGCAGGTCGAGCGCATCGGTTGCGTGCTCATGGGGCAGACGGGCGAGATTGCGCCGGCCGACCGTATGCTGTACGCGCTGCGCGACGCGACCGCGACGGTGGAAAGCATTCCGCTCATTGCGTCGAGCATCATGAGCAAGAAGCTCGCCGAAGGCCTCAACGGGCTCGTGCTCGACGTGAAGACCGGCGCGGGAGCCTTCCTCCCGGCGCTCGACGACCACCTGACGCTCACGAAGACGATGATCGCCCTCGGCGCGCGTCACGACTGTCCGGTGGTGGCGCTGCTGACGAACATGGACTCGCCGCTCGGCATCGCGTGCGGGAACGCCAACGAGATCATCGAGTCGGTGCAGTCGTTGAAGGGAGGCGGTCCGCCGGATTTGCGCGAGCTGGTGCTGCGGTTCGGTGCCGAGATGCTCGTGCTCGGAGGAGTGACGGACGATCACGCCGACGCGCGCACGCGGCTGGAGCGCGCGATCTCGAGCGGAAAGGCATTGGAGAAATTTCGCGAGATCGTCATCGCGCAGGGCGGAGATCCCGGCGTGTGCGACGATCCCTCGCTCGTCGTTCCCGCCGCGAAGCTCCGCGAGCCGTACGAGTCGCCGCGCGACGGCGTCGTGCAGCGCGTGGAGCCGCGCGCGGTGGGCAAGGGGATCACGGCGATGGGCGGCGGGCGCACGAAGATGGCGGACCTGATCGATCCCACCGTGGGCTTCCAGCTCCTCGCGAAGCCGGGCGATCGTGTCTCGCGCGGCCAGCCGCTCGCGACGATCCTCGCACGCGACGCGGCATGCGCGGCGGCCGGGCGCGCGGCGCTCGATGCGGCGTTCGTCGTCGGCGACGGCGACATGCCGCGCCTGCCGCTCATCTCGCATCGCGTGACCGCCGCGGGAGTCGAGAAGCTCGCGGCGCTCGGCGCCGCCGGTGTGGCTGGCTCGAGCGCCATGCCGCGATGATGTGCCGGTAGCGTGAGCCTCGACTACGGCGTCGCGCCGGGGGGCTACCGGCTCCCGGAGGCGACGCGGCTCGGGCCGGTGAAGCTGCAGGTCTCCAACCTGGCCCGCTCGGTCGCGTACTACGAAAACGTCATCGGCCTTCATACCATCAGCCGCAGCGACGGAATGGCCCGGCTCGGCGCCCACGGCGACGACTCGATGCTCGTCGGGCTGCGCGAGCGGCCCGGCGCCACGCCGGTCCCGCGCCGCGGTCTCCTGGGGCTCTATCACTTCGCGATCCTCGTTCCCGACCGCGCCGTGCTCGGCCGCTTCCTCCGCCACGTCACCGCGCTCGGCGTGCACGTCGGGATGGCCGATCATCTCGTGAGCGAGGCGCTCTACCTGACCGATCCCGACGGGCTCGGAATCGAGGTCTATGCCGATCGTCCGCGCGCGAACTGGAAGACAGCCGACCGTCAGATTGCGATGGCGACGGATCCGCTCGACGCTGAAAACCTGATGGCGGCGGGCGGTGACGCGCTGTTCACCGGACTGCCGAAGGGAACGGTGATCGGTCACGTGCATCTTCATGTCGGCGATATCGAACGCGCCTCGCACTTCTATCACGCGGGGCTCGGCTTCGACAAGATGGTGTGGAATTATCCCGGCGCGCTGTTTCTCGCGGCGGGCGGGTACCACCACCATCTCGGCACGAACACATGGGCGGCGGGGCAGCCCGCGGCGAGCGACGGCGATGCGCGGCTGCTGGAATGGGAAGTCGTCGTGCCGACGGCCTCAGATGCGCAAGCGGCGCTCAGCAGCGTGGAGTCCGCTGGTCACCCGGTCGAACGCGACACGAGCGGCGGAACGGTCAGCGATCCGTGGGGGACGAAGGTTCGGGTTCGCGCGACCTAAAAACCTTTCCACGGATTTCGCGGATATACGCAGATAGGCAACGGCAAAGACTTTGGGGGAACCGCAACGGCTTTGCTGTTGCGGTTCCCCCAAAGTCTTTTTTGTAGTTGCAGATCTGCTAAATCCGCGAAATCCGTGGAAAGGCTTCTAGATGTCGAGGTTGGAAGCAAACTTTGCGTTCGCCTCGATGAACAGCCGTCGCGGCTCGACTTCATCGCCCATCAGCGTCTGGAAGATCTGATCCGCCATGAACGCGTCCTCGACATTCACCTTGAGGATCGTGCGCGTCTCCGGATCCATCGTCGTCTTCCACAGCTGATCCGGGTTCATCTCTCCGAGGCCCTTGTAGCGCTGGATGTTCAGCGACGTCTTGCCCTCGCCGTTGCCCATGCGCCTGGCGATCTCGTCGCGTTCCGCCATATCGTACGCGTAGTACTCTTCCTTTCCCTTCGCGACGCGGAAGAGCGGCGGTTGCGCGATGTACACGAAGCCCGACGCGATCAGCTCCGGCATCTGCCGGTAGAAGAACGTCAGCAGCAGCGTGCGGATGTGCGCGCCATCGACGTCCGCGTCCGTCATGATGATGATCTTGTGGTAGCGCGCGCTCTCGATCGAAAACTCGTCCTTGATTCCGGCGCCGATCGCCGTGATGATCGTGCGGATTTCCTCGTTCGACAGGATCTTGTCGATGCGCGCCTTCTCGACGTTGAGGATCTTTCCGCGCAGCGGCAGGATCGCCTGGAACATGCGGTCTCGCCCCTGCTTGGCGCTTCCTCCCGCCGAATCACCTTCCACCAGATAGATCTCGCACATCGCCGGATCGCTGAGCGAGCAGTCGGCGAGCTTGCCGGGCAGGTTGCCCACGTCGAGCGCCGACTTCTTGCGCGTGAGATCGCGCGCCTTTCGCGCCGCCTCGCGCGCGCGGGCCGCGCTGACCGCCTTCTCGATGATGATGTTCGCGACGCGCGGCTGCTCGTCGAGGAAGCCGCCGAGCCACTCGTTCACCGCCGTCTTCACGGCGGTCTCCACCTCGGAGTTGCCGAGCTTGGTCTTGGTCTGCCCCTCGAACTGCGGCTCGCGCACCTTCACGTGCAGCACGGCCGTGAGACCCTCGCGCACGTCCTCGCCGGAGAGCGTGAAATCGGACTTCTTCAGCGCGTTGCCCTTGGCGGCGTACGCGTTGATCGTGCGCGTGAGCGCCGACTTGAAGCCGGTGAGGTGCGTGCCGCCTTCGTGCGTATTGATGTTGTTGACGAACGAGAAGACGTTCTCGTTGTAACCGTCGTTGTACTGCAGCGCGAGCTCGATGCCGACGTCGTCCTTCTCGATGTCGAGATAGAGGATCTCGGGGTGCAGGCTCTTCTTGTTGCCGTTGAGGAACGCGACGAACTCTTTCAGCCCGCCCTTGGCCTGGAACGTCTCCGACCGCTCCTGCCCGGGCCGCTCGTCGGTGAGCGAGATCGTCACGCCCTTGTTCAGGTACGAGAGCTCGCGAAGGCGAGACTGCAGGATCGTGTAGTCGTACACCAGCTCGGTGAAGATCTCGGGGTCGGGCTTGAACCACACCTTGGTGCCCGATTCCTTTCCGGCGACGTTGCCGAGCACCTCGAGCTTCCGCACGGTGTCGCCGCGGCGGAACTCCATGAAGTACTCCTGCCCGTCGCGCTTCACCCACACCTTCAGCGTTTCGGAGAGCGCGTTCACGACGCTGACGCCCACGCCGTGCAGTCCGCCCGACACCTTGTAGCTGCTCTTGTCGAACTTGCCGCCGGCGTGAAGCACCGTCATCGCGAGCTCGACGCCCGGGATCTTCTCGATCGGGTGAATGTCGACGGGGATTCCGCGGCCGTTGTCCTCGACGGTGATCGCGTTGTCGGGATGGATCACGACGCGCACGTTGTCGCAGTAGCCGGCCAGCGCTTCGTCGATCGAGTTGTCGACGACTTCGTAGACGAGGTGATGCAGTCCGCGGGAGCTGGTGCTGCCGATGTACATCCCGGGACGTTTGCGAACCGCTTCGAGGCCCTTGAGTACCTGGATGTCTGACGCGTCGTAGCTCGAGGCGGCGGCGTCGTTCGTCTTTGCCATTGCGTGGGGGAAGTTTGGGCGAAAAACGACGGGAATTGGGGCGCGAATAAATACCGAATTCAGGTGCGCCTTACCGATCCTGAAAAGTAACGATTGTACCTCTGAAATGCAATGAAAAGGGGATGCCGCAAAGGCCACCCCGCCAATGACTTACCGCAGAAGTTCCCACCGGATCTTGCGGATCGGATCGCGGCCCGTCCGCGCGTTGATTTTCGCGAGCAATGAGCGCTCCATCATCGACAGCTCCGTCATCCACCCGTGCGTCTTCACGCCCACGAACAGCGTGCCATCCTCGGTCACCGTGCGCGGCTCCGTCACGCTCGCGATCTGCGGCCCCACGAACGACGCCCATTCGACCAGCACCTGCGCGCGCTCGACGCGCGCGTCGAGCCCCGCCGATCGCAGAAATCCTTTGAGCACGTCGGCGATCGGCACAGGCCGCCCCTCGTCTCCGAACGCGCGCGGCTTCCGCTTCTCGTAGCTCATCGGGCGGCGACTGGCGCGCCCGGCGTGACTGGAACGCCCGGCGTGACTGGAACGCCCGCTCCGTCGGGCGCGCCCGCTGATGCGAACACGCCGTCGCGCACGCTCCACCGCTCGAGCCGCGTGAACGCGCGCGGAATCTCGTCCTCGCGCGGCACGCACAGGATCGTCTGGCCGAGCCCCTTCGCGGAGCTCTCCTCGAGCAGGGCGAGCACGCGCGACGCGCGCTTGCGGTCGAGCTCGGCGAACGGGTCGTCGAGCAGGAGCACCGGCTGCGCGCCGCCGCGCGTGCGAAACGTCGCGGCCTCGAGCAGGCGCAGCGCGATCGCGGCGGTGCGCTGCTGGCCCGCCGATCCCACGAGGCGAAGATCCCGGGCGCCGAGCGTCACGGCGAGATCGTCGCGATGCGGACCCGCGTGCGTGATCCCGCGCCGCGCATCGTGCTCGCGGCCGCGCCGCAGCGCCTCCGCGAGCGCGGCGCGCACGTCCGGCACGTCCACCAGCGGCGACTCGTACGCGATCTGCATCGGCACCCGCTCTCCTATCTCCTCGCACAGCCGGGTGAACTCCGCCGCGCCCTCCGCGACCCACGCGCGCCGCTCCCCCACAAGAACGGCGCCGTGCTCCGCGAGCGCCGGCTCCCACGCGGCGACGCTGGAGGAACGGGCACCGGGCCGCGCCGCCTCTCTCAGCGCCGCGTTGCGTCGTGCGAGCGCCGCGCGATACCGGCGGAGCGCGGCGAGGTACCGTTTCGAGCTCAGCGCGAGCGCGATGTCGAGATACCGGCGCCGCTCGGCGGGCGCGCCGGCGATCAGGGCGATGTCGGCCGGTGAAAAGCACACGGAGGGGAGCGCGCCGAGTGCGTCCGTCAGGCGCGGCGTGTCCACGCCGTCGAGCGTGATGCGCTTCTTGCCGGTGCGTTCCACGCCGA